>NZ_JAMYTN010000010.1:0-293244 GCF_040322455.1 Mesorhizobium sp. M0139
CCCCCCCCCCCCCTCTCTTTTTTTAATAATCCCCCCCCACCCCGCAATACACACGTAAGTCGTCGCGGCCCCTGTTTTTTGTTTATATAATACATCCCCGCCGGGGCCGGCGCCCCCCCCCCCCCCCTTCGTTTGGGAGGTTGTATCAGGCAGCGATGTCGAAACGGTCGGCGTTCATCACCTTGGTCCACGCCTTGACGAAATCGCCAACGAATTTCTGCCCGGCATCCGCCGACCCGTAGACCTCGGCCAGCGCGCGCAGCTGCGCATGCGAGCCGAAGATCAGGTCGGCGCGTGTGGCGGTCCACCTGACTGCCCTGGTCTTGCGGTCGCGTGCTTCATAGACCTCATGCGAGCCCGGCTCGGAGGCCGGATCCCAGATGGTGCTCATCGAGAGCAGGTTGACGAAGAAGTCGTTCGTCAGCGTGCCCGGCCTGTCGGTCAACACACCATGCTTCGAGCCGCCGGTGTTGGCGCCGAGCACGCGCAGGCCACCAACCAGCACCGTCATCTCCGGCGCCGTCAGGTTGAGCAGTTGCGCCCGGTCGACCAGCATGGCTTCGACCGACATCGGCGGTTTGCCCCTGACATAGTTGCGGAAGCCGTCAATTTTCGGCTCGAGCGCCGCAAAGGAATGGACGTCGGTCTGCGCCTGCGAGGCGTCGGTGCGGCCGGGCGTGAAGGGAACCTTCACCGCATTGCCGCCATCCTGCGCCGCTTTCTCGACCGCGGCGACGCCGCCGAGCACGATGAGGTCGGCCAGCGAGACCTTCTTGCCGCCTGCGTTGAACTCGTTCTGGATGGCTTCGAGCTTCGCCAGCACGGTGGCCAGTTCGACAGGCTGGTTGACCTCCCAGTCCTTCTGCGGCGCCAGACGAATGCGCGCGCCATTGGCGCCGCCGCGCTTGTCGGAGTTGCGGAAGGTCGAGGCCGAGGCCCAGGCGGTCGAGACCAATTGCGAAACGCTGAGGTCCGAAGCCAGGATCTTGGCCTTCAGCAATGCGATATCCTGGTCGCTGACCAGCTCATGGTCGACGGCCGGAACCGGATCCTGCCAGATCAGCTCTTCCTTCGGCACCAGCGGGCCGAGATACCGCACGACCGGCCCCATGTCGCGATGGGTGAGCTTGTACCAGGCACGGGCGAAGGCATCGGCGAACTGCTCCGGATGCTCGTGGAAGCGGCGCGAGATCTTCTCATAGGCCGGGTCGGCCCGCAGCGCGAGGTCGGTGGTCAGCATTGCCGGCGCATGACGCTTCGAGGGATTGTGCGCGTCCGGCACCGTAGCCGCGCCAGAGCCGCCCTTCGGCGTCCACTGATGGGCCCCGGCCGGGCTCTTGGTCAGCTCCCATTCGAAGTTGAAGAGATTGTCGAAGAAGTTGTTGCTCCACTTGGTCGGCGTCGTCGTCCAGGTAACTTCGAGGCCGGACGTGATCGCATCGCCGGCAATGCCGGTGGCATGCTTGCTCGACCAGCCGAGGCCCTGCGCCTCGATGCCCGCGCCTTCCGGCTCGGCGCCGACCAGTGTTGCATCACCGGCGCCATGGGTCTTGCCGAAGGTGTGGCCGCCGGCGATCAGCGCCACGGTTTCCTCATCGTTCATTGCCATGCGTCCGAAGGTCTCGCGGATGTCGCGGGCCGAGGCCAGCGGATCCGGCTTGCCGTTCGGCCCTTCCGGGTTGACGTAGATCAGGCCCATCTGCACCGCGCCGAGATGGCCGTGCAACTCACGGTCGCCGGAATAGCGCTTGTCGTCGAGCCACTTGGTTTCCGAACCCCAGTCGACATCCTGCTCGGGCTCCCAGACATCGGCGCGGCCACCGGCAAAGCCAAAGGTCTTGAAGCCCATCGATTCCAGCGCAACGTTGCCGGTGAGAATCAACAGGTCGGCCCAGGAGATCTTGCGGCCGTATTTCTGCTTGACCGGCCACAGCAGCCGGCGCGCCTTGTCGAGATTGGCGTTGTCCGGCCAACTGTTCAGCGGCGCGAAACGCTGCTGGCCCGCACCGGCGCCACCCCGGCCGTCGCCGATGCGATAGGTGCCGGCGCTGTGCCAGGCCATGCGGATGAACAGCGGCCCGTAATGGCCGAAATCGGCCGGCCACCAATCCTGCGAATCCGTCATCACCTTGTGCAAATCCTCGATCACCGCGTCGAGGTCGAGCGTCTTGAACTCCGCGGCGTAGTCGAAAGCTTCGCCCATCGGGTCCGAAAGGCTCGACTGCTGGTGGAGAACGCCGATGTCGAGCTGGTTCGGCCACCAGTCGCGGTTGGTCCTGGCGGAGGTTCCATGCGCGACCGGGCATTTGCCGGCGCTGTTGTCGTCGGTCATCGCGTCCATCTTGGCCTCCGAATTGCTGATTTATGTGTTGTTTTTTCCGGGCCGGCCGGGAGCCGCGCCACTCTGGAATGGTTCCAGACTAAGCCGTCTCTTCGATAAAAACAAATTGCCTTTCCTGTTTGTTGCGATAGGCTTTCCTTATGATTGGCTTGACCGTGCGGCAGATGCAATATTTCGAGGCTTTGGCGCAAACGCTGCATTTCGGCCGCGCCGCAAAACTCGCCGGCGTCAGCCAGCCGGCGCTGTCCGCGCAAATCGCCGAGATGGAGCAAAGGCTGAACTGCCGGCTGTTCGAGCGCGGCGGCAAGACGGTGCGGATGACGGAAGAGGCGCAAGCGCTGCTGCCACGCATCGAGCGCATCCTGCGCGACATCAGTGATGTCGAGACGACGGCCCGGCGCGGCCGCCCGGCCATGGAAGGCCGCTTCCGGCTGGGCATCATCCCGACCGTGGCGCCGTATCTTTTGCCGCATGTGCTCCCGGAGCTGAAGCGGCATTTTCCGTCCCTGCAGCTCGAACTGCGCGAAGCAGTGACGGCATCACTGGTCGAGGACACGGCAACCGGACGGCTCGACGCCTTCATTGCCGCGCTGCCGCTCGAGCAGCCGGGCCTGGTCACCGAGGAACTGTTCGCCGACCGCTTCTTCCTCGCCGTGCCAGCCGGAGATCCAGCCTTCGCCTCGCCACCGGTGCCGCCGGAAAGCCCGGCGCTGGAGCGGTTGATGCTTTTGGAGGAAGGCCACTGCCTGCGCGAACAGGCGCTGGCCCTGTGCGGCAGCGTGCGTCCCGTAGCGATGGCAAGCTACGGCGCCACCAGCCTGACGACGCTGCTGCAGATGGTGGCGCATGGTCTCGGCGTCACGCTCATCCCCGAAATGGCGGCAAGGCCGGCCAGCGCCATGCCGGACCTCAAGATCGTGCCGTTCCAGGAGCCAATGCCGCAACGCACGATCTGCCTCGCCTGGCGCCGCAACAAGGTGCGGCATGATGAATGCGTCGAGTTGGCGAAGATCATTCGGGGGTTGGATGCGGCGGTGCTGGGGGTGTGAGTCGTTTGGGTCTTGGATGTCGCCTTGGGAACCCCGAAAAGAAACTCAAATCAGGCGCGTTCGCGAATACCCGCATTGATGGCTGGTCGCCAGACCGCACCAAAGCCTCAAGGGATAAATACCAGAAAAACATACGTAAAAAATACAACGGCATGGACGATTCCGGTCAGGAAGGTCGTCCTTTCGTTGCTAAAGCTTACGCCGCATATGAAAAGCGCTAAAACCAAAAGTACTGCGTCAGCTTCCGGGAGCCCCAGGGTCAACCCTCGTCCCGTAAGCAGGCTGGCTGCTGCGACCGCAGGTATCGTCAAACCAATAGTGGCGCAAGCCGAACCCATTGCGACATTCAGGCCGCGCTGCAGCTCATTGTTGAGTGAAGCGCGAACCGCCGAAATGGCTTCCGGCATCAAAACCAGACCCGCGATCATTGCCCCCACAATGCTGTCAGCCTGGGTCACCTGGTAAGCAACGAGCGCATTTTCAACACTTGCGGCAACCTGCTCGGCGAGCATGACAATTCCGATCAGTCCGATTGCCAGGAGCAGAGCGCTGGAATAGATGCTTTTGTGAGGGGCGGTTCGCGCCGAAAGGTCGTGTGCCAGTCCTTCGATGAAGTCGTCCCGGTGCCGGACGGTTTGCGCGAACACAAAACTTGCATAGAGCAGCACGGAAAGTACGCTCACAAGGCCAAGCTGAGCTGCCGAAAATGTGCCGGGATCGGTGGTCCGCGTGTAGGTCGGCAGGATAAGCGTCATGACGGTCAGTGCAGCCAGAACCGCCAGATATGCGCTTGTCCCTTGCCGGACAATTGCCTGCTTGCGATGACGCCAGCCGCCAAACGTGAGACACGTCCCCACAACGCCGGTGGAGGCAATCATCACCGTCGAGAAGACGGACTCACGTGCAAGCGTGGGGTTGTTCTCTCCATGCAGCATCATGGAAACGATGATCGACACCTCGATTGCCGTTACGGCAAAAGTCAGCACCAATGTGCCGTAGGGTTCCCCCACACGGTGGGCCACCGCCTCGGCGTGATCGAGCACCACGAAAATAGTGATGAACATGATCGCACTCGAGAGCGCTCCGACGAGAATCCTGACGCTCGGCGAACCTTCGTCCACCGGTAGCCCGCTGGCTCTGACCGCAACGGCCAGTGCCAGCGCGGCCAAAGGCATCGCATAGGAAGTCGCTGATCGTGCGAAACCAGTCATTCAAGCCCCAATGCGTTCGGCGAACCTTGCGGAAGCCTGTCGAGCACCCCAGTGTCGTTTAGAAGCCGGGCAGTCCCGTCCCCCGGCCCTCACCCCTCAAGCCGTCTTCTGCACCACCAGCCCTAGCTCCTCCACCATCGCCTCGCGCATCAGAAACTTCTGCGGTTTTCCCGTCACCGTCATCGGCAGTTCGGTGCGGAAGCGGATGTAGCGGGGGATTTTGTAGTGGGCGATCTGGCCGGCGCAGAAGTTCCTAATCTCCTGCTCGGTCGCGATCTGGTTGGGCTTCAGCACGATCCAGGCGCACAGCTCCTCGCCATATTTGGCGTCGGGGATACCGAACACCTGCACCTCCTTGACCTTGGGATGGCGATAGAGAAATTCCTCGACCTCTCTGGGATAGACGTTTTCGCCGCCGCGGATGACCATGTCCTTGACCCGGCCGACAATGTTGCAATAGCCCTCGGAGTCGATCGTGGCGAGATCACCGGTGTGCATCCAGCCATCGCTGTCGATCGCCTCGCGGGTTTTTTCCGCGTCGTCCCAATAACCCTTCATCACGGAATAGCCGCGTGTGCAAAGCTCCCCGGGCGTGCCGATTGCGACGGTGGCGCCACTGGCATCGATGGCCTTGACCTCGACATGCGGGTGGATGCGGCCGACGGTGGAGACGCGTTTTTCCAGCGGGTCGTCGACGCTGCTCTGGAACGACACCGGGCTGGTCTCGGTCATGCCATAGGCGATGGTCACCTCTTCCATATGCATCAGCGACACCACCTTCTTCATCACCTCGATCGGGCATGGTGAGCCCGCCATGATGCCGGTGCGCAGGCTGGAGAGATCGAAGCTGGCGAAATCCGCATGGTCGAGCATGGCGACGAACATGGTCGGTACGCCGTAGAGGCCGGTGCAGCGTTCCTGCGCCACCGCTTTCAGCGTCGCGCCGGCGTCAAAACCCTCGCCCGGGAAAACCATGGTCGCGCCCTTGGTGACGCAGCCCATCGTGCCCATCGACATGCCGAAGCAGTGATAGAGCGGCACCGGGATGCAGAGCCGGTCGTCGACGGTGAGCCTGATTGCCACGGTGACGAAATTGCCGTTGTTCACGATGTTGGTGTGGGTCAGGGTCGCGCCCTTGGGCGCGCCCGTCGTGCCCGAAGTGAACTGGATGTTGATGGCTTCGCCCGGCTTCAACCCTTCGGAGATGCGGTCGAGGCTGTCATGCTCGTCACGGCCGGCCATCGACAGCACGTCGGCGAAATTGAACATGCCGGGCGAGTTGTCATCGCCCATGCGAATGACGATCTTCAGCGCCGGCAATTTCTGCGCCCTGAGCTTGCCGGGGGTGGCCCTGGCCAGCTCCGGCGCCAGCGTCTCGAGCATGCCGAGATAGTCAGAGGTCTTGAAGCTGGCGGCGGTGACCAGCGCCTTGCAGCCGACCTTGTTGAGGGCATATTCCAGCTCCGTCAGCCGGTAGGCCGGGTTGATGTTGACCAGGATCAGGCCGATCCGAGCGGTGGCGAACTGGGTGACCAGCCATTCCCAGCGGTTAGGCGACCAGATGCCGACACGGTCGCCTTTTTCGAGGCCAAGCGCCAGGAAGCCGGCGGCGAGCGTATCGACCGTGTCCGACAGTTCGCTCCAGGTGAAGCGCTTGTCCTGGCCGACGAAGACGGCAGCATCCTGCGTGGCGTATTTGCTGACCGTGCCGGAGAAAAGCTGAGGGATCGTCTTGTCGAGCAGCGACGGGGTGCGCTCGCCGGAGACATGCGCCCTGCCATCGATCGGCGCGATGAACGCCCTGCCGCGCCCGCGCAGATTGGTGGCGTTCTTGAGCTCGTCGAGATTGATCGCCATCGCCGTCTCCTCCCGATGAGTGAGCCTAGCAGCCTGATGGGGTGGTGGAAAGTACAGGCGGTTTCCCTCCCCTCGAGGGAGGGTGCCTCGCGAAGCGAGGCGGGTGGGGTCCTCGGCGAAGTGCTCGACTTCCTTGGTCACGGTCGACCCGGCTTGGGTCGTCTCGCGTCGAGCACTGCCGGAGCGACCCCACCCGTCCATCCGCCTTTGGCGGCTGTCCACCCTCCCCTCAAGGGGGAGGGAGCGCGCTCATCTTCGCGGCGATTTCCCGCACTAGCGCCTCATCCGCCGGCGCACGATCTTTCCGGGCAGCCACCAGGCAAGCCTGCGACTCCAGCACAACCCCATCGGCCAGCACCTTGAGATGGTTGGCGCGTAGGGTCGAGCCGGTGGTGGTGATGTCGACGATGACATCGGCGAGGCCGGCGGCCGGTGCGCCTTCGGTGGCGCCGAGGCTTTCGACGATGCGGTAGACCTGGATGCCGTGCTTTTGCGAGAAGAACTGCTGCGTGAGCCGCCAGTATTTGGTTGCGATCCTCAGTCGCCTGCCGTGGCGCTGGCGGAAATCGGCGGCGACATCGTCGAGATCGGCCATAGTATCGACGTCGAGCCAGATGCCGGGCACCGCGACCACGACATCGGCATGGCCGAAGCCGAGGCGAGCGACGATTTCGGCGCGCGCCTCCCAGTCGGCGAGGTTTTCGCGCAGCAGATCCTCGCCGGTAATGCCGAGGTCGACCGAACCTTGCCCAATCTCGCCGGCGATTTCGGACGCCGACAGGAACGCCACCTCGATGCCCTCGGCGCAGTCGATGCGGGCGCGGTACTGGCGCTCATCGCCGGGCAGGCTGACGGCAAGCCCGGCCCTGGCCAGTACCTCCACGGCCTGCTCCTTGAGCCGGCCTTTCGATGGGATCGCCAGCGTGATCATTGCGGCTCTCCCCGCAGCGCTTCGATGCGGTCGAGCCAGACAGAGAAGCCGACGCCGGGGATCGGCGTCTTGGCGCCGAGCAGGGTCAGCAGCCGGTCGTAGCGACCGCCGCCGGCCAGCGGCCGCTCGCCACCAAGTGCTGCGATCTCGAAGACGATGCCGGTGTAGTAATCCAGCGGACGGCCGAAGGCAGCGTCGTAGCGGATCGTCTTTGCAGGCAGGCCATTTGCCTCGATGGCTTTGGCGCGGGCGGCGAATTTTTCCAGCGCCGCGCCCAGCGAAAGCCCGGCAGAGGCCGCAAAACTTTCGAGCGCAGCACTCGAGCCGTCGAGCGGCACGTCGATGGCGAGAAAATCCCTGAGCGCCGCAAACGCTTCGTTCGACAACCGCACGCTGCGCAGTTCGGCCTTTTCGATCAGCCGCCGGGCAATGTCGGCGGGCGCGCGTCCGCCGGATGCCAGCAGGCCGGCCTCTTCCATGCCGCCGGCAATGTGGGCGGAAAGCGCTTCGAGATCGCCATTGAGGACAAGGGCCGCGACTTCGCCGTCAAGCTGACCGTTGCGTGGCGGGTTGGCGAGATCGGACAACGCTGCCTGCAGCATCGGCGCCGAACCGAAGGCACGCGCAAGTCGCATGCGCCAGCCGCGCGGCAGGCCGAGGGCCGCCAGCACCGCCTCGAAGATGGTCTGGTCGCCGAGCGTGATCGCAAGAGGTTGCGCCGGCAGCACCAGCTGCAGCAGCGCATGCGCATCGGCCAGCGAACGCGCATCGGCCTTGGCCGTATCGCGGTCGCCGAGATCCTCGATGCCGGCTTGGAAAAACTCGTTGCCGCCCTCGCGGCGCTGGCGGAACACTTCGCCGAGATAGCAATAGCGGCGCGGCGTGCCGGCCTGCGAGGCGATGTGGTCGAGACAGACGGGGATGGTGAATTCGGGCCGCAGACACAGCGTCTTGCCGGTCTCGCTTTCGGTGAGAAAGATGCGGCGGCGCAGATCCTCGCCGGCCATGTCGAGGAATGGGTCGGCCGGCTGCAGCACCGCGACCTCAACCGCATGGGTGTTGCGGGTGGCGAAGAGGTTTGTGATTTCGGATGCGATGGCGGGATAGCGGGAGGTCATGCGTGGCGCGAGGCACCCCCCTCTGGCCTGCCGGCCATCTCCCCCTCAAGGGGGGAGATTGGCAGCTTGGAGCGCAGCGCCTCTTCTTCAACGCCGGAGATTGGCGAAACCATGCGCGACATCCAATCTCCCCCCTTGAGGGGGAGATGGCCGGCAGGCCAGAGGGGGGCGTTCAAGCGCCACCCTTCGCACGGTCAGCGGCCTGCGCAGCCAAAATCTTCTTCACCTCGGCGACCAACTCGCTCTCCGCCACCGTGACCTGTGCCGGCCTTGCGGCGCGCCATTCGGCGTTGTCGGTGATCTCGGCCGACATGCGGGCGCCCTCGACCAGATCCTTGATCTGCAACTTGCCCTTGGCGCGCTCGTCGCCGCCCTGGATGATGGCGACCGGGCTGCCGCGGCGGTCGGCATATTTCAGCTGCGCCTTCATGCCGGCGCCGCCGAGATACATTTCGGAGCGGATGCCGGCCGCGCGCAGATCGGCCACCATCTTCTGGTAGCGACCTAGGCTTTCCGTATCCTTGTCCATCACCAGCACGACGACCGGCGCGATGACATCGGTGGTGTCCAGCTTGCCGAGGTTCTTCAGCGCCGTCATCAGGCGGGAGACGCCGATCGAAAAGCCGGTCGCCGGCACCGGCTCGCCACGGAAGCGCGAGACCAGCCCGTCATAGCGGCCGCCACCACCGACCGAACCGAAGCGCACGATCTGGCCGTCTTCGTTGGGGATTTCGGCCAGAAGCTCGGCCTCGAAAACCGGGCCGGTGTAGTATTCGAGGCCACGCACGATGGAGCGGTCCATGGCGATGCGATCTTCGCCATATCCGGCCGCCCTGACCAGGGCTTCAATCGTCGCGAGCTCGCCGACGCCTTCTTGGTAAGTCGGGTTCGAGCCCACTATGGAAACCTGGTCGACCTGTGCGTTCCTTGCCGTGGCGAGGAGAACTGCTTCAGCTTGCCCGTCGTCCAAACCAGCGCCCTTGGCGAAGTCGCCCTCGCCTTCCTTGCCGCCATCCCATCGGCCCGGCCCAAGCAGAAGCTTCACGCCTTCCGGCCCGAGCTTGTCCAGCTTGTCGATGGCGCGCAGCACGGTCAGCCGGCGGCCGGCATTGTTGTCACCGCCAAGGCCGATCGCCTCCAGCACGCCATCCAGCACCTTGCGGTTGTTGACCCGGATGACGTAGTCGCCACGCTTGATGCCAAGCGCTTCCATCACGTCGGCCATCATCATGGCCATCTCGGCGTCGGCTGCGACGCCCGGCGTACCGATCGTGTCGGCGTCGAACTGCATGAACTGGCGGAAGCGGCCCGGGCCGGGCTTTTCGTTGCGGAACACCCAGCCGGAGCGGTAGCTGCGATAGGGTTTCGGCAGCTTCTCAAAATTCTCGGCGACGTAGCGCGCCGTCGGCGCGGTCAGGTCGTAGCGCAGCGACAGCCACTGCTCATCATCGTCCTGGAAAGAAAATACGCCCTCATTAGGCCGGTCCTGGTCGGGCAGGAACTTGCCCAGCGCATCGGTGTATTCGATCAGCGGCTGGTCGGCCGGCTCGAAACCGTAGAGCTCATAGACCGAACGGATCGTGGCCATCATCTTCTCAACGGCGCGGATATCTTCCGCGCTGCGGTCGGCAAAGCCGCGCGGCAGCCGCGCTTTCGTCTTTTCCGATTTGTCGGCCATGGGATGGGTCTTTTCGCTTAGTAATCGATGACTTGTTTGGAGTGGGCGTGTCCTAACCGAAGCGGCTTTGTGCGGCAAGGGTTTGCGCTTTTTCCTTCTTCTCCGAAACAAAACGCACCAAAAGGAAACAATTCCGCCATCGGCGCGGCATCGTGCCGACACAATCAGAGCCGATAAGCGCGCCGAAACAAAGGGTTGGGGCCATGACTGCGGCACACAAGTTCGACATCAGAGACGACGGCCTGCATGAAGTCCGGCTGCGGCCGGCCGAGAGCCGTGCGCAGGTGACGGCGAGCCTCGGTCCGTTTGAGGTCACCGCCGACGAGCGCAAGGGTTCCACCATGCGCGAGGCGCTGATGACCGGATTGCTGGTGATTTATCCGGCCTTTGCGGCACTGGCGGCGATTGTGGCGGGATTGTTCCTGACTGGCGCCAGCGGGACGTGAGTTCCTTACCCTCCCCCTTGTGGGGAGGGTCGACGCGTAGCGTCGGGGTGGGGGTGCGGCGCCAAGATACCCCCACCCGCGCCTTCGGCGCGACCTCTCCACAAGGGGGAGGTAGGGGGACAGCGCCCTACTTCGGCCTCTTAAAGGCCTTGCGTTCCTTCTCCACCTGCTCCCGGCACACGCAGCCTTCGAGATGGTCGTTGACCAGACCCATCGCCTGCATGAAGGCGTAGACCGTCGTCGGGCCGACAAAGGTCCAGCCGCGCTTTTTCAACTCCTTCGAAATCCTGATCGAGACCCCTGTCGTCGGGTTGGCGCGTAGATGCGCCATGTCCACCACCGCCGGCCGCTCCTCCGGCCCCGGCTCGAACTTCCAGAACCAGGCGGCCAGCGAACCGAACTCGTCGACCATTTCGCACGCCCGTTTGGCGTTGTTGATGGTCGAGACGATCTTGGCGCGGTGACGGATGATGCCGGCATTGGCGACCAGGCGCTCGACATCCTCGTCGGTGAAGGCGGCGACCTTGTCGAAGTCGAAACCGGCGAAGGCCTCGCGGAAATTCTCGCGCTTGCGCAGAATGGTCAGCCAGGACAGGCCGGACTGAAAGCCTTCGAGGCAGATTTTTTCGAACAGCCTGCGGTCGTCGGCGACCGGCCGGCCCCATTCATGGTCGTGGTAGTGCAGATAGACCGGCAGATTGCCGTGCCAGAAGCAGCGCGTGATCCCGTCGGAGCCGGTAAGCAGTCCGGTGTTGTCTTGCGCCATGGCCAATCCATCCGTTAACGCGCTTTCGCGCTGCATTTACCGCGGCTTTACCAGATTCCTGAACCCGGCGGTAACCACACCAAAAGGTTTACTGACAAAGCGGCATTTTACGCATTCCGATTCATGTTTCGGTTGCCGCTTCGCGCCAAGGATCGCGCAACCGGGGGCAAGTTCCGCCTCCGTCCGTTCGACGATCAAGGTGCGTTCCGATGAAGATCTTTTTGCGTTCCGTGCTCGGCGCCGTGGCCATTCTGGCCGCCGGCGTCACCTCGTCTGCCGCCAACGACCGCTATGCCGACAGGCCGCCGGTGATGGTGAGCCCCGACCTTTCCGCACCCTGGGTGCTGCAGCTTGGCCGGGCGCCCGGCATCGTGCGGCAGAGCCGACAGATGGTCCAGCAGCCGCGACTTCGCTATGCGCAGCCGGCGCGACCCGATCGGGTGCGCACTGCTTCCGTGCAGGCGCCGGCCAAGCGCGTGGTGATGCGGCCGCAGATCAATCCGCTCTATCTGCCGCAGGAAGTCGCCTATGACGGCCCGCAGAAGCCGGGCACGATCGTCATCGATACGACGCAGAACTTCCTGTTCCTGGTCGAGAAGAACGGCAAGGCGCGGCGCTATGGCGTCGGCACCGGCAAGCCTGGGTTCGAATGGTCTGGCACGCACAAGATCACCAACAAGCGCGTCTGGCCGGACTGGCGCCCGCCAGCGGAGATGATCAAGCGCGAGGCTGCCAAGGGCCGCTACCTCCCGACCTATCTGGCCGGTGGCGAAGAGAATCCGCTAGGCGCCCGCGCGCTCTATCTCGGCACGACGGAATACCGCATCCACGGCACCAACCAGCCATGGACCATCGGCGGCTCGGTATCTTCCGGCTGTATCCGCATGCGCAACGAGGACGTGGTTGACCTTTACGAGAGGGTCAATGTTGGAACGACCGTGGTCGTGATATAGTCGGCTACCGAATCATCTGGTTCAGAAGGCTAGACCTTCAGGGATCGGGAAGAGTTTACGGGGGACGGGCCGTGTGGGGATGCGGCCAGTCAGGAAAGGGCAGCCCGGGAAGCCGCGCTGCCCTTTCTCTTTGCGGCTATAGCTGAGCCAGGCTGCGCCAGAACGTCGCGCCAGGGGGATGACGGTTCGCTTTCACGCTGCCTTGCCGCATTTCCCCTGCTATAGGGACGGCCAAACTCCCCTGCGCCAAACTCGCTGCAAAGGTTCAGCCATGTCTCCGCCAGACGATAGCCGCTATCTCCGGGGCGGCCCGGTCGCCCAGCGCATCATGGCATCCGTGCGCGAGGATGCCGCCATCGCCACCGCCGAAGGTTTTCCGCCCAAGCTGGTGTCGATCACCGTCGGCGATACCGCTGCCGTCGATGTCTATGTGCGCAACCAGCGCGCCAAGGCCGCGCTTGCCGGCATCGGTTTCGAGGAGCGGCGGTTCCCCGCCGACATCAGCGCCGGCGAACTCGAGGCGGCGATCCACGGCCTGAACGCCGACCCGCGTGTCACCGGCATCATCATCCAGCGGCCGGTGCCGGCGCATATCCCGATCAAGACGCTGCAAGCGGCGGTGCATCCACTGAAGGACGTCGAGGGCATGCATCCGGCGTCGATCGGCAATATCGTCTACAATCAGCTCGACCTCGCGCCTTGCACGGCTGCGGCCCCGGTCGAGCTGCTCAAGGAAACCGGCCTCGACCTCAAGGGGCTCGAAGTCGTCGTCGTCGGCCATTCCGAGATCGTCGGCAAGCCGATTGCCTTCCTGCTGATGAGCGAAGGCGCAACGGTGACGGTGTGCCATCACATGACGCGCTCGGTGGCGGCACATGCGCGCCGCGCCGATGCGCTGTTCGTCGCCGTCGGCAAGCCGCGGCTGATCAAGGCCGACATGGTGAAGCCCGGTGCGGCCGTCATCGACATCGGCATCAATTCCGAGATCGGCCCGGACGGCACGAGCCGCATCGTCGGCGACGTCGACACCGAGAGCGTGAAGGAAGTCGCGTCCTGGATCACGCCGGTGCCGGGCGGCGTCGGCCCGATCACTGTGGCGATCCTCTTGCGCAACACAATGGTCGCGCTCAGCCGCCAGCGCGCGCGCTACCAGGCGACGTATGGCGTGGTGGACCGGCTGGCAGCGGAATAGCTGCTTACTCGGCGGCGACCAGGTTTCCTTCGGAGACGCCCTCCGGCTTCGGACCACCATAGGCCCAGTCGAGCAGCTTGATCGTGTGCACCACCGGCAGCTTCGCGGCGGAAGCGATCTGGGTGATGCAGCCGATGTTGCCGGTGGCGACGATTTCGGCGTCGGTCGCCTCGATGTTCTTCACCTTGCGGTCACGCAACCTTGCGGAAATCTCCGGCTGCAGGATGTTGTAGGTGCCGGCGGAGCCGCAGCACAGATGCCCCTCGCGCGGTTCGCGCACGACGAAGCCTGCCTTGGACAGCAATTCCTTCGGCTGGCGGATGATCTTCTGACCGTGCTGCATCGAGCAGGCGGAGTGATAGGCGACGACGGTGCCGGGTTTGCGCACCGGCTCGGGCAGGTCGAGGCTTGCGAGATATTCGGTAATGTCCCTGGCCAGCGCCGAGACCCGCGCGGCCTTGTCGGCATAGGCCGGATCGAGGCGCAGCATGAAGCCGTAGTCCTTGATCGTTGTGCCGCAGCCGGACGCGGTGATGACGATGGCATCGAGCCCGCCCTGGTCGATGGCACGCGTCCACGCATCGACATTCTGCCGGGCCGAGGCAAGGGCTGCTGCCTCGCGGCCCATATGATGGACCAGCGCGCCACAGCAGGCTTCGCCCTGCGGCACCACGACCTCGACGCCAAGCCTGGTCAGCAATGCAATCGTCGTCTCATTGATGGCGGGGTCGAGCACCGATTGGGCGCAGCCGGTGAGGATGGCGACGCGACCTTTCTTCGTCCCCTTGCCAGCATGGACGCCGGGAGAGGCCATTGGCGAGACCGTCGGGATCGAGGCCGGTGCCAGCTTCAGCATCGCGCTGAGCGGCTTCAGGGCCGGCACCTTTTCGAACAGACCAATGAACGGCTTGCCCAGTCTCGCCAGTTTCAGCGCGGCACGAAAGCGCCCGGGATAGGGCAACACGAAGGCCAGCATGGCGCGGGTGAGCCGGTCGAGCAGCGGCCGCTTGTAAGTTTCCTCGATATGGGCGCGGGCATGGTCGACCAAGTGCATGTAATTGACGCCCGACGGGCAGGTCGTCATGCAGGCGAGGCAGGACAGGCAGCGGTCGATATGGGTGACGATCTCCTTGTCGGCCGGGCGGCCATTCTCCAGCATGTCCTTGATGAGATAGATGCGGCCGCGCGGCGAATCCAGTTCGTTGCCAAGCGTCACATAGGTCGGGCAGGTGGCGGTGCAGAAGCCGCAATGCACGCATTTGCGCAGGATCTTCTCCGATTCCGCGACATGCGGATCAGCAAGCTGGGCAAGGGAGAAGTTAGTTTGCATTATCTTAGCCTTGGGCCATGCGGCCGGGATTGAGGATGGACTTGGGATCGAACTCGGCCTTGAGCCGTGCCG
This sequence comes from Mesorhizobium sp. M0139, assembly GCF_040322455.1. Classification (NCBI taxonomy): domain Bacteria; kingdom Pseudomonadati; phylum Pseudomonadota; class Alphaproteobacteria; order Hyphomicrobiales; family Phyllobacteriaceae; genus Mesorhizobium; species Mesorhizobium sp. M0139. The sequence goes on from NZ_JAMYTN010000010.1 coordinate 14,945, forward strand.
ACAGTGCGGCCATATGCGGTGCCTGCGGCTCGAACACCGGAACGGCGGCGCGATGCGAAGGGGTGGCGCGCACCAGCGTGGCGTGGCCGCCGCCAAGCTTTCTGATCAGCCCGCGCAGCAGGGCGGCCTCGGGATCGCCCTCCTCCATGCGCAGCCAGACCAGCCCGCCCTGCCAGTCGTAGAAGGCGCTGACACCGATCTGCATGCGCAGCGTCAGCACCATCTGATGGGCCTGAGACGGCGCCATGGAGACGCGCCAGACCGGCTTTTCGCTACGGTCGGCGAATGGCGTGCAGTCCCTTATGTCACGCCAGAGGGAATGCGAGGCCTCGCCTGCAATCTCCTGCAGCGGGCCCGCATTTTTGAGCAGGGTTTTCAGTGCCTCGATGCGGTAGGCGACCGAAGGGCCGAAGCCTTCGACGCGCAGCAGCGTTGCGGCGTCGGCCCCGAGACTGCCGCCGGCAACGCGCGCGGCGGTGCGCTCGGGCAGATGGGCGGCGCTCGACACTTCGGCGCTGGAGCCTAGCGCCAGCGCCATGGCGGCAGCCGCCGCATCGTCGAGCAAGCCGCGCACGGCAAGCGTCACCTCGATCTCGGCCGCCGGCAGCACCTTGAAGGTGACATCGGTGAATACAGCCAGCGTGCCCCAGCTGTTGGCCATCAGCTTCGACAGATCGTAGCCGGTAACATTCTTGACGACGCGGCCGCCTGATTTGAACGCTTCACCACGACCGGCAACCGCGTTGATGCCAAGGATATGGTCGCGCGCGGCGCCCGCCTTCAGCCGGCGCGGGCCGGACAGGTTGGCGGCAAGCACGCCGCCGATCGTGCCTCTTCCCTTGATACCGCCGAACAATGGGCCGTAGTCCATCGGCTCGAAAGCAAGTTGCTGGCCGTTTTCGGCGAGCAGGTTTTCGATCTCGGAAAGCGGCGTGCCAGCCTTGGCCGACAGCACCAGCTCGGCCGGCTCGTAGAGGGTGACGCCGGTGAGCTTCGAAAGATCGAGCGTGTGTTCGCTCTGGTGTGGCCGGCCGATGCCGCGCTTGGAGCCGTGGCCGATGGTTTCCAAAGGTGTCTCTTCCGCCGCCGCCCATTGGACGATGGAGAGGGTCTCGGCCGATGTGGTGGGAGTGAAGGTCGTCATGGCGAAGATGGGTCGAGTTCCTTCGCGCCCCCCTCTGTCCTGCCGGACATCTCCCCCTCAAGGGGGGAGATCGGAAGTCGCGTCCGATTTCGCCAATCTCCGACCTTGAAGGAAGGGTAAGGCGCGCAAGCTGCCAATCTCTCCCCTTGAGGGGGAGATGTCCGGCAGGACAGAGGGGGGTGTTCACGCGCCAACTTAGCCACTCAAAACCTCGGAATGTCCGGAAACGCCACCTGGCCGCGATGCACGTGCATGCGCCCAAGCTCCGCGCAGCGGCGCAGTTGTGGAAACACCTTGCCGGGGTTGAGCAAATGATTGGGGTCGAAGGCGCATTTGACGCGCATTTGCTGATCGAGGTCGATCTGGTCGAACATTTCAGGCATCAAGTCGCGCTTCTCGACGCCGACGCCGTGCTCGCCGGTCAAGACGCCGCCGACCTTGACGCAGAGCCGCAAGATGTCGGCGCCAAAACTTTCCGCCTTGTCGAGTTCGCCCGGCACGTTGGCGTCGTAGAGGATCAGCGGATGCAGATTGCCGTCGCCGGCGTGGAAGACATTGGCGACGCCAAGGCCGTATTTTCCCGACAGTTCGCGCATGCCGGCGAGCACACGCGGCAATTCCTTGCGCGGGATAGTGCCATCCATGCAGTAATAGTCGGGCGAGATGCGGCCGACCGCCGGGAAGGCCGCCTTGCGGCCGGCCCAGAAACTCAGCCGCTCCTGTTCGGATTGCGAGATGCGACAGGTGGTGGAGCCGTTCCTATAGGCGATCGCTTCGACGAGACCGATCAGGTGATCGACCTCGACGCCCGGCCCGTCGAGTTCGACGATCAGCAGCGCCTCGACATCAAGGGGGTAGCCGGCATGGATGAAATCTTCCGCGGCATGGATCGCCGGCCGGTCCATCATCTCCATGCCGCCAGGGATAATGCCGGCGCCGATGATGTCGGCGACGCATTGGCCGCCCTGCTCGCTGGTCGGAAAGCCGATCAGCAGAGCGCGGGCCGTCTCCGGCTTTTTCAGGATGCGCACGGTGACCTCGGTGACGACGCCGAGCAGGCCTTCGGACCCCGTCATGACGCCGAGGAGATCATAGCCTTCCGAGTCCAGATGATTGCCGCCCAGGCGCACCACCTCGCCGTTCATCAGCACCATCTCGATGCCGAGCACATTGTTGGCGGTCAGGCCGTATTTCAGGCAGTGCACGCCGCCGGAATTTTCCGCGACATTGCCGCCAATCGAGCACGCGATCTGGGAGGATGGGTCAGGGGCGTAGTAAAAGCCCTCCTGCTCGACGGCAATGGTGATGCCAAGATTGGTAACGCCTGGCTGAGCGACGACGATGCGGTCGGGATAGTCGATGGCCAGAATGCGGTTAAAGCGGCTCATGACCAGCAGCACGGCATCCTCGAGCGGCAGCGCGCCGCCCGACAATGAGGTTCCGGAGCCGCGCGGCACGACACGGATGTTGCGGTCGTTGCAGTATTTCAGCACCCGCGACACCTGCGCCACCGTTTCCGGCAGCACCACGACCAGCGGCAATTGCCGGTAGGCGGTGAGGCCGTCGCTTTCGAAGGCGCGCATCTCATTGGTGGCGTCGACGACGCCCTCGCCCGGCACGATGATGCGCATGTCGGCGACGATCTCCGCCCGCCTTCGCATAGTGGCGTCGTCTGGCTTGGGCATGACAAGGCCGGACATCGGCGGCGTTCTCCGCTTGGCTGGTAAAAATCTTTTACCAATTACATTCGGATGTTGCAAACACCGCGTCGGGCAAAGAGCGTACTGCCCGCCTTCCGCAGCGGCAATCTGCCGCTATTCACCCTCCCCCTTGTGGGGAGGGTCGCGAACGCAGTGAGCGGGGTGGGGGTCCGCGCGACGAAAGCTCTTTACGAGCACCCCCACCCCGATCCGCTATGCGGATCGACCCTCCCCACAAGGGGGAGGGTAAAGTGCGCTCCTACTCCCCCGGATGTTTCGCCGGCTCGGAGTGCATCCGCCTCACTCGCCGCACCCCCCACCAGACCAGCACGATGGCGACCGGCACCGAGGCGGCGGTGACGACTTCGGGCGCAATGGCATGGCCGAAGATCGAGGCGCCCTTGGCAAGGTAGGAGATCAGACCGACGACATAGTAGGACACTGCTGCCACCGACAGGCCCTCGACCGTCTGCTGCAACCGCAGTTGCAGCCGGGCGCGGTTGTTCATCGACGCCAGCAGATCGCGGTTCTGCTTCTCGACCTCGACATCAACCCACGTGCGCAGCAGCGTCGTGGCGCGGGTTAGTTTGCGCGACAGGTTGGCCTGGCGCTCCTCGACCGAACGGCAGGTGCGCATGGCAGGCGCCACCCGCCGCTGCAGGAAGCCGCCCCAAGTGTCGTAGCCGGGCACGGCTTCTTCGTCCAGCGCCTCCAGCCGCTCGACAACGATGCCGTCATAGGCGCGGCTGGCGCCGAAGCGATAGAGGCTGGAGGCGGCATCGGCTTCCAGCTCGGCGGCAAGCTCGGTCAGGTCGGCGAGCAGCGTCTGGCTGTCGCGGGTTTCAGTGACCTTCATTTCCAGCGTGGTCTGCGCCAACCGGTCTTCGATGCGGCGGGCGCGGCTCGACAGGGTCAGCGCCAGCGGCAGGCCGAGCATGGCAAGCGTGCGGTAGGTCTCGACGTCGATCAGCCGCTGCGACAGCGCGCCGGTCCGCGCCGGCGTCAGGCCGCGATCAAGCACCAGGATGCGGGTCAGGCCGTCGCCGTCCTGGCGGAAATCGGTGACGATGGCCGCATTGCCGCGCTCGACCAGCGAATAGCAGAGGCTCGTCGGGTCGAAGGCCGCAATCAGCTTCTCGCTTGCCGGCGTCCATTTGCGGATCTCCAGCCTTATGCCTGAGATCACCGTTCCCGGCGGCGAGAACCCGTTGCCGAAAGGAGAATCCTCCTGCGCCCTGCCGCTTTCGGCAAGCGGCCCTTCCCAAAGATAGGTCGAGAATTCCGTATGCCGCTCCCAGCGCAGCGTGCCCTTGCCCCACTTCATGGCGTGGTGGCGGGCATGACGGTCGGGCGCCGCGATGCCGAGGCGCCGCGACAGTTCGGAGAGCACGGCCATGTCGACGCCGGAGCCGCCCTCGGTCATGAAGGCGAGTTGCACAAGCACGCGCGGCTTCTCGATCAGCGGATGCGGCCGGGCATGGACCTCGCCGATCGCGCCGGGCCGTCCCTCATGCGCGGGAAAGCCCATCACGCTGCCCTGGGCGCGCGGCTGGAATTCGAGGTTGGACGTCTCGTCCGACACGGTGGTCCCCCTGTTCTCGACCCTTCGTGTGATGGCGTCCTCTAAAGGCAATCCATGAGGCGCGTAAACACCAAAGTCTAGCATCGTAGGTCCTGCCGGCGCGACGCGCAGACCGACCCGATTGGGCAAATTGGATAAATAATTTGACCAGTTGGCGACGCTGGCTTTATCTTGCGCGACGCCGGTTCAATTTCCCAGGCCCCCGTTGAGCGATATTTTCTCCAGGATCGAGCATTCGCGCACCGCCGACGAGGTGGTGCAGCAGATCGAAAGCCTGATCCTTGAAGGCGTGCTGCGCACCGGCGACCGGCTGCCGGGCGAGCGCGAGCTGGCGCGCCAGTTCGACGTGTCGCGGCCGATCCTGCGCGATGCGCTGAAGGCGCTGGAAGGGCGCGGGCTGCTGATCACCAAGGCCGGCGGCGGCACCCATGTCGCCGACGTCATCGGCCAGTTGTTCACCAAGCCGGTGACCGACCTCATCTCGATGCACCGCAAGGCGGTGACCGACTATCTGGAATACCGCCGCGAGATCGAAGGTGTTGCGGCCGAATATGCGGCGCGGCGCGCGACAGCGGACGACATTGCGCTGCTCGACCGCATCATGGCGCGCATGGACGAGGCGCACCGCACCGGCGATTTCGACGACGAGGCGGAAATCGACGTCGAGTTCCACCATGCTGTGTGCGAATGCGCGCACAACATCATCCTCTTGCACACACTGCGCTCCTGCTACCGGCTGCTGTCTGAAGGCGTGTTCCAGAACCGGCTTCTGGTGTTCAGCGTGCCCGGAGCGCGCGAGGCGCTGCTGGCCCAGCACGGCGCGATCTACAAAGCCGTGAAGGCCGGCGATCCTTCAGCTGCCCGCCAAGCGGCGATGGACCATATCTCCTATGTCGAGCGCTCGATGCTCGAGGCCGAACGCAGCGGCGACTGGCAGCGCGTGTCGCGGCTCAGGCTTAAGCAGCGCTCCGACGCCGACGACGGCTTCAAGACGACTGGCTAACGAGGAACCACCATGAGCGACATCCTCACCATTGCCGATCTCAAGGACCTGGCGCGCCGGCGGGTGCCGAAGATGTTCTACGACTATGCCGATTCCGGCGCCTGGACCGAAAGCACCTACCGCGCCAACGAGGAGGACTTCCAGAAGATAAAATTCCGTCAGCGCGTACTGGTCGACATGAGCAACCGCTCGCTGGAATCGACCATGATCGGCGAGAAAGTGGCGATACCGGTGGCGCTTGCCCCAACTGGAATGACCGGCATGCAGCATGCCGATGGCGAGATGCTGGCGGCGCAGGCGGCAGAGGAATTCGGCGTGCCGTTCACGCTGTCGACGATGAGCATCTGCTCGATCGAGGATGTCGCGTCGGTGACGAAGAAGCCGTTCTGGTTCCAGCTCTACGTGCTTCGCGACAAGGATTTCGTGCTCGACCTGATCGACAGGGCGAAGGCTGCAAAATGCTCGGCGCTGGTGTTGACGCTCGACCTGCAGATCCTGGGGCAGCGCCACAAGGATGTCCGCAACGGGCTGTCGGCGCCGCCCAAGATGACGCTGGCCAACATTGCCAACATCGCCATGCGGCCGCGCTGGCTGATGGGCATTGCCGGCACCAAGCGCCGCACCTTCCGCAACATTGTCGGCCATGCCAAGGGCGTCGGCGACGTCGCTTCGCTGGCATCGTGGACGACGGAGCAGTTCGACCCGCACCTGTCGTGGAAGGACGTCGCCTGGATCAAGGAGCGCTGGGGCGGCAAGCTGATCTTGAAAGGTATTCTCGACAAAGAGGACGCGCTGATGGCGGTCGAGACCGGCGCCGACGCCATCATCGTTTCCAACCATGGCGGGCGCCAGCTCGACGGCGCATCGTCGTCAATCATGGCGCTGGAGGAGATCGCCGATGCCGTCGGCGACAGGATCGAGGTGCATATGGACGGCGGCATCCGCTCGGGCCAGGACGTGCTGAAGGCGCTTTGCCTCGGCGCCAAGGGCACCTATATCGGCCGCCCGTTCCTGTACGGGTTGGGCGCCATGGGCAAGCAAGGCGTGACCCTGGCGCTGGACATCATCCGCAAGGAGATGGACATCACGCTGGCACTGTGCGGCAAACGGCTGGTGACCGAGATGGGCAAGGACCAGTTGCGGCGATAGGGTCTTGTTCACCGATTAGACCCTAGCCTCGCTGGATCACGGAGACGAAGCCGCCTTGATCGAGACCGGCATCCACTACCTCGACGCGCGCGCGCCCGATGGCATGCGCCTCTATGCGATCGGCGACGTGCATGGCCGGCTCGATCTGCTCGCCGCCATGCATCGCCGCATCGAGAGCGAACTCGAATACAAGCCGACCAGCGATTGGCGCGTCATCCACCTCGGCGACTATGTCGACCGCGGACCAGAGTCCAAGGGCGTCATAGACTTCCTGATCGAGGCACAGAAACGCGATCCACGGCATCTGATGCTCGCCGGCAACCACGATATCGGCTTCCTCGATTTTCTCGACGAGCCTGACCCGGAAGGGCTGTTCATCCGCTATGGCGGCGTGCAGACGGCACAATCCTATGGCGTCGACCTAGCGGGACACGCAAGCTGGTTCGGCAAGGCCGAGGCGTTACGGCGGGGACACCAGGCACTGGTCAATGCTGTACCGCAAGCCCATGTCGACTTCCTGCGGTCGCTGCAATTGTCACTGATATCAGGTGATTTCTTCTTCTGCCATGCTGGCGTCAGGCCTGACGTGCCGCTGGAGAGCCAGAGCCCGCAGGATCTGGTCTGGATACGCGACGTCTTCCACAACCATCCAGGGCTTTACCCGAAGGTGATCGTGCACGGCCACACACCGGTGCCGGGGGCGGAGGTGATGCCGAACCGCGTCAATGTCGACACGCTCGCCTGGCAGTCAGGCATGCTCAGCGCGCTCGCCGTGGACGGCGCGGACAAGCGTGTCCTGACTGTGCAGGGAAAAGCGTTTTAGCGAAGCGCGGCGGTGACGCCGTAGCCGTCGACGGCCTGATGGTTGTTGGCTGCATCGGCGGAATAAATGCCGAGACCGCACAAAACGATGGCAGACAGCATGACAAAGGACAGAAGCGCTGCTTTCACGGACGTCATCTCTAGTTGAGCTTCCTGCATCTGGGCACGAGGCGGTTACCAATGGGTTGAAACCGAGAATTCGTCTCAAAGTTTCGACGATTTCGCGCTTGTAGGTCGATTCTGTATCGGCGGTGTGTCGCGCGGATCACACAGAAGGTTCATCGCGGTTGCATTGCCGATGCATAGCGCGCGCCTTGTAGGATAGCGTTCGGCCACAAACCAAGGACGAAAGAAGTTGTCCCCGGCAGATTCCCCGCCGCGTGCCAATTATGCAACGGATAGAGCGGTTCGCCGCTACGGCGAACCGCTCTATCTTTTTATCTGACGCAATTCCGGACGGAAAACCGCTTCACACTTTTCCTGGAATTGCTGACTGCGCGCGGCCAGTCTCAGATCGTCGCCACCCAGGCGCGGGCAATGGCCAAGCCCGCGGCGTCGGCCTCGGGGCCGTTGCGTGCCATTTCGCTGTCGAGGCGATCCTGCCAGTCGGGATGGCGATCGGCAATCAGCGGCGCGAAGGATGTGCTCCAGTCCCTCACCATCGGCTGGTCGGCCTCGAAATGGAACTGGAAGCCGTAGACGGCGCGGCCGATACGGAACGCCTGGTTCTCGGCAATTTCGCTGCCGGCAAGCCGCACCGCATTTGACGGCAGCGCGAAAGTGTCGTCGTGCCATTCGAAGATGGGGAAATCCTGGGGAAGTGCGCCAAGCACCGGATCGGTTCTGGCGTCCGGCGTCAGCGATACCTTGTGCCAGCCGAATTCCGAGGCGCCGCCGATCTGGTTCTCACCGCCGAAAGAGCGGGCAACCAACTGGCTGCCCAGGCAGATACCGAGAACCGAGCGATCCTTGGCGGCGAAATCGCGGGTCAGTTCGAGCAGCACCGGGAAATACGGGTAGTCATCGTCGGCCAGCGCATTCTGGCCGCCGCCCAGCATCACCATGGCATCGTGTCCGGTCGCGTCGTCCGGCAGCGCATCGCCCTTGTAGGGCCGGCGCAGGTCGAGATCGGCGCCGGCTTCGGCGAGCGCGGCACCAACCTGGCCAAGGCCGGTGTTGTCGTAGTTCTGGACCACCAGCACCCGCATCGCAAAACCCTGCTGACATGAAATGACGCGACGAGCGATATCATGTCGCCAGCATTGCAGCCAAGATGCGTATTCGGGAGAGAGCTATGCCACTGCAGAACCGGGTCGATCCGTTCGGCGCCATCCATGCCATATCCGAGCGCGGCCTGTTCACCGGCAATCGCGGCATCATCCACGATCCTGAGACCAAGACGCTGCTGAAAAAGCGTTGGGCCTTGCCGGCCTGGATCATCTGCGTCTGCCAATTCCGCAATGTGCGGCGCGAGCCGATGGGCAGGAATCGGCCGGGCGGCAGGGCCGGCTGGACCGAGTTGTTCTTCCTCGACGAGGTGACGGCGCTGGCCGCCGGGCACCGTCCCTGTTTCTATTGCCGGCGTGAGCGAGCCACGGATTTTGTCGGGCGTTTCGGCAAAGTCTTCGGTGTAAACGAACCGCGCGCGCCAATGGTGGACAAGCGGCTGCACAAGGAGCGGCTGGCTTCGGGCGGCAAGCCACCTGATGTCACCATGGGAGAGCTTGCCGAATTGCCGGACGGAGCGATGATCGCGGATGGCGGCTCGGCCTATGCGCTGCGCGGCGGCAACGCGCTGCCCTGGTCGTTCGCAGGCTATGGCGATGCGGCGGCCTTCGACAGCCTTGCCGGCCGGTCGCTGCGCCTGCTCACACCGGCCACGACCGTTTCGGTGCTGCGGCACGGTTTTGAACCGGTGTGGCATCGTTCCGCCGAGACTTGACGCCAGGCACCGCCTCGCCCATTCCTCGGCGATGCGCGCCAATTACAAGATGCAGCGGCTGTTCGTGCCGGACGACCTCGCGGCAGGCATCGAATTCGATGCCGGCCAGCAGCAGAGCCATTATCTCACGCATGTGCTGCGGCTCGGCGAAGGCGCCGAGATCCTGGTCTTCAACGGCCGCGACGGCGAGTGGTCGGCGGCGATTGCCACCAGGTCGAAAAGGGCGGTGCGGCTGAAGGTGCTGGCCTCGCAGAGACCGCAACCGCCCCTGCCTGACCTGATCTATTGCTTCGCGCCGCTGAAACAGGGCCGGCTCGACTATCTCGTGCAGAAGGCGGTCGAGATGGGCGCCGGCATCCTGCAGCCGGTGATCACCCAGCACACGCAAGTGGCAAAACCCTCCATCGACCGGCTGCGCGCCAATGTCGTCGAGGCGGCCGAGCAATGCGGCATACTGGCGGTGCCGGAAGTGCGCCAGGCCGAGAAATTCGAGCGCCTGCTCTCCGGCTGGGACAAGGAACGCCGGCTTATCTTCTGCGACGAGGATGCCTCGACCAACAACCCGCTGCCGGCATTGCAGGCGGTGCCGGAGAGGAAGCTGGCGCTGCTGGTCGGGCCGGAAGGCGGCTTTTCCGACGACGAACGCAAGATGCTGCGGGCGCTCCCCTTCGTCACTGCCATCCCGCTCGGACCGCGCATCCTGCGCGCTGACACAGCAGCTGTAGCGGCGCTTGCGGTGATGCAGGCGACGGTCGGAGACTGGTAAGAAGCGTAAAGATCAATTCCTGTTGACCTGTGGCTCAGGATTTTTCGCTTGATCGGCTGCTGACATTTCGTCCATTTAGCGCCGGCGGGCTCCGAGAGCCGCAGAGGGGGCCCCATGGCGCGCGACACAACCGATTTCCGGCCAATCGAAGGCATCGACGAACTGGTCGAGCATCTGGCCGAAGGCAACAAGCCGCGCGACAAGTGGCGCATCGGGACTGAGCACGAGAAGTTCCCCTTCTATGTCGACGGCAACGCGCCGGTGCCTTATGGCGGCGAGCGCGGCATCCGCGCCATCCTCGAAGGCATGCAGCAAAAGCTCGGCTGGGACCCGATCATCGATGACGGCCGCATCATCGGCCTGGTCGAGCCGACCGGACAGGGCGCGATCTCGCTGGAGCCTGGCGGCCAGTTCGAGCTGTCGGGCGCGCCGCTGGAAACGATCCACCAGACCTGCCGCGAGGGCAATGCGCATCTGGCGCAGGTCCGCGAGATCGCCGAGCCGATGGGCATCCGCTTTCTCGGCCTCGGCGGCAGCCCGAAATGGTCGCTGGCCGAGACGCCGAAAATGCCGAAATCGCGCTACGAAATCATGACCCGCTACATGCCCAAGGTCGGCACCAAGGGTCTCGACATGATGTATCGCACCTGCACCATCCAGGTGAACCTCGACTTCGAAAGCGAAGCCGACATGCGCCGCAAGATGCAGGTGTCGCTGAAGCTGCAGCCACTGTCGACGGCGCTGTTTGCCAACTCGCCCTTCACCGACAGCCGGCCGAACGGGCTGCAGAGCTGGCGCGGCGACATCTGGCGCGACACCGACAACCAGCGCTCGGGCCTGCTCGAATTCTGCTTCTCGCCCGAGTTCGGCTTTGCCGACTATGTCGAATGGGCGCTCGACGTGCCGATGTATTTCGTCATCCGCGACGGCCACTATCACGACATGACGCACATCACCTTCCGCCAGTTCATGGCCGGCGTTGCCCGCAATGAAGTACCGGACGGACTGCCCACCATGGGCGACTGGGCGAACCATCTGTCGACCCTGTTCCCTGACGTCAGGCTGAAGCGCTTCCTCGAAATGCGCGGCGCCGATGGCGGGCCGTGGCGCCGCATCTGCGCGCTGCCGGCCTTCTGGGTCGGGCTGCTCTATGACGAGGCCGCGCTCGACGCCGCCGAGGCGCTGACTTCGAGCTGGACCTATGAAGAAACGCTGGCGATGCGCAATGCGGTGCCGGAACAAGGCATTTCCGCGCCGTTCCGCAACACGACGCTGCGTGAGATCGGCCGCGATGTAATGACCATTTCGCGCCTTGGGCTGAAAAATCGCGGCAGGAAGAACCGCGACGGCTATGACGAGACCTCGTTCCTCAACACGCTGGACGAAGTCGTGGCGCGCGGTACCACCAGTGCCGAGGAAATGCTGTCGGCCTACCACACGCGCTGGGGCGGCTCGATCGAGCCGGTGTTCATGGAATATGCGTATTAGCGTCGCGCCTTGAGCAGCGGCAAAAGCCGCTTCAATCGAACATCGAAACGAACTAGGTTCTCCCTCGAGGATTTCCGGGAGGAGAAACCGATGCCTACCTTGTTCGACATATTGGCGCAGGCGCAGAACGGCAACGGCATGCAGGCGCTTGCCCAGCAGTACGGGCTTTCCATGCAGCAGACGCAGGCGGCTGTCGCCGCTCTGCTGCCGGCCTTCTCGCAAGGGCTGCAACGCAACACCGCCGATCCCTATGGGCTAGGCGCCTTCATGACGGCGATGGCGAGCGGCCAGCACGCCAAATACTTCGAGGACGCGACCAGGGCTTTCTCACCGCAAGGCGTCAATGAGGGCAACGGCATTCTGGGTCATCTGTTCGGCTCGAAGGAGCTGTCGCGCGCGGTGGCCAGCCAGGCCGCGCAGGCGACCGGCGTCAGCCAGCAGATCCTGCAGCAGATGCTGCCGGCCATCGCTTCGATGGTGATGGGCGGATTGTTCAAGCAGACGACAAACCAGTTGACCGGGGGTCAGATGCAGGCCGCCGGTGGCTTCGGCGCCGGCAGCAATCCGCTCGGCGAGATCATCGAACAGATGATGCGGCAGGCGGGCGGCGGGGCACAGCCTGCGCCGCAGCCAGCACCCAATCCTTACGGTGAGAACCCGCTGGGCAAAGTGCTGCAGGACATGTTCGGCGGCGGCGCCCAACAGCCGCAAAGCCAGCCGCAACAGGCGCCCAACCCCTATGGCGACAATCCGCTGGGCAAGGTGCTGCAGGATATGTTCGGCGGTGGCGCGGCACAGCAACCGCAGGGCCGGCCGCAGCAGCCAACACAGCCGCAACAGACGCAGAGCCCTTACGGCGACAACCCGCTGGGCAAGATTTTTGAAGAGATGATGCGGCAAGGCGGTGGTGGCGGCTTCGGCCTGCCCGGCGGGCAGCCGGCGCCGCAGCAGCCGCAAGCACCCCAGCCGCGACAGGCACCGCAGGAGCGCCAGGCGCCGCAACCGCAGGCCAATCCGAGCGGCAGGCCACGCAATCCGTTCGACGATATTTTCGGCAAGATGTTCGAGACTGGCGCCCAGCAGCGCGACGACTATCAGAAGGGCGTGGAAACGATCTTCGACCAGTTCAAGCGGGACATGGACCGGCGGTAGTTGGCGGTAGTTGGGCGCTGACCTTCGCGGCTTCGGAGCAAGGAACGAAGCGACGCGGCGCAGACCGCACGATGACGACGGAGCTTTAAAAGAAAAGCCCGGTCCTGGAGGAGGAGCGGGCCAGTGTGCAGGCTGGCCGGCGGGGAACCGGCAGGGAGTGGGGAGCCTGCTATACTCGTTGGTCGCAGCGAGCCTGAGAAAGGTTCACGGCAGCCGAAACAATGCGCCCGATATCACGCTATCTGGCGGGCGAGATCTTCGATCGTATCGGCACGATCGCTCGCAATCGCACGCAGCTTCACGGTCGGATCGGCACCGAACGGCACATCGATGGCGACATGGAGATCCGCGCGCGTCAGGCCGATATCGGCGAGTTCGGCGTCCGACATCTCGCCGAGGCGATAGAAGGCCCGGCGATTTTTCCAGGCCTGGTAGGCATTGAGAAGGGTGTTGGCCACGCGCGTCGCAACGGCCGGACGCGAGGTTATGCGCGAGGTCTCGGTAGCGAAATCAAACGTGGTCATGTCGGTCTCCTTCAGACTCGAACTGGACAAGACCAGGCGATCGGCGCTGGGGACAGCGGCCGTTCCGGTCTCGATTCACATGCCTTCATGTGGACAATGTGAATTTGCCACGCACCGATTGATTAATCCAACGAATGTTTCTAATCTTTAGCATCAACGCTAGTGATGGATTGGACCGATGAAAGCGCCACTCGATCTCGACCAGTTGCAGACCTTCATCTCGATTGCCGATACCGGCAGCTTCACCCGCGCGGCCGAGGAAGTGCTGCGCACGCAATCGGCGGTGTCGATGCAGATGCGCCGGCTGGAAGAGCGGATCGGCAAGCCGCTGTTCGAAAAGGACGGCCGCACCAACAGGCTGACCGAGGAAGGCGACAAGCTGCTCTCCTACGCGCGCCGCCTGCTCTATCTCAACCGCGAAACGCTGGCCGCCTTCGATGACCAGCGGCTCGAAGGCACCATCCGCATCGGCACCCCCGACGACTATGCCGACCGGTTCCTGCCCGAAATCATGGCACGCTTCACACGGTCAAACCCGCGCGTCGAACTGACCGTCATCTGCGAGCCTACGCCAGGCTTGGTCGAGCATATCAAGCGCGGCAATCTCGATCTTGCGCTGGTGACGCACAACGATACGCGCGGCCAGTCGGAAGTGGTGCGGCGCGAGCCGCTGCTATGGGTGACCTCGGCCAACCATGCCACGCACGAACAGGAAGTGCTGCCGATGGCCTTCGGCCGGCCGAACTGCATCTGGCGGCGCGCCGCCGTCGATGTGCTCGACCGGCAAAACCGCGACTATCGAATCCTGTTCACCAGCTTCTCGGCCACCGTCATCACCGCCGCGGTGCTGTCGGGGCTGGCGATCTCGGTGCTGCCGGAATGCGCGCTGCGGCCCGGCATGCGAGTGCTGGGCGAAGCCGACGGTTTTGGCGCCCTACCCGACTGCCGCATCGGCATCATGCGCGGCCAGACCTCGCGTCCCGAAATCGTCGACGCGCTGGCCCGGCACATCTCGGAAAGCCTCGACAATATTTCCGTGCCGCTCGGCGAAGAAACGGGAAGCTTCGATTTCGCCTCGCTCGCCTTCGCCAAGATGAAGCGGAGCAAGCCGAACCAGATCCTGCCTGGCTGGTAGGAACGATCAGGCCGACGCTGCCGCCTCCGTCGTTGCGTTGGCCGACGACAGGCCGGGCAGCGCCACCAATTGCGCCGGCTCCAGCGGCGGCGACAAGAGGTAGCCCTGCAGCTGCTGGCAGCCCATGGCGACCAGCAGCGCCTTTTGCACCTCGGTCTCTACGCCCTCGGCGGTGACCTCGACCTTGAGCGCGCCGGCGAGATCGATCAGCGCCTTGACGATGGCGCCCGAATTGCCGTCGCCGTCGAGAAGCCGCACGAAGGAGCGGTCGATCTTGAGCTTGTCTATGGCATGGCGGCGCAGATAGCTCAGCGACGAATAGCCGGTGCCGAAATCGTCGAGCACAATGCCGACGCCCGACTGGCGCAAGGCTGCCAGAGCCGCTCTGGTGGTGTCGTTGTTTTCCAGGAGAACGTTTTCGGTGATTTCGAGCTGCAGGCGCTTCGGCGCCAGTCCGGTTTCGGCGAGGATCGAGGCAACCTCTTCGGCAAAGCCGGCGTCGCGCAATTGCAGCGGCGAGACATTGACGGCGAGCCACGGCAGTTTGGTCTTCACGGCGAAGCGGCAGGCTTCCAGCAGGGCCCATGCGCCGAGCTGCCCGATCATGCCGCGTTCCTCGGCGATGGCGATGAACTGCGCCGCCGGCAGTGCGCCATGGACCTCATGCGCCCAGCGGATCAGCGCCTCGGCGCCGACAATGGTCTTGCCGTCGCTGGCAAAGACCGGCTGGTAGGCGAGCTTGATACCGGTGCCGCCATTTAGCGCGCTGCGCAGCTCGCTCTCGACCTTGCGCTTGCGCAGCAAAAGGTCGTCCATGTCGCCGGCGAAGACCTGGTAGCGGCCACGGCCGTTCTTCTTGGCTTCGTAGAGCGCGATGTCGGCCTTGCGCAGCAGATCGTCTGCATCGGCATCAGGGCCTGTCGACAAGGCTATGCCGATGCTGGCGCTGATAAAGACCTGATCGTCCATCAGTTTGAACGGCTCCTGCAGTTTCTGCAGCACCCTCTCGGAAACATCCTCTGCGTTCCTGACGTCGCGGACATCGATCAGGATTACCGCGAATTCGTCGCCACCCAGCCTTGCCACCGTGTCGACGTCGCGAACAGTATGCTGAAGCCTGGCCGCCGTCTGGCGCACGAGTTCGTCCCCTGCCGGGTGACCAAGCGTATCGTTGACATGCTTGAAGCGATCTAGATCGAGATAAAGCAGCGCGACCTTGCTTTCA
Organism: Mesorhizobium sp. M0139; assembly: GCF_040322455.1. Classification (NCBI taxonomy): domain Bacteria; kingdom Pseudomonadati; phylum Pseudomonadota; class Alphaproteobacteria; order Hyphomicrobiales; family Phyllobacteriaceae; genus Mesorhizobium; species Mesorhizobium sp. M0139. The sequence goes on from NZ_JAMYTN010000010.1 coordinate 30,577, forward strand.
TTGCCGGAGGTAAGCAAGGCACGCCGCAGCCTGTCCTCGAACAGTGCCCGGTTGGGCAGGCCGGTGAGCGTGTCGTGAAAGGCGAGATATTGCGCCTGGGCCTGGCTGGTCTGCAGCGCCGATGACGCACGGCGCAGACGCCGGAGCAGAAAGGCGAGCACGCTCGCCGCAACCAGCGCGGCCAGAGCCAGGGCCGGGCTGGCCTTGCCCACCAGCGTCAGTCCGGGCCGTTCCTGGTCCCAGGCAATATAGCCGAGGATGACACCCTGTTTGTCGATAAGCGGAATGGCAGCCGAGCCAAGCGGCTGAGCCATCGGCAGGAGATGCGCCCCCGCCAGCAGATATTTCTGCGCGATCTTGCCGATCACCGCGTCGTTGATGAACTCTATAGAGACATGCAGATATTCGCTGCCGGATGCCTGGGTGACGCGATCCGAACTCGGCACCAGAGGCATGACGCTGAGTATGGCAGGGTGACCGCCAAGCGAGACCAGATCGTCGGCAACGAATTTTGCGCCGGCCTGGCTTGCGTCCTTGCTCATCATCTGGCGCAACCTGGCGATTGTCGGCCGCAAAGCGGGTTCGTCCTCGCCAAAGACGGCAGGCGACACGACCTTGCCTTCGCGCATGGCGTGGACCGGCCGGTTGGCGTTGTCCAGCACATAGACCCGGTTGTGGCCGTAATACGAGTACATCCAGACGCTGAGATTCTCGGCCATCCAGGTCTGGTTGCCGGCCTTGGCGTTTATAACGGAATCATCCCAGACGGCGACGCTTTCCTGCTCGCGCTTTACCGCGGCGATCTGGTCCTGCAGGCCGTTGGCAAGGAAAACCTTCTGCCGCTCGAGCGAGACCCGGTCGGCCTGCATGGTGGCGTAAAGGCCGAAGCCGACAACGATGGCCAGTGCAAAAACGGCAAGCGTCAGCACCGTCAGGGTGACCTGGAACGTCAACGGGCTGCGTTGTTTGCGGGCGCTCATGCGTCCTCCTTGGCCCAGAGTCAATCAGGCCAGGCTTAAGATCAAGTTATGGAATCTTGACGCGGAGCGACAACAGCCGCTCAATCGGCCGATGAGCGACGCAGAATCCGAATCACGAACCAATGCCACCGAATACACGGTGAGCGAGATTTCCGGCGCGCTGAAGCGCACGGTCGAGGATGTCTTCGGCCATGTGCGGGTGCGCGGCGAAATTTCCGGCTATCGCGGGCCGCACTCTTCCGGCCATGCCTATTTCACCCTGAAGGACGACCGCGCGCGGCTCGATGCCGTGGTCTGGAAAGGCACGATGAGCCGGCTGAAATTCCGCCCCGAAGAGGGGATGGAGGTGATCGCCACCGGCAAACTCACCACCTATCCCGGCAAATCCAACTACCAGATCGTCATCGACAATCTAGAACCCGCCGGCGCCGGGGCGCTGATGGCGCTTTTGGAAGAGCGCAAGCGGCGACTGCAGGCCGAAGGGCTGTTCGATGCCGGCCGCAAGCGGCGGCTGCCCTTCATGCCGCGCACCATCGGCGTCGTCACCTCGCCGACCGGATCGGTGATCCGTGACATCATCCATCGCATCAAGGACCGCTTTCCGCTGCATGTGCTAGTCTGGCCGGTGAGAGTGCAGGGCGAGACAGCGGGGGCGGAAGTGACGGCGGCCGTCAACGGCTTCAACGCGCTGGCCTGGGATGGAGCGATCGTGCCGCCCGACCTTCTGATCGTGGCGCGCGGCGGCGGCAGCCTCGAGGACCTCTGGGGGTTCAACGATGAAGGGCTGGCGCGCGCCGTCGCTGCCTCGCGCATCCCGGTGATTTCGGCCGTCGGCCACGAGACCGACTGGACCTTGATCGATCTCGTCGCCGACATGCGGGCACCGACGCCGACAGGTGCGGCGGAGATCGCGGTGCCGGTGAAAGCGGACCTCGAAGCGACACTAGCCAGTCTTGGCGCACGGCTCAAAGCAGCTACCTTGCGCAATTTCGAACGCAAGCGGCAGGCCTCGCGTGCGGCCGCCCGCGCGCTGCCCTCGCCCGACCAGTTGCTGGCGCTGCCGCGACGGCGGCTGGACGAGGCGGCCAGCCGGCTTAGCCGGGGGCTGATGGTCTCCACCGAAAGAAAGCAAGCTCGGTTCTTCGCCGTGAAGCTCACTCCGGCAACGCTGTCGCGGCGGATTGCCGAGGCGCGACGCACCAACGACCGCAACCTTTTGCGCGCCCAAGGGGCGCTGCGCGCATTGGCGAGAGCCCGGCGCGCGGAGTTGAATCGTGCGGCGGATCAGTTGCCAAAATGTGCGAAAGCATCCCTGCAACGGCACAGGCAGCAACTGGCTTTGCTGCAAGGCCGCATTACGATCGAGCCCACGGCACGGCGGCAAACCGTGCAGAGGGATCTTCTGACAGCTTTGACGAGACGCGGCACGCAAGCGGTACTGCTCAGGCTGGAGCGACTGCGCGGCCGCATCGTCCAATCCGAGAGGCTGATGGCAACGCTGTCGCACAAGGCTGTGCTGGCCCGCGGCTTCGCACTGGTCAAGGATGCCGACGGCGCGGTGATCAAACTGGCAGTTGATGTGGCGCCGGGCGCTGGCCTGCAGCTGGAGTTCGCCGACGGCATCGTAAATGCAGTCGCGACCGGCGACGCCGAGCGGGTGCAGGCCGTTGCCAAACCAGCGGCCACGCCGCCCGCCAGCAAACCCGCCGCAAAGCCGACGGCCAGCAAACCGAAAGAACCGGGCAATCAGGGCTCGCTTTTTTAGAGGACCGCATGACCGGACATGACCCGCATCTTCAAACGCCGGCGGGCAAGCCGCGCGCCCGTGCTTTCGGCATTGCCTTCGAGGGCACGCCGGGCGGCTTCAACACCATCACCGATGTGCCCGGCGTATCGGTCGGCTATGCGACGCTAATTTCCGGCGAGGGTCTGCTCGAGGTTGGCACGGGGCCGGTGCGCACCGGCGTCACCGCCATCCTGCCGCGGCCGTTGGCTGAGCTCGCCACGCCGGTGTTTGCCGGTGTCTTCAGCCAGAACGGCAATGGCGAGTTGACGGGGTCGCACATTATCGAGGAAGTCGGCGCCTTCAACCTGCCGGTCACCATCACCAACACGCATTCCTGCGGCGTCACCCGCGACGGCACGCTGCGCTGGATGCAACGCGTGCTGCCGGCGGCGCTCGACAGCGGCTGGGGCCTGCCGGTTGCGGCGGAGACCTATGATGGTTTCCTCAACGACATCAACGGTCATCACGTCGGCTTCGAAGATGTCGAAGCCGCGCTCGACGGTGCCGCCGGTGGAGCGATCGAGGAAGGCAGTGTCGGCGGTGGCACCGGAATGATTGCCTTTGGCTTCAAGGCCGGCTCGGGCACGGCATCCCGCATCATCGAGTGGCAGGGTATCAGGCATACGGTCGGCGTATTCGTGCAGGCGAATTTCGGCAAGCGGCGCAATTTCACACTGCGCGGCGCCCGCGTCGGGCCCGATCTGGTAGAGCCGGCGATGCGCGAAGGCACGCCGCGTGCCGAAAAGGGCTCGATCATCGCCATCGTCGCCACCGATGCGCCATTTCTGCCGCACCAGATGAAGCGGCTGGCAAAGCGCGTGCCGCTCGGCATCGCCATGACAGGCGGCTTCGGCTACCACAGTTCGGGCGACATTTTTCTGGCCTTCACCACCGCCAATCCGCAAGCAGCACTTGCACCGTCGGGACGAACCGCAAACGCCGCTTACATCCCGGACGTCGATATCGATCCGTTCTTCGATGCGGTGGCGCAAGGCGTAGAGGAGGCGATCCTCAATGCAATGGTCGCCAATGAGGATATGAGCGGACGCGACGGCAATTTCGTGCCGGCGCTGCCGAAGGCCTGGCTGAAAGATCGATTTGGATAGAGGACAAGGCCTGGCGGCGCCAGGCCTGTTGCGTCACGGCTTGGCCGCGTTGCTCTGGTCGGCCTCGGCCGCCTCTTCGAGCCGCGATGCGATCAGTTCCTGGATGTCGCCGACTTCTTCCTGGATATCTTCCAGCGGAATGCCGACCTCAGCGGCCTTGGCCGCGCACTCCTTGGCGAGGGTCTCGGCCTGCTTCTCGATCTTTACCGGCGAGTGCTGGCAGTGGACCTTTTCACCGATCCATCCGCGCAAGAACTCGATCGCATGTTCACTCATACTGCTTTTCCCTGGCGGCTATGCCGGTTGGTAACCGTAAACGTCCGCACCCGGTAAAGGATGCATGCTGCCATTCCAACCGAGTCGGCTTCGCCCGGCAAGTTGATCTTGTCGGAGGTCCGAAGAGCCGAATGAAGGGAAGGGTTCAAGGAGCACGTTCTGATTGTTTGATAGAGTGGTACGTTGGCCGGATCGGCTTCGGCTCTATGCTGTTGTTCTTACGATCTTTTCCTGCTGTCGACGGCCGATTTGTATCACAATAGGGGTCACAACGCGTAACACATTTTCTGCTGCTTCGTGGTACACCGCCACAGCTACGCGGTCGAAGCCGCCGCTATATAGTGACATCATTATGCGATGTCGACTCTATCAGCTATCCTGCTTCTTTCCGCCGCGCTGTGTCAAACGTCATCCCCGTCCAGTATGGAGATTGGATGGCCCCGGAGGGCGTATCAAAATGTTGATTTTATTGCGTTTCGTGGCCAAAATCAGAACCTCTCGTCAGCGTCACCCCGCTCGACTGCCTCCGCCACACTCAGCGCCTCCGACGTCGATTCCTTGCACGTAAGGCGCGGGCAGGATGAACGACAACATTGGCGCTTTGGCAGCGCGCTCCTGCTAAGGACGATGTCTCGATGCGACAAGCTCTGCCTTGCGCTGCGCCGTCTCCAACCCGATTGCGATAAAGGCGCGCGCATGCCGGGCCAGTTCCATATTGTCGGCCCACAGATTGCGCCAGATCGCGGTCTTCCGTGACAGGTTCTCGTCGACGATCTTCGACGAGAAGGATTCAAAGCTGAGGTCGTCCCTATAGCCGATTGCGGTCAGCGCATCGAAGATGGCGGCAAAGTCGATATTGCCGGTGCCGAGGAAACCGCGATGGCTCTCGCCGATATGGACATAACCGATCTTGTCAGCGGCATGGCGGATAGCCAGTCCGACATCGGCCTCCTCGATGTTCATGTGGAAGGTATCGAGATGCAGGAAGATGTTGTCGGAGCCGGTGTCCGCGATGAAGGCCAGGCCTTGTGAAGCGGTGTTGAGCAGATTGCTTTCGAAGCGATTGACGATCTCCAGATTGAGCGTGACGCCGGCGGACTTGGCCGTCTCCGCAACCTTCGCAAGTGTCCCCGCGCTGCGGTTCCACTGATCGCGCGTCGGCGCCTGCGTCTGCAAGCCATGGCTGGTGCTGAGGATGCCGCCAACCTTCTGGCCGCCGAGATCGCGGGTAAGCGCGATCGTCTCGTTGAGGATCTCGACGCCGCGCGCGGCAACCGCCTTGTCGGCACTCGAAATGTCGCCGTCGGCCGGCAGGCCGATGCTGATCGCGACGCCGAGCTTGAGGTCGGCGATGTGCCTGGCCAACCCGCCAACGTCGACATTGGCCGGGTCAAGATAGGAGAACTCGATCAGGTCGAAACCGGCCTCCTTGGTGTTGGCCAGCGTCCGTTCGAGGTCGCCTTGCGCCGAACTCGCCGACCAGACGAAGGAATGAATACCGATGCGCGACATGATCGTCTCCCGTTTCTGAATTGAGATGCGGCCGGGTTGCCCCGGCCGCATCGGCCTTGGGAGGCTTAGCGGGCTGCGGTCCAGCCCTTGTAGTCTTCCAGGTTCTCGGCCGTGATCAGCTTCGGGTCGAGCAGCACGGTCGGCTCCGCCGGCTTCTTGCCGGCAAGCAGCTCAGCCGCCATCGTCAGCGACTGGCCAGCCATCACATAGGGATCCTGCGAAGCCGAGGCCTTGATCATCGAGGTGCCGGAAGCGAGTTCCTTCTCGATATCGGGCGCTCCGTCCACTGCGGTGAAGATGAACTCCGAGCGATTGAGCTGCTTGGCCGCAAGCTGGGCGCCGATCGCCGTCGGATCGTTGATGGCAAACACCGCATCGATCTTGTCGAAGCGGGTCAGCAGCGACTGAAAGACCTTCAGGCCGCCGTCGCGCGAGCCTTCGGCATTCTGGTCGTCGGAGAGGATCTTGATGTCGGGGTGTTTTGCAAGGACGTCCTTGCAGCCCTTGACCCGCTCCAGGATCGACGACGACGCCGGGCCGTTGAGGATGACGTAGTCGCCCTTGCCGCCGGTGTGGTCGACCAGATACTGGCAGGCCTCTTCGCCGGCCTTGACGTTGTTGGTCATGACGGTGACGTCGGCGCCTGGCGCCGAAACGTCGAAGGCGGCAACGACGATGCCCGCTGCTTGCGCCTTCTTCACCGCCGGGCCGATCGCCTTGGCATCGACCGCATTGAGCATGATCACGTCGACCCCGGCGGCGATGAAGGAATCGACCTGAGAGACCTGCTTGTTGAGGTCGTAGTCGGCCGACACTGAGGTTACCTCGACCTTCGGGTTGATCTTCTTGGCTGCGTCCTCGATGCCCTTGATGGTGGCGACGAAGAAGGGGTTGCCGAGCAGGCCGACCGAGATGCCGACCTTGTTGAGGTCCTTGGCCGATGCGGGCGCGATGGCGGCGGCCGCGAGTGCGACGCCGCAGAGCAGTTTAGCGATGGTCTTCATTGCTTTCCTCCAATTGCCCCGCGCCTCTCACGGTGCGTTACACAAACCGGTCGTTTACGCCGGCGACCAAGGTCAATCACGTTCTCGCTCCTGCCTGGAGCCTGTAGCGGTCGAGGGCGACTGCCACGATGATGACCAATCCCTTGATGATGTACTGCCAGATGTCCGAGACACCGGCCAAGATAAGCCCGTTGGAGAGCACCGCTATGATCAGGCCGCCGATCAGCGTACCCCAGATCGAGCCGACGCCGCCGACGAAGCTGGTGCCGCCGAGAATGACCGCGGCAATGGCGTCGAGTTCGTAAGACTGCCCAAGCTGCAGCCCGTTGGCCGCATAGAGCCGGGCCGCTGACATGGCGCCGCCAAGGCCGGCCAGCAGGCCGGAAACGCCATAGACAAAGAGCAGCACCAGCGGCACCTTGATGCCGGTCAGCCGCGCCGCTTCGGCATTGCCGCCGACGGCATAGATCCAGGTGCCGAGCACGGTGCGCTTGAGCACCAGCCAGGACAGCACCACGACCGACAAGGCGATGATGACCAGCCAGGGAATGCCGAACAGCGTACCGTTGCCGATGAAGTCGAACGGCAGGTCCGAGTTGAACACCGTGGTGTCCTGGCCGAGCAGGCGGGCGACGCCGCGCACAGCGGTCAGCGACCCCAGCGTGACGATGAAGGGCGGCAGTCTGATATAGGCGATCAGCAGCCCGTTGATGACGCCGAAGCCGAGGCCGACGAGAATGGCCGCCGGCACGCCCAGCAGTCCCCAATCGGGCACCAGCGACACCATCACCGCCACCATCGCCGAGGCGGCAAGTATCGAGCCGACGGACAGGTCGATCCCGCCGGTCAGGATGACGAAGGTCATGCCCGCTGCCAGCACAATGTTGATCGACGATTGCTGCATGACGATCAGCAAATTGGTCTGGGTGAAGAAGCGCGCGTTCATCAACTGAAAGCCGACCGCCAGCAGGATCAGGATCGGCAGCATGCCAAGGGCGGCGAAGGCGGTGCGCAACCGCCGGCTCCTGCCGACAACCTGGCCACTGATCTCGGTCGCCTTGTCGGTCATCCCTTGGCCGCTCCCGTTGCAAGTTCCATGATTGCTTCCTGGCGCAGCGGCTGGTCTTTGGACGCCGTAACCTCGCCGGCAATCGTGCCGTCGCGCATTACCAGCACGCGGTCGGCAACGCCGATCACCTCCGGCAGTTCGCTGGAGATCATCAGGATGGCGATGCCCTTTTTGGCGAGATTGTCGATCAGCCGGTAGATTTCCGACTTCGCTCCGACATCGACGCCGCGCGTCGGTTCATCCAGGATGACCACTTGCGGCTCGGTCTCGAGCAGGCGGGCAAGCAACACTTTCTGCTGGTTGCCGCCCGACAGCGAACCGGCATTGGCCTGTACCGACCTGGTGCGGATGGAGAGATCCGAAACGGCAGTGGCAGCACGTCTCTCGGCGGCTTTGAAATCGCGCAAGCCGCCGGGCCGCGCATCCCTGGCCAGCACGCCCATGCTGATGTTGTCGGAGATCGACATGTCGAGAAAGAGGCCGAGCTCCTTGCGGTCCTCGGTGAGATAGGCGATGCCGGCATTCAGTGCCTCGCTTGGCGAGCCGATGGTTACGGGCTTGCCGTCGAGTTCCAGCGTGCCGGCGATGCGTCTGTCGGCACCGAAGATCAGTCGCGCGAGTTCGGTGCGGCCCGAGCCGACAAGGCCAGCCAGAGCCAGCACCTCGCCCTTGTACAGTTCGAAGGAGCAGTTCTTCAGGAGATTGCCGTCCGCCATGCCGCGCACCGACAAGGCGACCGCGCGCTTGTTGTCCGGCGGGCGATGATCCTTCCTGTAAAAAGCGGACAGGTCGCGGCCAACCATCATCGAGACGAGGCGCGAGGCGTTCAGCTCGGCACGCTCGAGTGTGCCGACATAGCCGCTGTCGCGCAGCACGCTGACACGGTCGGCCAACTGGTAGACCTCTTCCATGCGGTGGCTGATGTAGATGATGGCGATGCCTTGCGACTTCAGCGTCGCGATGACCTCGAAGAGACGGTCGGTCTCGCGCGAGGTCAGCGAGGTGGTTGGCTCGTCCATGACGATGATGCGCGCGCTGGTCGAAAGCGCGCGGGCGATTTCGACCAGCTGACGCTCGCCGAGCGACAGGCTGGAAACCTGAGCCCGTGCGGAGAAGGACACGCCGAGACGCTTGATGATCTCATTGCTGCGCCGGTAGCATTGGTCGCGGTCGACGATGCCGAAACGCCTCGGCTCATTGCCGAGGAAGATGTTCTGCGCGACCGTCAGGTTGGGCGCCAGCGACAGTTCCTGATAGATAACCGCAATGCCGTGAGCCCGCGCCTTGATCGGGTCGCCGGTGGCGACCGGCACGCCGTCGATCAGTATCTCGCCGCCGGCATCAGGCCGATAGGCGCCGGACAGCACCTTCATCAAAGTCGACTTGCCAGCACCGTTTTCACCCATCAGCGCATGGACTTCGCCGGCATGGACGGTCAGCGACACGTCCTGCAAGGCGCGGACTGGCCCGAACGTCTTCGAGATGTGCCGCATTTCCAGCACTGGCTGGCGCGTGACTTCGGCCTGAGCAGCGACAATCACCGTGCGCCTCCCGCTGCCGCGCGGGGGATGCCCTGCTCGCCGATGAGGCCACGCCATGTGTCGCGATATCGGGCAAGTCCGGTGAAGCTTGCGGCACGCACGGGCTCCGGCACTTCCGCGGCAAATTCGCGGCCGACGGTCTCGAAGGCCAGCGCCGCCGCCCCGGTGGCGCTGCCCTCCAGTGTGGCCCCTTGCAGGAAGGCCTGGCTGGGACGCAGTTGCGCCACTAGCCCGGCGAGCAGGCCGCCAGCGTTCAGTCCGCCATCGACGATCACGGTGTTGTCCGAATGGATCTGGTCGAGGCAGAGGTCGACCATCAGCGCGACGTAGAGCAGCGCCACGGCTGCGCGTTCCTCGGCGCTTGGCATGCGGCCGACCAATTTGCCGGCGCGGCCGGGCATTGGTCCGCCCGGCGCGAAGCTCGGCAGCGCCATGCTGCCGGCGTTGATCACCCGCTGCACTGCCGCCGGCGCGATCGCGCCTTGCCAGCCGTCGCTGATCGTGGCGAATTCGCGCCCGCCCATGAAGCGGATGGTCGGCACAGGGCCGCCGTCGATATCGACATTGACCAGCATGTCGCGCTGGCCATCGAGCGCGTCGAGCAGGCAATCCGGATTAAGCACGACGACCCAGGTGCCGGTCGAGACGACGGTGACCGGGCCAAGCTCCTGCCGGCGATAGGCATGGAGCGCGGCATTGCTGTCATGGACACCATTGTGGATGGCGATCCGCCGCTTCGTGTCGCCGAGGCGTTGCTCGCCGACAACCGAGCCCGCCCGCTCGAAAGCGGGCATCCGGTCGCGCCAGCCCTCAATATCGACCAGCGAACTGAAGTCGCGCTTGCGCGGCGCCCATAAATGCGAGTGGCAGCCGAGATAGGACACTTCCGAGACCGCCCGGCCGCCAAACCGCCAGCTCCAGTATTGTGGATAGCCGAGGATCGATTTCGCGGCCGTGAATGCACCGGGTTGCACCGCCTGTAGCCACAGCATGTGGCGACCGTAGTTGAAGCCGAGCGGCAATCGCGGCGAGAAGGTCTCGGTGAAATCCGGAACGAGGCGATCAATTTGCGCGGCAATATCAGCCGGCGGCTCTTGCTCATAATCGAGTATCGGATGCGTCAGCGCCGCCTCGTCGACCAGGGCAAAGGTGCAGCCATGGCCCGACACCATCACGCCCTGTACGCCATGGACGTCGGAGGCCTCGCTTACGGCGCGAACCGCCCAACTGTGAAGTGCTGCCTCATCAAGCACGCTGAAGCCATCTTTGCGCATCCAGTTCGGCCGGGTCCGGCGCTCGTCGACGATGCGCCCGTCCTGAGCGAAGACGAACAGCTTCGAATTGGTCTTGCCGAAATCGAGGACGGCCATCTTCACTGGATGGCTCCCGAAGCCGAAGCGATGCGCACCATGACGCCCGCGTCTTCCAGCATGCGCGCGTCGACGTCGGACAGGCCGTCATCGGTCACCAGCGTGCCGATGCGCGACAAGGGCAGCGCGATGTTACGGGCGTGGATCGACAGTTTGCGGCTGTCGGCCAGCACCACGATCTGGTCGGCACACAGGCTGAGATCGGCGATGGAGCGGACCAGCAGCGGGTGCGATTCCAGCACGCCCTCCTGGCCAAGGCCTTGCGCGCCGAGAAAGAACTTCGATGCGTAGAACGGCTCCGCCTGGGTCGGTGAATGGATGATGCCCGGCTCACGATGCAGATCGCCGCCGGCAACGGTCAGGCTGCAATGGCCGTGGTCGCTCAGATAGGCCGCGAGCGGCATCGAATTGGTATAGAGACGGATGCTGCGCTCAGCCAGCTTGACCCCAAGGTGGAAGCAGGTCGAACCGCCATGCACGATGACCGCATCGCCGTCGCGCACCATCGTGGCCGCGAGAGCGGCGATCTGCCGCTTGGCCTCGACCGCGAGGTCGCGGTTCTCGTCATAGGGCCTGGCATAGGCAACACCCGCCTGTGAAGCGCCGTCGAGCGCCGAGATGCCACCATAGACCTTCCGTGCTTCACCGGCCTCGTCGATCTTGTCGATGTCGCGCCGCACCGTCGCCGCCGACACGCCGAGCTGCTCCTGCAGTTCGCGCACCGACGCGAAGGGGCGATCCCGCAGCAACTCGACGATCTGACGCTGGCGGCCGGAGTCGCTCAATCGTTTTCCTCCCAGGAGCCGTTTTTGCCACGGCATTTGACGTAACTTACTCAACATCTTTCCGATTGCAAGAACCTTTGATGACATTAGATCACTATTGACGTAAGTCGCTCGCATCTGCGATACACATCAACATCCCACGACGGGTATCCGAAGCTGCGAGGCTGACGGAGCTGATAGAGGAAATGCGCCATGGCGAGCTATGCGGATGCGCAGGAAATGGCTGCTTTGCGGGCGCTTTCGGCCAGCATCGGGCGCAATCCAAATCTGACCCAGGCCGCCGGCGGCAACACCTCGCTGAAAGCCGGCGACACGCTGTGGATCAAGGCTTCCGGCACATGGCTGAAGGATGCGCTCTCCGAAGACATCATGGTCCCGGTGGCGATGGCGCCGCTGCTCAGGGCTGTCGAACAGCGCGACAGCGCCGCCGACCAGCCGCAGATCTTCGCCATCGAGACGCTCAACGCCCGGCGCCTGCGCCCTTCGATTGAAACCACCGTTCACGCGCTGATGCCGCAGCGCGTCGTCCTGCATGTCCATTGCGTCGAAACCATTTCGCTGGCGGTACAGGCCAATTGCGAGGTGGAAGCCGCCAGACGCCTTGATGGTCTCAAATGGGCGTATGTTCCTTATTTCCGGCCAGGCCTGCCGCTTGCCCAGGGTATTGCCGAGCGGCTTCAGGCTGGGGTCGACGTGCTGATCCTTGCCAATCACGGGCTGGTCGTCGCGGCCGATACCGTCGCCGAGGCCGAAGTGCTGCTGCGCCGCGTCACGCTGCTTCTGGCGCGGCCGGCGCGCCAAGTGGCGGAACCGGATGTTGCGGGATTGGCGGCGCTGGCCGGGAAAACCGGTTACAGGCTGCCGGCGGAAATCGAGGCGCACGCGGTCGCCATCGATCCCGAAAGCCGCCGCATGGCGTCCGGGGGCAGCCTCTACCCCGATCACGTCATCTTTCTGGGTCGGGGGTCGGTGGTGGCAAAGCCCGGTGAGGATGTGCCGCGCGTCATCGAGCGGTGCGGTACAAACCCCGTGGCGATCCTGTTTCCCGGGCTGGGCGTGCTGATGCGCGGCGATGCCAGTGCGGGCGCCGACGCCATGCAACGCTGCCTTGCCGACGTGACGGCACGCATCGACATTGCAGCGCGGCTGAACTACCTCACCGCCGCCGAGAACGATGAACTGGTCAACTGGGACGCCGAGAAGTATCGCCAGAAACTCAATGCCGCCAGCCGCTGACACGCCGCTTGCCATAGGCATCGACATCGGCACGTCCGGCGCGCGCGCGGTCGCCATGCGTCCGGATTTTTCCATTGCCGCGCGTTCCGCCGTTTCGCTCGAGTTGTTTGGCCGGAATGCCCGCGACCCTGCAGTGTGGTGGTCAGCGGTCGGCGCAGCGCTGGCGGAACTGCTTTCGGGCATCGACCGAACAGCGGTCCGGTCGATCGCTGTTGACGGCACTTCAGGTACGTTGCTGCCGGTCGACGGCGCCGGGCGGCCGCTGGCCGAGCCGCTGATGTACAACGATACGGTCGCCGACAACGCCATTCTGGTCGCGATCGCTCGCGAAGCCCCAGCGACCAGTGCCGCACTTGGGGCGACGTCCGGTCTCGCCAAGGCGCTCTGGTTCCAGCGCACGCCCGGTGTTGCCGCGGTGCTGCATCAGGCGGACTGGATCGCGGGACAATTCTCCGGTCGCTTCGATGTCAGCGACGAGAACAATGCCTTGAAAACCGGTTACGACATCACGGCCCGCTGCTGGCCGGACTGGATTGCGGCCACCGAAATGCGCATGGAGTTGCTGCCCGGTATCGCCAGGCCGGGCGATGTCGTCGGCAAACTCACCGCGGATGCCGCGGATATGTTCGGCTTACCGCGCGAAATCGCCGTCGTCGCCGGAACGACCGATGGCTGCGCCTCGTTCCTGGCGACAGGTGCCGCGGCAATGGGCGACGGCGTCACCGCGCTGGGGTCGTCGTTGACCGTCAAGATCCTGTCCGACCGGCCTATCTCGGCGCCACGCTTCGGCATCTACAGCCATCGGCTTGGAGATGTCTGGCTGGCGGGCGGCGCATCGAACTCCGGCGGCAAGGTGCTGACACAGCATTTCCCTCTGGCGCGCATCGTCGAGCTGAGCATGGCGATCGACCCGATGACCGAGACCGGCCTCGACTACTATCCTCTTGCCACTGCAGGCGAACGCTTTCCGATCGCCGATCCGGCACTGCCGCCGCGTCTTGTGCCGCGACCGGTGGAGGACGCCGACTATCTGAAAGCCATGTTGGAGGGTATCGCCGCGATCGAGGCGCTCGGCTATGACAGGCTCGCCGAGCTCGGCGCTCCGCAGCTGACGTCGGTCAGAAGCGTCGGCGGCGGTGCGGCGAATGCCGCCTGGACGGCGATCCGGCAGCGCAGACTTGGTGTTGATTTCCTGCCGGCGCTTTCGGACGAAGCCGCCGCCGGCACAGCGCGGCTGGCGCTGATGGGCGCAAGCGCGGCGGGGCTTCTATGAGCGCGAAAACAGTCGAACACCTCAACGGCGTCAACCAGCTGGCCGAGCGCTATGATTTTTTCCTGCTCGATCAGTTCGGCGTGCTGCATGACGGCGCCAGCCCCTATCCAGGGGCAGTGGAAGCACTGTCGGCGCTGAAGCGCGCCGGCAAGACCATTGTGCTGATCTCGAACTCCGGCAAGCGGGCGGGGCCTAACGAGAGCCGGCTGCTAAAGCTCGGCTTCGAACCGGGAAGCTGGGACCATTTTGTTTCTTCCGGCGAGGTCGCGTGGGAGTTCTTCCACGACATGGCGGTATCCGGAAAGCTACTGCCAAACACGAAATGCCTGTTGATAAGCCGCGACGATGACCGCTCGGCGATCGAAGGTCTGCCGTTCGCATTGACTAAGGACGGTGACGATGCCGGGCTGGTGCTGATTTCGGCCAGCGAGGGCGACCGCTATGATCTTGAGCACTATCGCCGACTTCTTGCGCCGGCTGCGGTGCGGCAGGTGCCATGCTTCTGCACCAACCCTGACAAGATCATGCTGACGGCAGTGGGGCCGCGCTTCGGTGCCGGCCGGCTGGCGGATCTCTACGAGGACCTTGGTGGTAGCGTCACGCGTATCGGCAAGCCTTACCCCACTATATTCGGCGCCGCACTAGCGCTGGCAGGCAATCCAGACCGCGGCACTGTGGTCTGCGTCGGCGACAGTGTCGAACACGACATCGCTGGCGGACTTGCTGCCGGCGTGGCCACGGTGCTGGTTCTGTCAGGAATATTGGCGGACACACCTGACCTGTTCGACCTGTTCGACACGATGGACGCATACCCGGATTACACCATGGATGGCTTCAGGTTTCGCTGATTTGATTCACCCCGCAGCGCTCGCGCCCGAATCCGGCCTCAACGCCTCGTGGCCGGCGAGCATTGGCCGGCTGGCTCAAGGCTGCCGAACAGCGCGGATCCAGTCGAGCCGCGCGGCTGGAATGAGGCCGTAATTGTAGAAATTGATGCCGTCGACACCGGGCGCCAGCGCTGGCTTCACCTTGGCCGCAAGAATGTCGGGGCGGGCCATTTCCGGATAGAACAGCCGGTAGCCGGCGCCGAGGAATTTGTCCGCGCCCAGTGCCGCACGGCCGGCCGCCATCAGGCTGGCGACATCGCCGGCCTGCATGTCGTAGGCGCACAGGATCGCCCCGTCGCAGACCTTGCCCAGCGCTGCCAGATCGCAACCGCCAAGCCAGCCGTCTTTCAGATCGATAATAACGACCCGCGTCGTGGGATCGGCTACCTCGCGCAGTTCGGCGACCAGGCTGGTCACTGGCTCGAATCGCCACAAGAGATAGGCATGGAGCTCCGGCCAGGGGGCAAAGGCGTCGATGCCGCAGGCGGGAAAATCGGGAAAGCGCCGCTCAGGCATCGCACGCTCGCAGGTCTCGACGATCCATTGCCTGGTGAGCTTGCGCGCCGCCTCGGCATCGATGCCGGCTTTTGCCGCACGGGCGACGCAGGACGGACAGAAGCACAGAGACAAAAGAAAATCGTCTTCCGGCGTCAGCCCGACACCGTCCTTCTCGTGATGGTATTCATGGGCAAAGCCCATGAAGGACGGGCTTTCAAGTTCTATCCGGTCCGGCCGGTAGCTGTGCGAGATGTCGGCGATCAGCGCGCGGACATAGGCGCGCGCATCGGGATGGGAGGGGCAGAGATTGTAGTAGTTGGCATCGCCGAAGGCGTTGCGGGTGACGGCCTGCGGATGCAGCATGCCCAGGCGGGTGTTGTGCAGGCAGACCGTCCAGCACGAAACTCCTAGTCCGCCCGCGTCGCGACGGCGGATGAGCTGACCGAGCACGTCGCCGCCCTCAGTGATCACGTCAGCCACCTTGGGCTGGATGGCTAGACTTCCCCAGCGCGCAGCGGTCGGCTTGAAATAGATGGTGCCGTCCTCAGGGAAATAGGCCTTGCGGCGCGGGCTGCGCGGCTGCAGGAAGCGCCCGGCATGATAGGATGTCGCCAGGCTGATCATGTTGAGCCCGGCGCGCTCGACAAGATCACGTTCGACCGTCTCCAGGCCGAGATCCTGGATGTCCCAGGGATAGGTCCACATGGACAGTTGCTGCATGGAATATCCTCTGCCTTTGGCTCAGCCGTCGACCGGCTCTGCGACCTGCATTAGGCAGTCGCCCGCCTCACACATCGTGTGCAGCCGGCGCGACAGCACCAAGCCGCTTTCGGCGAAATGCAGGGCCTCCTCGGCAACATCGAGCCGCTCGAGATCGTGGTACCAGCCGGCCAATTGTCCTGAAGTGACACTGTCGCCGAGCCTAGCGGCGGGCTCGAACCAGCCGCGGCGGGTGGCATAGAGGCCCTGGCTGTGCCTGGACAGGGACAGCAGCCTTGTCGGCGCCGAAGGCTTTTCGCCCGCGCCAAGAACCGGCGCGTCGACCACACCCATTGCTATCATCAGACGGTCGAGCGCGCGGGCCGTGATCGCCATCGAATCGACCGTTGCGGTGCCACCGCCGCCGAACTCGCCGCTGACGCCGACGGCGCCGGCGCGGCGCGCTGCGCCCATCGAGGTTGGCGAGGCCTGGCCGTTGTCAGCGATAAAGCCGTAGGGCATGCCGAGCGTGCGCATCAGCTCGACGCCACGCCGGTGGCGCTCGGGATCGGCGTTGCGTTCGACCAGCGCGGTCGGCAGATGCTCCATCGACGTGCCGCCCGAATGGATATCGAAGACGACGTCGTGACGAGGAAACAGCTCCGTCTCAAGGAAATTGGCGAGCCGGCTTGTCGGCGTTCCCGAGGGATCGCCGGGAAACGCCCGGTTGAGATTGCCGCCGTCGAGCGGCGAGCAGCGCTTGGCGGCCATCACCGCAGGGGCGTTGGCCATCGGCATGATGGTGATGCGGCCCTTGATCCGCTTCGGATCGAGCCGGCGCGCCAGTTTTGCCAGCGACAGCTCGCCCTCATATTCGTCGCCGTGATTGCCGGCCATCAAAAGCAGTGACGGGCCGTCGCCATTGCGGATGAGGCAGATCGGCACCTTGACCTGAAAGTAGGGCGAGCGATCGATCGAGAACGGAATGCTTAGATGGCTGAGCGTCTTGCCGTCGCGGTCGAAATCGAGCGTGTGGGCGAGGCCGGTGTGCATGGTCAGACCGCCGCGACCGCGGTGATTTCGATGCGCAGATCAGGGTCGGCAAGCCGCGCCTCGACGCAGGCCCGCGCCGGCAGGCGGGCAGGATCGATCCAGGCATCGTAGATGCTGTTCATGGCCTCGAAATCACCGATCTGCGGCAGGAAGATGTTGACCGCCACCAACTTCGACTTGCTGCTGCCGACCTCGACCAGCAGCGCCTCGACTTTGGCAAGCACGTCGCTGGTCTGGCCTTCGATGCCGGCCTTGCGATCGTTGGCCACTTGGCCGGCTATGTGAACGAGGCCGCCATAGACGACTGCCTGCGACATGCGCGAGCCGGACTGAAAATACTTGATCATATCGGATCCTTTCGAGGTTCTCTTTTTGGGGGATCTGGTCAGCCGAACCAGGTGGGGAAAGCGTGGCGGACGTGGCCGGTCGCGTCGACGCCGAAGATCACGCGATAACGGTCGAGGCAGGTGCAGGGATGCGAGATGCCGAATTCGACGACGTCGCCGACGGCCACGTCGTCGCTCGGTGCAATCGACAGGAAGGAATGCTGGTCGTTGAGCTTGACCACCTCGGCGCGCGCCGCCGGCATCGGCAGCGGCTTGCAGGCACGAAAGACGGTGAGCGGCGTTGGAAAGCCCTGGTCGAACGACACGTCGCGCATGCCCATGCCGCAGATGACAAGGCCCGGCTCCGGACGCGACAGCACTTCGGCCCAAAGGCGTAGCGCAGGGCGAAAGGAATGCCGCGCCGAAGCGCTGATGCCGCCTATGGCAAAACCTTTGCGGGCATCGAGGGCGCCGAGCGAACGGTCATAGGTGCCGTGGTCGTGGAAGAAGATGGCGCCGCTGCGCAGCACCAGCGTTGCGTTGCCGTCGCTGGAAACGAGGGGTGCAAGCGCCGCGACCACCTGGTCGAAGAAGGCGGAGCCGCCGGCTGTGACGATCAGCGGTGCGTCGCCGCCGACGCGGGCACGCAGCCGCAGGAACATGTCGGCGGTCATTGCCAGCAGGCCGGATATCACCTCATCGGTGCGACCGGGCTCGGGTTGCGCCGCCGCCCCTTCATAGGTCGCAACGCCGGCGATCAGCAGCCGCCCGCCGGCAGCCGTGATCGCATCGGCGATGGCCTCGGCTTGCGCGGTGGTGCGGGCGCCCGCCCTGCCCGCACCAAGTTCGACCAGCACGCGCAGCGGCGGCAGCGCCGCATTGGCGCGCCAAGCCTCGGCAAGCGCGTTCACGGCGTCGACCGAGTCGGCAAAGACATAGAGCTCGGCATCCGGCCAGGCACCAGCAAGCACGGCCAGCCGGTTGGCGCCGCCGGCTCCTCCAACCTCATTGGCGATGATCAGCCGTGTCAAGCCGGCCTTCAGCATCACTGTCGCTTGCCTGATGTCGGCGACCGTCGTGCCCCATGCGCCGGCCTCGACCAGCGACCGGGTAAGATCGGGCGCCATCGGCGTCTTGGCATGCGGAGCGATCGCAACATTGTGTTCGCGCGCATAGCGCAGGAACAGGTCGCGATTGGCGGAGAAGGCCGCCTCGTCGAGGGTCAGCACCGGAAGCGCCATGCGTCCATCGGCCGGATGCCAGTGCTCGGCCGCGACAAGGCTGCTGTCCAGCCCGGTTGTGCCGGGAGGCACGCCGCGGATGCGGTCGTCGAGCCGAAAATTTTCGCGCACCGAAAGGGCTGGAACCGGTGAGTTTTCAGTCATGCGATGCTAACCCTTTTACCGTCGCAGAACGAAGCCAGGATCGATCGCCGGTCACAGCCTGAGAGAGATACGTGCCAGAACCTTACGCCGGACCGATCATCGACGCCCATCATCATCTTTGGGATCTCAGACTGGGACGGCATCCCTGGCTCGCCGCCACGGCCAGCGAGCGCGGCGGCCTCGGCGAGCTTGGCCCCTTGCGGCGGAACTATCTGCCCGGGGATTATGCGCGCGATGCCATAGGGCATAATGTCGTCGCCACCGTCCATGTCGAAGCCGGCTGGGCGAGTGGCGACTGCATCGGAGAAACGCGCTGGCTTGAAACACTCGACAAATCGCGCGGCGTCGCCGCCCGCTATGTCGTTCACGTGCCGCTCGCCGATCGCCAGGCGCCGGCGCTGATCGAAGCGCAAGCCGCGTTCGAGCGTGTCGCCGGCGTGCGCGACATATTGAGCTGGGATCCCGACCCTGCCCGCCGTTTTGCGGCCCGTGACGGCATCATGGACGATCCGGCCTGGCGCGCCGGGCTTGCCTTGCTTGGCCAGCATCGGCTGGCCTTCGACATGATGGTGTTTCCGCGCCAGCTCGCCGACGCGGGGCTGCTTGCCAGGGCCTTCCCCGATCAGCAATTCGTGCTCAACCATTGCGGTAGCCCGATCGACCGCGACGCCGATGGCATGCAGGTGTGGCGCGACGGGCTGCGGCTTCTGTCGCAATGCGACAACGTCGCCATCAAAATATCGGATCTGGTCGCCTACGATCATGACTGGACGCTCGACAGCCTGAAGCCCGTCGTCCTGCATTGCATCGATTGTTTCGGCACCGGTCGCGCCATGTTCGGCAGCGACTTTCCGGTCGCCGGCCTGCATGCCTCGTTCGATGACATATATGACGGCTTCAAAACCATCACAGCGGACTTTTCCGCCGACGAGCAGACGGCGCTGTTCTTCGGCAACGCAAGGCGCATCTATCGGCTCGACGATGTGTCATCGGCGCGCCTGCTCCCGGCCTGAGAGCAGCAGCAGGCCGAGGATCAGCGAGCCGAACAGGATGCTGCGCCAGCCGGGCGATGCGTTGACGACGGTGATCAGCGCGGTGATGGTGACCAGCAGGATGGCGCCGGGGATGGTGCCGGCATAGGTGCCAAGCCCGCCGAGGATCGAGGTGCCACCGAGGACCACGGCGGCAATCGAGGCGAGCAGATAGGGATCGCCGATGCCGACATAGCCCTGTCCGTTCATGCCCAACACGAGCACGCCGGCAAGTCCCGAGCAGAAGCCGCTGATGCCGTAGACCGCAAGCGTCGTGGACGTGACCGGAACACCGGACAGCGCCGCGGCAAGCGGGTTGGCGCCCATGGCAAAAATCCGGGCGCCGAGCGATGTCGCATGCATCGTGGTCAGCACGATCGCCGAGACGACCACCCACAACAATACGCCAGCGGGAATGCCGGCCGGCCGGCCATTGCCGAGCCAGTGGACCAGCGGGTTCTCGGCGGTCACGGCGCTGCCGCCGGCGATGATGATCAACAGACCCTGCAAGAATGTCGCCATGGCCAATGTCATGATCATCGGGTGGACGCGCAGCAAAGCGACGCCGAGCCCGTTGACCAGGCCGATTGCCGTGGTCAGCACCAGAACGGAAAGAATGGCGGTGATGCCGGTCGGATCCACCTGCCACGACAGCAGCGGCAGGCTGACGGCGCTGACCGTGACGATGGCCGCGACGGAAAGGTCGATGCCGCCGGCGATCACCACAAAAGTCTGGCCCGCGGCAACCAGGCCGATGACGGCGCCGAGCTCCACCAGATAGCGCAGATGGCCATAAGCGCCGAAGCCGCGCGAAACGAAGCTCGCCACGATCCAGACCGCGGCAACGATGGCAACGGTGAGAAACGGCCGGCTGCGCAGGACCGTCAGGGCGCGTTTGCCGCCCGCGCTGTCATTCCATGCTGTCATTGCTGTGCCTTGCGGAATTGCGGGATGGCGACCGCGCCGATGATGATCAGGCCCTGGGCCACATATTGTGCGACCGGCGTGAAGCCGAGGAAGAACATGACGCTGATCATCAGGCTGAGCAGCAGGCTGCCGGCAAGCGCGCCGCGCATCGTGCCCTGGCCGCCGAGGAAGCCGATGCCGCCGAGCACCGCAGCGGCAATCGAGTTCAGGGTAAAGGCGGCGCCGATGACCGGGTCGCCCGAACCGGTCTGTGCGGCGACGAACAAGCCGGCGCCGGTGGAGAGCAGACCGCTGATCGCATAGGCCGCAATGCGCGCGCCGTCGACCGGCACGCCGGAGCGATAGGCGCCGACCGGATTCTCGCCGGCGGCATAGAGGCTCAAGCCAAGCGGCGTGGCGAGATAGAGCTTCCACAGGAGAACGATGAGCACCAGCAGCACGAATGCCGCCGGTGTGTTGCCGGCAAGCAGGTCGGACAGCCACGCCGGGATTGCGCCGCCGGGCCGCGGCAGGATCAGCAGTGCGGCGCCGCCGATGATGAAGGACCCGGCAAGCGTCACCACGATCGCCGGCAGGCGAAGCCGTACCACGACGAAGCCGGTCGCCGCCCCGATGCCGAGGCCCGTCAGCGCCACCGCGGCAGTGCCCCCGGCGACGCCCAGCGGCCCGGCCATCGTCGTCGCGGCGATGACCGCGCCCAAGCTGACCGTCGCGCCGATGGCCAGGCTGATGCCGCCGGTGAGCATCAGGATCGCCTGCGCCATGGCGACCAGAGCCAATGGAAACCAGCTCTGCGTGAATTTGGCGAAGCCGGACGCCGTGAACAGACCCGGAAAGAGGACGCCATAGGCGATGAGAAACACCAGGACGACGGCAAACAGGCTGCGCACGCCGACATTGCGACGCAGTTGCACCGGCCAGTAGAGCGCATCGGTCTGCCGGGCGGAGGAAGATGTGTTCATGCCGCAACCTTCCGCTGTTCGGCGCCCATCGCGGCGGAGACGATGGCTTCCTCGCTCAGCGCCCCACGCGCCAGCATGGCGACGATGCGGCCTTCGCGGACGATGGCTACACGGTCGCAAAGGTGCACCAGTTCGGGCGTGTCGGAACTGAGCAGCACGACCGCCTTGCCGGCGGCGGCGAAATTGCGAAGCATCATGTAGATCTCACGTTTTGTTTCGACGTCGACGCCGCGCGTCGGATCGTTGAGCAGAAGCACCAGCGGGTCGTGCGGCATCCATTTCGCCAGCGCCACCTTCTGCTGGTTGCCGCCCGATAGAGCCTGCGCCGCCCGGCCGAGGTGACCCTTGATGCCGAGTTGGGCGGCAAGGCTTTTGGCCGTCTCGCGCTCTGCGCGGCGGCTGCGCAGCTTCAGCGCCGGCAGCCTGGCAAAGGCGGGCAGCATCATGTTGGTGATGATGGGATGGATCAGGTGCAGGCCCTCGCGCTTGCGATCCGCGGGCACATAGGCCAACCCCAGCGCGTTGGCATTCGGCACGCCGCCGGGCAGGCCGGAGGCGCCGTTGACGGTCGCCGATGCCGTTCGTGCCGGAATGGCGCCGTAGAGACCGAGCAGCAGATCTTCCTGCCCTTGCCCGACCAGACCGCCAATGCCAAGCACTTCGCCCGTTTTGATATCCAGATCGACGTCGCGCATCAGGCCGGCCGAAAGATTTCGGACGGAGATAGCGTCGGCAGGCAAACTGGAAGGCTGCCATTGCGGAAAAAGATCACCGGGATCGCGGCCGACCATCAGCCGAACCAACCCGGCGGCGTCGGTGCCTTCCAGGGTGCGGTCGGCCGTGCAGGTGCCGTCCTTCAGCACGGTGACGTGCTGGCATAGCGCCATGACTTCGTTCAGTCGGTGCGAGATGTAGAGAATGGCGATGCCTTCGCCGCGCAACCGCTGCAGCAGATCGGTGAGGATTTTGGTTTCGGTTGCCGATAGCGACGATGTCGGTTCGTCGAGAATGAGCACGCGCGGCCGGCGGTAGAGCGCCTTGGCGATCTCCACCATTTGGCGGCGGCCGAGCGACAGATTCCCGACCGGCGTCGACAGCGGCTCGTGCAGACCGACAAGTTCGCATGCGGCCCTCGCCCGCGCAGCGAGTTCGCGGTAGTCGATCAGGCCGAACCGTTTGGGATAGGCGCCGAGACCAATATTTTCGGCGATGGAAAGACTGGCCGTCAGGCTGAGTTCCTGCTGGACGACGGCGATGCCGGCCTGCCGCGCAACAGCCGGCGTCATGCGTGAGACCGCGCGTCCATCGACCTCGATCGTCCCGCCATCCGGTCTCAAGGCGCCGGACAAAAGGTTGATCAAGGTCGACTTTCCGGCGCCGTTCTCGCCGAGCAGCGCATGCACGCGGCCCGGCTGGAGAGCGATTGAAACGTCGCGCAGGACGGGGTTGCCGAAGAAAGACTTCGACACCCCGCGCGCCGCGAGCAGCGGAGCCATGGTTGTCAACGCTACAACCCTTCAGGCTTATTTCTGAGCCAGCAGCTTCTTGAACAGCTCCTCATCGTAAGGAGAAAAGATGTAGCCGTCAGCCGGGAAGTCCTTGGCCCGGGCGAGGTATTCGTCGATGTTGGAATTGTCGATCACCGGCAGCGGAATCTTGACGAAAGCCGGCACATCCTTGCCTTCCAGCGCCTGAACGGCGGTGTAGGTGGCGAAGGCGCCGAGCCAGTTCGGCTGCATCGTCGCCCAGCTCTTCAAGCCCTTTTCTTTCCAGAGTTCCAAAAACTGCCGGGCGTTCTCACCGGTGATCGGCACCTGTTCACGGCCCTGCTTGTCGAGGGCCAGCACGGCGCCTGCCGACAGAGCGCCGCCGAGCGACAGGATGCCGTCGATCTCGGGGTTGGCGAAGAGGAGGCTGGTGACGGCTTCCTGTGCCGGCGCGACGTTGTAGGGCGTGTTGGTCTCGGCAAGCACCGTCACGTCGGGATGGGCCTTGAGCTCAGCGTCGGCGCCTTTGCGCCTGTCATCGCTGACCGAAACCCCGGCGGGGCCATTGAGGATCAGGATCTTGCCCTTGCCGCCGATGGCGTCGATCAGGAACTTGGCGGCCTGGTCGCCCCATTGCGAAGAATCGGTGTTGACCTTGGCGGTGACCTTGTCGGTGTCGACGAGGCTGTCGAAGTTGATGATGGCGATGCCCTTGGCGCAGGCGTCGGCCAGAACGCGTGCCGGTGCGGTCGACGAACCGGCGATCAGGATGATGGCGTCGACATCGGAATCGATCATCGACTGAATCTGCTGGATCTGGACGTTGGCATCGCCCTGAGCGTCGGTGACGACGAGCTTGTCGACCAGTCCCTGCCTCTTCAGGGTCTCGACTTCGGCTTCGATCGTGCCTTGGGTCTGCTTCATCCAGGTCGGCACGGAATAGATGTTGGCCCAGCCGATCGTGTACGGCGCCTTGCGGTCGCCCTTGATGCAGTTGGCGGCGGCATTGGCCTGCGAGGCGACGCCAAAGCTCAGCACGAGACCGAGGCAAAGCGCGCTGGCGGATGCGAAAAACGGTGATTTCATGATGACTGTTCCCTTCAGAGGTTGTGGCCTCGACGTGCAGAACAAGGGCGAGGAAACCCGTCGATCGCCGGGTCTTGTAAACCGTGTGTCCTCTCGGGATTTGTCTGCGTCAGGCTCGTTAGTTTGTCTGGTATTTCAGACAATGTGTCTGTATATCGGACAAATTGGATGCTAGACCGAGCCTTGACATCTTTCAAGCGCCTTGAGACGAGAACCGAAATGATTTTGGCGGATGGTCATGAGCGACGGCACTAACGATGCGATCGGGAAGGAAGCCGGCGCGGAGCCGCGCAACGGCGAACGACGACGCGGCATTGACCGCGTCATCATGCTGCTCGAGGCGTTGCTGCGGCACCGCGCGCCAATGCGCGTCGGCGACATCGCCAAAATGATCGGCGCGCCGCGTTCGACCACCTACGAGATCGTCAACAGCCTGCTCGACGCCGAAATGCTCGAAAACGTCGGCGGTGAAGGTTACGTCTATTTCGGACGCGCCATGCATCTGTTCGGCTGGGCCTACTCACATCACAATGCCCATTACCGTCGCATCATCGAGACCTTGGATAAGTTGGCCGCCGAGACAGGCGAGACGGTCCAGCTATGCGGCCTGCGTGGCAACAAATACGTCGTTCTTGACTGCCGAGATTCGCCGGGCCCGTTCCGGATCTCAAGCGATGTCGGGGTTGAGGTGCCGATCCCATGGACGGCATCCGGACGGCTGCTCCTCGGCCATATGAACGAGCAAGAGTTGAGGGATTTCATCCCATCTGGCGACTACAGGCTTCCCGACGGCCGCATCATTGCACCAGCCGAATTCTTTGCCGATGTTGCCTTGGCCCACCGGCAGGGTTTCAGCGAGACCACAGCCTTGGCCGACCGTTTCACCTGGTGCATGGCGGCCCCCATCCGTGACGGCCACGGCGCCATCAAAAGGACCTTGTGTTTGGTGTTACCCGTCGACACGCCGGAGCCACGGCGCGACGAACTGCTTGCGTTGCTGCGCGAGCGCGCCCGTGGACTGTCTCTGGCGGGAGGCTGACGATCAGCCGTCGTGCCCTCAGGTTGAAGCCTCTTAAAGGCACATGGATTCCGCTCTTCCCCATTGGTTCCATTTAGGTTCCGGACCTTAGTCCCATAGTCGGTGGATAAGGTCCGAACCAGGGAACACGCAACCGGAAGCCACATTAGGAGAAGACCGTCGATCAAAGTCCCTTCATCGCCGGTTGAGGATCCCGCCGCTCTTACTGTCGAGAGCGCGGCGAATCCTTACGCGCGGAGCGAGCACATGAGATTTGTCGAGATTTTCACAGATGTGCTTACGGCCCTGCTTCTCGCTTTATTCGTGTGCGGGATATTCGCTGTTTTCGGAGGCCATCTGGTTCCTCCACGCTACGCAAAGATGGTGTTGCTGCCGGACCTCGATAAGATGACGACTGCATCATCTACACCCAGCTTGCCCGATTCCATCGACTTGCAACTTCAAAAGCGCCCAGAGGTGCAAAGGTCTGCCGGCGTGACACAGCGCGCAGTCGGTCTGGAGCCGCCAGTGCCATCCAGCAAGCGGTAAGAATCAGCGGAGGTTTTGTGGCTCCCCAGCTATCAGAGAGCGCCGGCGATTATTGACAGACCCGGCTCTTGAAATTGGCTGAAATCGCCGCTCCACATTTCCGCATCTGTTTGAATTGTGTTTATCAACTAGTGCGAACGCTATGGCGAAGCAGGTTGAGCTGGCGGCGTTCCTGGCTGATCCCCGCCAGTGCTTGATCGCGGCGTGGGATCCTTGTCGAGCTTGGGATTTCGGTCCACCGGTTCGCCATTCACATCATCGGCCTTGGAGTTTGCAGGGTCCGTTTGGCCAGGATTTGGGCTGTAAGTATCTGGCGATGGAACCCGGCTGTTTTGCTGTGTCGCCGGTGTCTTAGCCTGCTCGCCATAGATTTCAGCGATCCCCCAGGCAACGAGCGCCAAGACAAGGCCTGCCAAGAGCACGCCAAGGACCGGTCGCCCCAAGCCACCCTGCCTGGCCCGCTTTTCCGGAATGTTTCTGCTCATGATCGCAACCTTGGGCTAAGAGGAGTGGCCCGCGCTCCAGGAGCGAAGACGCGAGACGGTCAAGAGTTCCGGACGTTGGCCATGCGGCGAACAGGGAACTCGCTGCACATACCGAACTCGCTGGCGCTGTTGATGTTCCCACGGAATACAAACAGCGCGCCGCCGGGAGCCGGACTGGCAATTTGGGTTGGAGTGGCTGGAACGAGCCAGCTCAAGGTCAACGAGCGGCGGTGTGCGTAAGCGGGCAGCCAGACTGGAACTTTGCCGAATCTGCCGCGTTGCCGACCATGGCCGACTACAACGAGACCACCAATCCGGTGCTGACCGGTTGCAAGGCCCGCGTTGCCACCAGGGACATCTGTTTGAAGGCTATCTGAAATTTGCTCCTCGTTGTCGGCGATTCCGCCCAATGGAACATCCTGATCCGCTCGCGGTTGGGGAAGCCCGGGCCAGCTCAGGAGCATCATCATGAACGTCGAACGTAACCCGGCCGAAGACAGAGGCGATATTCAGTCTGGGGCGACAGAGGACAAGACGCCGGGATTCGACCCGGCGGCGGCGCCTATGGAAACCGATGCCGAAGCGGCAGACACCGGCGCCGTGCCGGTTCCCGCAGCGACGGGCACGCCGGCTTTCGCTAATCAAGCAAGCTTCGCCAATGCGATGCGGCGGCCGGACGACGAGAGCGCCCCGGCCCCGAGTAAAAACGGCCCGGTGCTGGCCATTGTCGCGCTTGTCGTCGTTGCCGCCGTCGTGTTCGTTGTCGCCGCGATGCTGGCGCGATAGCAGATCCTGCGCTTGCGCCAAACCTCTGCCCTTGGACGCGTTCAAGGATGTGGCCGTGGGCAACAGGCGATCAGCGGCTGGAAAAGCAGGTTGCAGCCGCGCATGCCACGCCGGCCGGCACCCCGACCGAGCAGCATTGCGGCATGGCCGAACCCCGTTCGGTCGCCAAGGGTTGAGGCCGGATGCTCGTTGGAAGCGGGAACATTTCACATCGAGCCAAGTTCGGGCTCGCAGAGCTTGTCGTCAAGGAACAGCACATGCAGGCCCTCACATGGCACGGCAAAGGCGAGATACGCTGCGATCAGGTGGCCGATCCGACGATCCAGGATGAACGCGACATCGCTGCAGAAAGTTCGGAACGGCGATATCGACCCGTCATTTCATCGGGCTGGCCCCAAGGCCGGGCCCGAACTTTACAAAACCTTCCGCGACAAGGAGGACGGCTGCATCAAAGTCGTGATGCGCCCGCACGGCTGACCGTTCTGCCTCAGTGGCCCGACTATGTTGTCCGGCCGTCTGCATGCTGAAAAGGCGAGAGTTGAAAATGGCCAAGGACAAACCCGTATCGACAAACCCGGCCGCCACACCTTCGGTCAGATCGCCTGAGGCCACCGGCCTGCCACATCCCCGTCGCGACGCTGAAAACAGCGATTCCGGCGCCAAGCCGACGGCGCCCAAGACCGCTGGCGCCCAGCAAGCGTCCAGATCGCCGCTCGACAGCCGTATTGCAAATCGCAATGCCGGCCGTCCTCGTCAGGCAGGCACGACGCCTCGGCCGACCGACGAACCGCTGGAGTAAAATGAAACCTTAGATGCGGCGCGGGTATCTGCACCGCGGTGTGTGTGCAGTCAGGGTCTTCCTGCCCTGCCGACAGCGCCATACAGGTCTTGATCTCCCGTGGATCGCCGGGATCGGCTTACTTTAGCGGAAAATTCGATGGTACCGTTGGCTGGGATCGAACCAGCGACCTCCGGATCCACAATCCGGCGCTCTAACCATCTGAGCTACAACGGCACGTTCGCCTGAGCCAGATCGTGGTGAAAATTCATTCTCCGAGATCCGCTCTGTCGTTCGGCGATGCGTCCAATACGGTCTATCAGAGACTAATTCAAGGCCTTTGATAAGGCAAAGCCGGTCTCCCAACAGACGCCCGTTTCTTCGGCAAAAGAAAAAGGCCGGCGGGAGGAGGTGCCGGCCTTTTCCTGTTACGAGCCAGCGGGAGGAGGTGCTGGCTGGTCACCCCGGAGAGCAGAGGGAGGAGGTTCCACTCGCCGGGTATTCATTTGGACAACTCTATCGCACACCTATTTGTCTGACGAAATGCGACGTTTTGATGCATCGCAGAGTTGTGCGCAATTATTAGGCGGCCTTGATGTCCTTCAGGGCCTTCTCGAAAGCGGTCTTGACCGGCTTGGAGACGTCTTCGGCAGCCTTCGAAGCAACAGCCTGGAAGTCCTTGGCCTGCTCGACGGTGGTCTCGACGCGCTTGCGCAGGAAGGCGGTCTGCAGTTCGACCACTTCCGACAGCGACTTGGCGCCGATGAGGGCCTCGAGATGCGAGAAGCCGGCTTCGGCATTGGCGCGCAGAGCGGCGATGGTCTTGAGCGACAGGTCGCTGGAAACGGTCTTGGCAGTCTCGAAGGTCGATTCCAGGACTTTCTGGGTCTCTTCAGCGCCGGTCTTCAGCTTGGAGTAGGCTTCCTTCGACTGCTCGACGCCCTTTTCGGCGAAAGCGCGGATCTGGTCGGTTGCCTTGGAAGCGTCGAAGCTCGGGAATTCGACGTTTTCGATGGTCTCAGCGGTCTTGGCCTTGGTCATTTTCCATCCTTTCGGGGTAGCGGCTTTGACAAAAAGCCGTCTCGTTCATGTATGATGGCAATATAGCGGTTTTTTTGTGCGATGCAATATCTTTGTTGCAGTGCACCATAAATTTCTTCCCATGCGTCACCCAAGAGGTTATCCAAGGGCATTCCGAGAGGCTGTTAACCAAGTGGCCAGAGATTCCACCTGCTTCCCGCCATGGCTTGTGGACCTTCGCCGCGCGGGCTTTTATTAACAAAGCGTTAACTGCAAATTGCCCGCCTTGTAGGTTCGCCAAGAGGGGTTCGCCAAGAGGTTTCACCGAAAGGGTCCGCCAAGCGCATGCCTTCCGAGAACTACTCTTTCCTCGATGTCGCCGTGCTTGATGCGGTTCGCCAGCGCTTCGCCGCCGGCGACGCGATCGCGATTCTGTCGGCCGACCTCGAACAGGTGATCTGGGCCAACGGCCCGGGCGCTGCGGTGTTCGGCTATCCCGATATCGAGGCCATCATCGGCGCCTCGGCTCAGCTGCCGCTGATCGCCAGGCGCCAGATCATGGCGACCGCGGGCTTCCCGCAGATCGGCAGCGACCGCGCCATTACGGTACGGCTGGCGACCGGCATCACCAGCCGCGCCGTCGGCTTCCTGGCCAGTGCGGTGACTATGCCGGACGGCGAAAGCGCCATCATGCTGGTGGTGCCGGCAGCGCAGGCCGGCTCGCGCAGTGCTGCCGACATTGGGACCCGCGCCATCAGCGGCTTTACCGAAGACGGCCATTTCATCGCCTTTGTCGACGCCGCCGGCACTGTCGAGGCGGCTTCGGATGGCTTTGGCGCGCTCGCCATCCGGCCTGAGACGCTGGCCGCGCTTGTCGCCGACGTGGCGAGCCAGGACGACCGCATCGTCAAGCGGCTGGTCCCCGGCGGCGCCACGTCCTATCCGGCCGGCTTCGCGCGCCTGACCGAGTCCAGGCATCTGCTGGTGGTCATCGACGAGGATCAGCTCGGTGAGGAAAATCCTGTCGGCGAGCTGGATGCCGAACCTGCTGCAGCGCAGGTCGACGATGGCCCGGCGCAAGCCGCCGCGGAGAACGCGGTAACGGTGGATGCGGTGGCTGACCACCCCACCGCAAGCGGGAATCAGGGCGCCCCACTCGCGGCCGCGCCTGATGTCGGGGAGACAGGTCCGGCTGCCACCGAGCATGATGCTTCGGCGTCAACCGATACAAAGGCGGACCATCGCGAGCAGACGACCGGCCGCGAGCAGGCGGCGAATGACAGCGCGCCGGCGCAACATGATCATTGGTACTTCCATGCCGGCGAAGAGCCGCAGGCGGGCGAGCCGGACAGCCCGGCGCAGGCCGAGCCGGACTCTGTTTCCCCGGCCGAGAGTGCGCAGTTGGACAGCAGTGCCGCTGCGCCCGCCCTGCCGTCCGACGCAGCCCCACCGGCTGCGCCTCCCGCCAAACGTGAGGTCGACCGCTCGGCGCCGCCGCTGCGCTTCGTCTGGCGCACCGACGCCGAGGGCAAGTTCAGCGCGCTGTCGCCGGAATTCGGCGACATTGTCGGCAAAGCCGCCGCCGACGTGATCGGCCGCCGCTTCAAGGACGTCGCGACAATTTTCGGCCTCGACGCCTCGGGCGAGATCGCGGGCCTGCTTGAACGGCGCGACACCTGGTCGGGCCGCTCGGTACTGTGGCCGGTTGCCGGCTCCGACCTGAAGATACCGGTCGATCTGGCAGCACTGCCTGTCTATGGCCGCAGCCGCGCCTTCGAAGGTTTTCGTGGTTTCGGCGTCGCCCGCGCCGGCGATGCGGTGGTCGATCCGGAAGCAATCGGCATGGCGCTGGTCCCCAATGGCGCGCCAGCGGCAGCAGCCGAGCCGGCCCCGGAACAGCCCGTGGCGGAAGCTCCCAAGGCGGCCGATCCGTTCGAGGGCGAAGTGCCGGCACTGACCATCGTGCCGAAGCAGGAACGTCGTTTTGCCGACAAGGTCATCCGGCTGGCCGAGCATCGGCAGCCCGCCAACGACAAGCAGCCGACAAGCGAGAGGGGCCTGTCGACGCTGGAGCGCAGCGCTTTCCGCGAAATCGGCGAGCGGCTGAAGAAGGACAATCCCCCGCCGGAGCAGCCGGAGACTGCCAAGCAG
This sequence comes from Mesorhizobium sp. M0139, assembly GCF_040322455.1. NCBI lineage: Bacteria > Pseudomonadati > Pseudomonadota > Alphaproteobacteria > Hyphomicrobiales > Phyllobacteriaceae > Mesorhizobium > Mesorhizobium sp. M0139. Next base: position 61,643 of record NZ_JAMYTN010000010.1, read on the forward strand.
GCCGAACCGGCCAATCCGGATCAGGTAACGCCAGACCAGGCCAAGGCAGATGAGCCCAAGCCGGATCATGTCGAGGCGGACCAGGCTGAAACAGCCGCGCCAGCCCGACAACCCGCCGAGGTCTCGAGTCCGGACGAAGCCGGCCCGGCTGCCGTGGCTGAACCATCGGCAGCCGCACCCGAAAGCGAAACGGCTGAGGCCGAACCGCCGGAAAGCGATGCCGAGGACGAAAAGGACCTGACGCGGCTTGACGGCGAGCAGCCGGACGACGGCCTTGCGGACAGCGAAGCAGGCGAGGCGAAGGCGCCGACAGTGTCGCGCTCCCTGCTCGACTATGCCGATCCCGAACCAGGCTCCGTCACCGAAGACAGTACGGAAGCAACGTCGTCCAACGACGAACTTGCGCCGGCTTCCGAACCGGATGATACGCAAGCCCAAGAGATCGTCGAGGCCGCAGAGCCACAGCCGGTTGTTGCCGAGACGCCGGCCAATGCCGGTGAAGACGACAGCATGACGTCGGCCGACTTCCGCGATGCCGAGGACAATGAGGATTGGGCGCCGTCCGACGAGGCGACCGATTCCGCCGTGGAAGACGGGGACAAGGCCGGCGATGCGGACACAGTGCCGGCAGAACCACAGCGCCTGAAAGTGCCGCCGCTCAAGCTTGAGGGGTTCATGCCTTCGGCATTCTCGGCCGGAGATGAACACAAGGCCCCTGACACGTCGATCCTCGGCAAGCTGCCGGTGCCGCTGCTCATCCATTCGGGCGACGAGCTTCATTACGCCAATGAGGAATTCCTCGGCCTGACCGGCTATGACACGCTTGAGGACCTGAGCGACGCCGGCGGGCTCGACGCGCTGTTTGCCGATCCCTATTCAGAAATGGCCGGCGAAAGCGACCACACACTCAAACTGAAGACGCGCGAGGGCCAGGAATTTCCGATCGAAGCCATTTTGCGTTCGGTGCCGTGGCGCGCCGGCAAGGCGCTGATGCTGGTGGTGCGACGTACCGGCGATAACGAGCCGCCGATGGTTGCGCATCTCGCAGCCGAGGAGCAGACGCAGCCCGATGTCTCCGAACTCAAAGCGCGCATTGCCGAGATGCGCACCATCATCGACACCGCGACCGATGGTGTGGTGTTGATCGGCCGCGACGGCGACATCCGCTCGATCAGCCGGCCGGCCGAGGCGCTGTTCGGCTTCGACAGCGACGACGTCACCGGTAAACCGTTCGCCTCGCTGTTTGCCATCGAAAGCCAGCGCGCGGCGCGCGACTATCTGAACGGCCTGTCCGAGCCCGGCGTGGCGAGTGTGATGAACGATGGCCGCGAGGTGATCGGGCGCGAGGCGCAAGGGCGCTTCATCCCGCTGTTCATGACCATCGGCAGGCTGCCCAATGACAGCGGCTTCTGCGCCGTGGTGCGCGACATCACGCAGTGGAAGCGGGCCGAAGAGGATCTGACCCAGGCGCGCGCGGTGGCCGAGCGCGCCTCCTCGCAGAAGACCGATTTCCTCGCCCGCATCAGCCACGAGATCCGCACGCCGCTCAACGCCATTATCGGCTTTTCCGAGCTGATGGTGGACGAGAAGTTCGGCCCGGTAGCCAATGACCGCTACCGCGACTATCTCAGAGACATCAACCGCTCGGGCAACCATGTGCTCGATCTCGTCAATGACCTCCTCGACATTTCGAAGATCGAGGCCGGCCAGCAGGAAATGGACTACGAGGCGGTGTCGCTCAACGATACGCTGGCCGAGACGGTGGCGATGATGCAGCCGCAGGCCAACCGCGAGCGTGTCATCATCCGCTCCAGCTTCGCCTCGCGACTGCCGGAAGTCGTCGCCGACCTCAGAAGCGTGCGCCAGATCGCGCTCAACATCCTGTCCAATGCCATTCGCTATACGCAAGCCGGCGGACAGGTGATCGTGTCGACCGCCTATGAAACCTCCGGCGACGTTGTCATGCGGGTGCGCGATACCGGCATTGGCATGAGCCATGCCGAGATCGAGCAGGCGCTGAAGCCGTTCAAGCAGATCAATGCGCTGAAGCGCGGGCGTGGCGACGGCACCGGTCTCGGCCTGCCGCTGACCAAGGCGATGGTGGAAGCCAACCGCGCCCGCTTCACCATCACCTCGACGCCGGGCGAAGGGACGCTGGTCGAGGTCGCCTTCCCGTCGACGCGGGTGCTGGCCGAATAGGCCGGCGATTTCCGGGCGAGAATCCCGGACAAAGAAAAGGCGTCCAACAGGACGCCTTAAATGGGATTTGCTGTCACAACGGGGCTTGAGCGAATCTGATCCTCAGGGGACGAGGAACGGGATTTCTCCCTCAAGTTACGTGCGACTATCGACGCCGGGCCTTAACAACTCCTTACCGGCCGTCCAAAAAATTTACGAATGTGTACCACTCATGAAATCTAGGTAAATTCGACCGACATATCTGGTTAACCATCCCGGCCGCGTCACTCAGCCAGCTGCGGCAGGTTCCTGAACAGCTCCAGCGCCTCTGGATTGGCCAACGCTTCCTTGTTCTTGATGGCGCGGCCATGCACCACGTCGCGCACTGCAAGCTCGGTGATCTTGCCCGATTTGGTGCGCGGAATGTCGCTGACGGCGACGATCCTTGCCGGCACGTGGCGCGGGCTGGCGCCGCTGCGGATCTTGGAACGAATGCGCTTTTCCAGATCCTCGTCCAGCGTCACGCCGGCGGCCAGCCGCACGAACAGCACGACGCGGACGTCATTGTCGAAATCCTGACCGATGCACAGCGCCTCAAGGATCTCCGGCATCTGTTCGACCTGATTGTAGATCTCCGCCGTGCCGATGCGCACACCGCCCGGATTGAGCGTCGCGTCGGAACGGCCGTGGATGATCATGCCGCCATGCGCGGTCCATTCGGCGAAGTCGCCGTGGCACCAGACATTGTCGAAGCGCTCGAAATAGGCCGCATGGTATTTCTTGCCCTCAGGATCGTTCCAGAAGCCGATCGGCATCGACGGAAACGCCTTGGTGCAGACCAGCTCACCCTTTTGCTCGCGGATCGGCTTGCCGTCATCGTCCCATACATCGACAGCAAGGCCGAGGCCGGGACCCTGGATCTCGCCGGTCCAGACCGGTTGCGTCGGTACGCCGAGCACGAAACAGGAGACGATGTCGGTGCCGCCGGAAACCGAGGCCAGATGCACGTCCTTCTTGATGCCGTCAAAGACGAAGCGGAAATCCTCCGGCGACAACGGTGAGCCGGTCGAGGAAATCGCCCGCACACTCGACAGATCATGGCTGCGGATAGGCTTGAGCCCGGCCTTGCGTACGGAATCGATGAATTTGGCCGAGGTGCCGAAAAAGGTCATCTTCTCGGCATCGGCGAAGCTGAACAGCACATTGCCGTCGGGGTGGAAGGGTGAGCCGTCATAGAGCAGCAGCGTGGCGCCCGAGGCCAGGCCCGACACCAGCCAGTTCCACATCATCCAGCCGCAGGTGGTGAAGTAGAAGAAGCGGTCGCCTTCGACGAGCCCGGCATGCAGCCGGTGTTCCTTGACGTGCTGGACCAGCGTGCCGCCGGCCGAATGGACGATGCATTTGGGAATGCCGGTGGTACCTGACGAGAACAGGATGTAGAGCGGATGCGCGAACGGCAGCCGCTCGAACGTGACCGCTTTGGCGGTAAAGGGTGACAGCGCCTCTTCGAGCGCCACGGCCTTGTCGATGATCGCTGCGATATCGCGCGAGGTACCGAGATAGTCGACGATCAGGACCTTGCGGACGGTTTCGAGCTTCGCCGCAACGGCAGCGATCTTGTCGGCTACCTCGATTGCCTTGCCATTGTACCAATAGCCGTCCGGCGCAATGAATATGACCGGCTCGATCTGGCCGAAACGGTCGAGCACGCCCTGCTCGCCGAAATCGGGGGAACAGGACGACCAGACCGCGCCGATGGAGGCGGCCGCCAGCATGGCGGCGACGGTTTCCGGCATGTTGGGCATCATCGCCGCGATGCGGTCGCCCTTTTTCACCTTGAGCGACAGGAAAAGCTGCTGAAAGCGCGAGGTCAGTTGGTGCAGTTCGCTCCACGACAGCCGCCGCTCGATCTTGTCCTCGCCGCGAAAGACGATCGCGTCACCGGAACCGGTCTTCTTCAGCAGGTTCTCGGCGAAGTTCAGTGTCGCATCGGGAAAGAACGATGCGCCGGGCATCTTGTCGCCATCGACGAGCACCGTCCCATCGGTCCCTTTGTCGCCGACAATGCCGCAAAAGTCCCACAGCAGGCTCCAGAAGCCTTCGCGATCCTCGACCGACCAGCGGTGCAGTTCGGCGTAGGAAGCGAAGGATGTGCCGCTTTTGGCCGCTGCTGCCTTCATGAACGCGGTCAGTGGTGCTGCGTCGATCTGGTCTTGCGTCGGGGTCCAGAGCGGTGCTTCGGCAGCCATGATCGATCCTCCTTGAAGCCCGTCGCGTCGCAAGATAGATATGCTTTTGTTTTGATGCACGTCGTTGTCCCGGAACCGCTGCACTCTTCCGGGCGACATGCACTAGCCTCAGCTTTACAGGCGTCGCTGCCCCAAAAACGCCGCGCCTCGTAGCAGGCTGAAGCTGCATCGCTTATGCCTACCACCGTGCGGCAGAGCAAGATTTTGTTCCGCTAAACTCGGCCATATGTGCGCAATTGCCATCGCCGGGCCATAAAGACTTGAAATGCCTCAGCCCTAAGTCGTAGTGACGGCTGGAAGGCGTGGTGACGACTGGCGGTTACACCCGTCAGGCGTTATCGGAATGAAAGCAACCGGGGCAATATGCCATCACCTTTGATCCGGCGCGGAATATGGGCGATCGGCGTTGCCGTGCTCGTCATCGCGCTGGTCGTCGCCGCTCTGCCGCTGTTTGCCTCGACCCGGATCGTGCGCGATCGCATCGCCTGGGAAATGAGCGCGTGGAGCGGTTTCAGGGTCACCATCGCCGGTTCGCCGCGCATCGAGGTGTGGCCGAAGTTCCGCGCCATACTGAGCGACGTCACGCTGTCGCAGTGGACCGAGACCGACGCGCCGCCGGTGATCGAGGCCGAACGGGTCGAGGTCGACCTTTCGGCCATGGCGGCGCTGCAGGGCGATGTGGTGTTTTCGACGGCGCGGCTGGTGCGGCCGACGATCCGGGTCCAGCGCGCCGCAAACGGCATATTCCTGCCCGCCATACCAACGGGCGGACGCATCACCCGCTCCATCGACACGGCGCGCGGCGTGGTCAACGCCGATCCGACGAAGCCGGATCTGAGCAAGCTGCCCGCCGATCCGTTCGGCACCGTGGAATTCAGGGACGGCCGCATGGTCGCCTCCGTCGGCGGCAAGGACGTCGAATTGCTGACCAGCCTGTCCGGCCAGGCGAGCTGGGCAGCGATGAACAGCAACGCGACCTTGTCGGCGACCGGAATCTGGCGCGGCGAGAGCGTCACCGTCGATGCCGCCTCGCCCAAGCCGCTGGTGCTGTTTGCCGGCGGCGCCGCACCGGTCACGTTTTCGTTCAAGGCAGCGCCGGCCAGCTTCTCGTTCGACGGCACGGCCAGCATGTCGCAAAACGCCTATTTCGATGGCCAGGCGAAATTCGCCGCGCCCTCGCTGCGGCGCGTGCTGGAATGGTCGCAGGCCGGCATTGCTCCTGGTACGGCGATCGGTTCGGTCTCGATTTCGAGCAAGATCACGGCGACCGCCGGCCGCGTCAAATTCGAAAACACCGCGGTGACGCTCGACAACAACCCGGGAATGGGGGCGCTGGATTTTTCGTTCGGCGACGCCTTGCCGGTGATATCAGGCACACTCGCCTTCGACACGCTCGACCTCAGGTCGCTGTTTTCGGCCTTCACGCCGCTGGCGCCGACCGGCGAGACCGGTCCCGGCGAAATCGACACCAGCTTCGCCGACCGGATCAATCTCGATCTGAGGCTGTCAGCGGCGCATGCCTCGGCCGGCGCAATCCAGCTTGCCGACGTCGCCGCCACGGCGCAGGTGAAGAACGGGCTTGCCGTCTTCGATATCTCCGATGCGTCGGCCTTTGGCGGCAACGTGCAAAGCAGCCTGCGTTTCGACCGTAAACCGGAGGGCTCGCAGGTCGAGATCCGGCTGCTCGCCTCCGACATTGACGGCGCCGCTTTCGGCACCGCGGCCGGAATGACGCGGCTGGTGCCGGCCAGCACCGGCACTGTCTCGGTCATTCTCAAAGGGCCGGGCAAATCCTGGGACTCGATCTTCGAGAACGCCGACGGCTCGGTCTCTGCGACGTTCGGGCCGGGCGCGCTGAGCGGGCTCAATTTGCCGGCATTTCTGAAGCACACGGAACAGGGCGGCTTCTTCGCGCTCGACGACGTCTCGGACGGGACACTGCCGATGGACGGCGCCGAGCTCAAGGCCACCATCTCGAAGGGTGTGGCAAGGCTGGACAAGGCCGAGGCCAATTCGGCGAAATACAAGGTCTGGCTGTCCGGCATCGCCTCTTACGGCGGACGCGGGCTGGCGCTTTCGGGGGGTGTCACCCAGGCCGACCCGGCAGCGGCACCGGTCAATGGCCAGCAGGGATCCAACCAGTCGTCATTCTTCGTCGGCGGCACCTGGAGCACGCCGTTCATCTCGCCGATCAGCCGCGGCGTCTCAGGCGAATAGGCGGACCCTTACCGGGACCGCCCTATCCCTCGTTTGACGCAATCAACCGCGCTGCGCGGCCTGTTCGTCGAGCTGGCGTTGCACCTCACGCCGCTTGTTGGCGACCGAAGCGATGATGACGCCTACCGCCACGACGGCGATCAGGATGGTGCAGGCGGCGTTGATTTCCGGCGTCACGCCGAGACGCACCTGGCTGTAGATCTTCATCGGCAGCGTGGTGGCGCCAGGCCCGGAGGTGAAGGAGGCGATGACCAGGTCGTCAAGCGACAGGGTGAAGGCCAGCATCCAGCCGGAGACGATGGCCGGCATGATGACCGGCAGCGTGATCTGAAAGAAGGTCTTTACCGGCGTTGCGCCGAGGTCCAAGGCAGCTTCTTCCAGCGAACGATCGAACGACACCAGGCGCGACTGCACGACGACAGCCACGAAGCACATGGTCAAGGTGATGTGAGCAAGCGTCACGGTCAGGAAGCCACGGTCGAGACCGACGGCAACGAACAGCAGCAACAGCGACAGGCCGGTGATGACTTCCGGCATGACCAGCGGCGCAAACACCATGCCGGAAAACAGGATGCGGCCGCGGAAGCGGGTGTAGCGGGTCAAGGTCAGTGCTGCCAGCGTGCCGAGCACGGTTGCCACAGTGGCGGAGATGACACCCACACGCGCGGTCACCCAGGTGGCGTCCATCAGCCCCTGATTGTGGAACAGCGAGGCATACCATTTGGTCGAGAAGCCGCCCCAGACGGTGACCAGCTTCGACTCGTTGAAGGAGAAGACGATGAGCAGCACGATCGGCAGATAGAGAAAGGCAAAGCCCAGCACGACCGAGGTGACGTTGAAGCGGCTCCAGGTGGCGTTCATTTGTCCTGCTCCTGGGCGCGTGCCTGGGCCTGCTGGAAGAGCATGATCGGCACGATCAGGAGCAGCAGCAGGATGACGGCGACGGCCGACGACACCGGCCAGTCACGGTTGGCGAAGAATTCATTCCACAAGGTCTTGCCGATCATCAGCGTCTGCGAGCCGCCGAGCAGATCGGGAATGACGAACTCGCCAACCGCTGGAATGAACACCAGCAGGCAGCCGGCGATGACCCCGGGCAGCGACAGCGGGAAGGTGATCTTCCAGAAGGCTGATGTCGGCGGGCAGCCGAGATCCTTTGCCGCCTCGATCAGCGAGTAATCCATCTTTTCCAGCGACGAATAGAGCGGCAGCACCATGAATGGCAGGTAGGAATAGACGATGCCGATGAAGATCGCCGTGTAAGTGTTGAGGATGATCAGTGGCTGATTGATGATGTGCAGCGACAACAGCAGCTGATTGAGCAGACCCTCGGGCTTGAGGATGCCGATCCAGGCATAGACGCGGATCAGGAACGACGTCCAGAACGGCAGGATTACCAGCATCAGCAAGGTCGGACGGATCGTCGCCGGCGCGCGGGCCATGCCGTAGGCGATCGGGAAGCCGACGAGCAAGGTCAGGATCGTCGAGACAGCAGCGATGATAACGCTGGTCACGTAGGCTTTGAAGTAAAGCGCGTCCTGCGTTAGCCAGACATAATTGTCGACGCTGAGTTCGCGGAAGCGGACAAAGAACCCGGACATGCCGTCCCTGAAATCGAGCGCCGGCGTGTAGGGCGGCATGGCGATCGCCGACTGCGACAGCGAAATCTTGAAGACGATGATGAACGGGATGAAGAAGAAGAACAGCAGCCAGAGATAAGGCACGATGATGACGAGCCGGCTGACAAAGCCGGCACCGAGCCGCATCAGGAACGGTTTGGCCGCGGCCGATGGACCGGCGTCGGTGAGTGCAATGTTGGACATGGCCGCCCCCTACCGTGTCAGCACGACGCCGGCATCCGGCCGGAAGGAGACCCAGGCGCGGTCGTTCCAGGTCAGCGGGTCCTCGGTGACTCGCGCCGCGTTGAGCGCGCTTGCCCTGATGATCTGCCCGTCATCCAGCCGGATGTGGTAGACGGTCATGTCGCCGAGATAGGCAACGTCGTAGACCTCGCCCTCAAGCGCATTGACGGCGTCGGCCGGTTTCGTCGACGACACCTTGATCTTCTCCGGCCTGATGGCGAAGACGATGTCGGAACCGGCCTTTGTATCGGTACTGTTTTCGACGACGATCTGGGCCCCTGTCGCGCCGGTGATGCGCGTGGTGTTTGCCGCACGCTCGGCGACCTTGCCCTCGAACATGTTCACATTGCCGACGAAGTGGGCAACGAAGCGCGAACTGGGGGCTTCATAGACTTCCGCCGGCGTCGCCACCTGCATCACCTCGCCCTTGTCGATGATGGCGATGCGGTCGGCCATGGTCATCGCCTCTTCCTGGTCGTGGGTGACGACGACGAAAGTGAGCCCGAGATTTTGCTGCAGGTCCATCAGCTCGAACTGCGTTTCCTCGCGCAGCTTCTTGTCGAGCGCGCCGAGCGGTTCGTCGAGCAGCAGCACTTTCGGCCGCTTGGCGACCGAGCGGGCGAGTGCGACGCGCTGGCGCTGCCCGCCGGAGAGCTGGTGCGGCTTGCGCTTGGCGAACTGCTCGAGCTTGACCAGCTTCAGCATCTCGGCGACGCGCTTTTCGATATCCGGTCCCGGCATGCCTTCCTGCTTGAGGCCGAAGGCAATGTTCTTTTCCACGCTCATATGCGGGAACAGCGCATAGGACTGGAACATCATGTTGACCGGGCGGCGGTAGGGCGGGATGCCGCGCAAATCCTGGCCGTCGAGAAGGATACGGCCGGCGGTGGGCTCCTCGAAGCCGGCAAGCATCCGCAGCAACGTCGACTTTCCGCAGCCCGACGCGCCGAGCAGGGCGAAGAACTCGCGCTCGAAAATGGTCAGCGACAGATTGTTGACGGCGGTGAAGTCACCGAACTTCTTGGTGACATTCTCGAATTGGATATATGGCTTGGCGTTCGGGTCGTTCCATGGCGCGAAATCCCTGCGGATGCTGCCAAGCGATTTCATGTCCCACTCCGTCCTGTTTTTTTTGCTTCTTGCCCCAGAGAAGAATGGTCCCGGCAGATGACTGCCGGGACCATGTCGCATTGCTTACTGGCCGGTGACGATCTTGGTCCAGCTGCGCGTGATCAGGCGCTGGGTCTTGGGATCGTAGGGCTGGACCGTATAGAGCTTTTTCAAGGTCTCGGCGTCCGGATAGACCGCCGGATCATCCAGCAGCGCCTTGTCGACGAACTGCTGCGAAGCCTTGTTGCCGTTGGCGTACAGCACATAGTTGGACGACTTGGCGATCACTTCCGGCTTCATCATGTAGTTGAGAAATTCGAGTGCCTCGGCGGCATGCGGCGCATCGGCGGGAATCGCCATCTGGTCGAACCACATCTGGGCGCCTTCCTTGGGCACGGAATAGCCGATCTCGACCCCTTGCTTGGCCTCGACCGCGCGGTTGCGTGCCTGGAAGACGTCACCCGACCAGCCGACCGCCAAACAGATATCGCCGTTGGCGAGCGCATTGATGTATTCGGACGAATGGAATTTGCGGATATACGGCCGCACCTTCAGCAACGTCTCCTCGGCCTTGGCGATGTCGTCAGGTGAGGTGCTGTTCGGATCGAGGCCGAGATATTTGAGCGCCGCCGGGATGATGTCGGCCGGCGAGTCCAGCACATAGACGCCGCAGTCCTTCAGCTTGGCCAGGCTGTCGGGATTGAAGAACACATCCCAGCTGTCGATCTTGTCGGTGCCGAGTGCAGCCTTCACCTTCTTGATGTTGTAGCCGATGCCGACCGTGCCCCACATGTAGTTGATCGAATATTCGTTGCCCGGATCGTATTTGGCGGTGCGCTCCGAAACCGTGTCCCACATGTTGGAAATGTTGGGCAGCTTCGACTTGTCGAGCTTCTGGAACACGCCGGCCTGGATCTGGCGGGCCAGGAAGTTGCCGCTGGGCACGACGACGTCATAGCCGCTGCCGCCGGCAAGCAGCTTGGTTTCGAGGATTTCATTGGAATCGAAGGTGTCGTAGACGACCTTGATGCCGGTCTCCTTAGTGAAGTCGTCAATGATCGAACTGTCGATGTAATCCGACCAGTTGAAGACGTTGACGACGCGATTCTCGGCATGGCCGCCAACGGCGAAAAGCGTCAGAAATGCCGAGGTTGCCGAAAGCCAGAGCGCTTTGCGGATCATGCTGTTCTCCTTTGATGAGTGTTCCTTCGCCAAGTCGTCGCTGTTCGAGCGCGATTGGGCATTTGCTTCAGAGTATTGAGCTTTCCGGGCAGCCACAAGCATGAACTGCCAGCGCCGTCCGGGCGGTTCGACGAGCGGCAGATGATGGCTCTGTGTGCCCGCATGGCGGGCGCGGTGACGCCGTCAGAGGCTTTCGCCGCGGCGCTGGCAGGGATACGACGCTGTGGTCCGGTCTTGGTCCGACCGGCGGGGACACTTGGCAAGATAAGCCTGTCTTGTTGTTGCCGTGCCCCAGCCTGCCCGTGCCGCAGCAAGGTTGTCAATGGCCCGCGCGGGGAAGCTCGGTCAATAGGGGCGTGCGGCTTCGCTAATTGGGGAAAGACGGGTGTAATTAGGGAAGACGGGCTCAACCAAGGGAAAGGCGGGTCAATTAGGGGATGGCAGGCCAGTGGTCCCCGGCCGTGCAGGCCTCGCCTGGCGCTTGAATTCAAGCGCGATATGGACGAGCAGCGCGGCGACCACCACCGCGCCGCCGATGATGGTGCGCACCGAGGGCACCTCGCCATGAACGAGCCAGACCCAGATCGGTCCGATGATCGGCTCGAACGTGCCGAGGAGTGCTGCGATCGCCGCCGGAACCAGCCTCGCGCCGGTGGCGAAGAAGGCAAGGCCCAGGCCGAGATTGATAACGCCGAAGGCAAACAGGAAAGCCATGTCGTGGGTCGACGTGGCAAACTGCGTGGCTTGCGATGCGGCGAAAGCCGCTGCCAGCATCGTACCGAGGCACGTCGCCGGCGTCATGCGCACATGGGCGAAGCGCCGGGTGATGACGGTGGCAATCGAGAACATGACGGCGATCAGCAGCGACAGCCCGTCGCCGATGGGCGATACGGCGCCGTCGAGCGATTCCGACACCATGATGGCGACGCCGGCGATGACGGCGGCGATCGCCACCCAGGTCGCGATGGCGACGCGTTCGCGAAACAGCACCCAGGCAAGCAATGCCGCCAGCAGCGGCACACCGGCCTGCATCAACAGGATATTGGCAACGGTGGTGTAGGCGAGCGCGACAACGAAGCACGTCGACGCCGTGGCGAAACAGACGGCCACGGCAAGGCCGGGCAGGCCCATGTCGCGAAACAGCCGCAACATGCCGCGCCAGCCGTCGCGCCAGGCCATGAAGCAAATCAGGAACACAGCCGCCCACAGCGATCGCCAGAACACCACCGTCCAACTGTCAGCGGTGTCGATGAAGCGGGCGATGGTGCCGCCAAAGCTCCACATCAGCGCCGACAGGAACACCAGCAGCAAGCCGACCCGCTCTTCGCGAGGCGAGACGATCGGCGGTGCGGCGATTGGAGAAGATGCGGTATCGGTCATGGGGTGCGACTGTCGGCTATCTCGGGGCGGCATGATGCACAATGGACGACAGAAACGTGCCGTATTCGCCTAGCGCATAGGCTACCGCCGGACGTGATCCAGCCCGGCATTCCCTTTGGCGCACCGCCAACCGGCAGCCATACGGGCAAACACCGCCGTTTCTAGGACGTGCCCTTGTTGCCGCGGATAAAGCGCCAAAGACCGGCCAACGGTACCAGCAGCAGAATGCCGAACTTTTTCAGGGCGATGACCGCGACCGCAATCAGGCCGGCCTTTGCCGCGAGTTTTCCGGCGATGAGGCCGCCAATGCCAACCGCGGCGACCGTGTCGGTGCCGGGCAGAAAATCGGTGTATTTCTTGCCGGTGTTGAAGTCCGCCACGCCCAGCACTTCGTCCAGGCTCTGCTTGATCTCCGGCAATTGTTCAACCGTAGCGATGTAGCTCATCACGAAGACGCCTTCCCGGCCGAGGAAACGGACGTCGTAATTGAGCGTGTGGACGGTATCGTCTCCGAACTGCAGTTCCTTGGCCCAGTGCAGCCGCTTGTGGACGAAATCATAGACCGGCGGCGAGGCCCAGCCGATTAGCTTGATCGGGGGAAAGCCGTCCTTTACCCGCTGATCGTTGGCCGACAATGTGTCCGCCTGCATGCTGCTCAGCAGTTCGGTGTAGTCGATGGATGCGGCGTCGGCGTCATCGACATGGCCGATCTTTTCATAGCGCAATTCGATGCCCCAACCGTTGCCGGCGATGGGCTCGTACTTGGCCGGGAAGATCATGCCGATTGCTTCGGACGCGGTATCAGGCGGATTGCCCCAGGCCTCGGTCAGGACGGACGTCGCGTCCTTCTTGCCCAGAAAATAGAACTTGTCCTTGAGATCGAGATGGATGCCTTCGGGAAGGTCGACCGCGCCGGTCTTTGGATCGATTTTGTCCAGGAATGCCTTGCCGTCGTCACTATACTGTTGATAGTCCTTGAAGAATTCCGAGGATTTTTCTGCCAGAACAGGCCCCGCCAAAAGGGCAAGCGCCACGCCAAGCCACAAAGCTTTCCTGTTCATAAGCCATCCCCCCCTTGGCTGCCCTGCAGCTCACCTTCGATAGCGCAGCGCCGATGCTTAATCAATATTTGGTTCGGCGACGGTTCGGGCAGCGCTCTATTGCTTAGCGCAAACAGCTGCGGTCTTCCGCGACCTCCAGCCCGAGAAGCATCACTGGAAATCGAAGGCGCTCAGGCCCGTCGCCATCTCGTCCAGGCCCAGCGGACGGGTCACCGGCGGCTCGGCGCGGGCGAGGCAGCCGATGCGTTCGCACAGCCGGCAAGCGGGACCGACCGGCGTGGCGGCGCCCTGTCCGGCCTTTGCCGGCAGCCCGGCGCCATAGACGCTCTCGTCGCGAAAGCCGATATCGCAGCCCAACAGCAGCGCGGTGCGGCGCGGGCGCTCGGAGAACGAACCCTGCGGCCCCTCGAGCGTGCGTGCGATGCAGAGGAACTCGGCGCCGTCGGGCATTTCCACCGCCTCGACCAGTATCTGGCCAGGCGAAGCGAAAGCGGCATGGACCGGCAGTTTCGGGCAGCCGCCGCCAAAGCGGCTTTGCGGAAAGCCCTGGCCGCCGGCCTTGCGGAAGCGGTTGCCGGCATTGTCGACCTCGAGCATGAAGAACGGCACTCCGGACAAGCCAGGGCGCTGCAGCATGGTCAGGCGGTTCGCCGCCTGTTCGAAGGAGACGCCGAAACGCGAGCGCAGCACATCGATGTCGTAACGAGCCCGCACGGCGGCGGCATGAAAGGCCTGATAGGGCATCATCAAGGCATTGGCGGCGTAGCGGCCGAACTCGAAGCGGGCGAGCCGGCGGGCTTCGTCCGTACCGAGCTTCAGCGCCTGAATTTCGCCGGCGATCGCGACCGTCATGCGGATCAGGCAGGCCTCCATGGCGACTTCGCGCAACTGGTCGAACGGCGACAGCCGCTCCGATAGAAAAAGACGCTGCGAATGACGGTCATAACGGCGGCGCCAGTTCGGCATGGTGGCGACCGGCAGCACCTTGACGACGATGCCATACTCGCGCTTCAGCCACGCCTTCAGCGCGCCGAACAGATCGTCGCCGGGGTCGAGCATCGAGGTGAAGGCCTCGGCCTCCTCCTCCAGTGCTGCAAAATGGTTCGGCCGGCGCTCGAAAATCTCGTGCACTTCGTCGATCGGCAGCCGCGCACCGGACAGCGCCGTGGCGCGGCCCTCGCGCGCCAGAAGCTCGTTGAGATCGGACAGCCGCTCGGCCTGCTCGCGGTAAGCGCGAAACAGTTTTATCATCGCAGCCGATGCATTGGGGGCGGCCTCGGCCAGTTCGATCAGTTCCTGGTCGCCCGGCAGCTCACCGGCAAGCAGCGGGTCGCCGAACACTTCCTTCAAGGCCGAGATCGACCCTCTCGCCTCACCCTGCAATTCATGCGGGTCGACCTTGTAGACAGAGGCCAGCTTCAGGATCAGCTGCACCGTCAGCGGCCGCTGGTTGCGCTCGATCAGGTTGAGATAGGACGGCGAGATGCCGAGCCCCTCGGCCATCGCCGTCTGGGTCAGGCCTTTGGCGATGCGGATGCGGCGGATGCGCGGCCCGGCGAATATCTTCTGGTCGGCCATCGGCTTTCCTTGACAGGAATTTACACGACTTGCGAGCGATGAACGGCGCACCATCTTTTTACAATCATGACAGATTTACAGCGGCAAGAAGTCAAACACAACACAGGTTTTCTCTTATTTTCTACCGGAAATGGCGGTTTTCCTCGCTCTCGTCGCGGCGCAATGTAAATGATGTCACACACAGACGACGCACACCATCCCAGGGCGCGGCGTTTCAAGACACTGGCATCGATTGATCTGGAGTGACCAATGACTGATTTTTACAATCTTGTCCCATCCGCGCCCGAAGGCCGCTTCGACGGCATCGAACGAGCCTATTCGCCGGACGATGTGAAGCGGCTGCGCGGGTCGGTCCAGATACGCCAGAGTCTTGCCGAAATGGGCGCCAACCGGCTGTGGAAGCTCATCCACGAGGAAGACTTCGTCAATGCACTCGGCGCCATGTCGGGCAACCAGGCGATGCAGCAGGTGCGTGCCGGGCTGAAGGCAATCTATCTCTCGGGCTGGCAGGTCGCCGCCGACGCCAACACCGCGTCGGCCATGTATCCGGACCAGTCGCTCTATCCCGCCAATGCGGCGCCCGAACTGGTCAAGCGCATCAACCGCACGCTGCAGCGCGCCGATCAGATCGAGACCTCGGAAGGCAACGGCCTGTCGGTCGACACCTGGTTCGCGCCGATCGTCGCCGATGCCGAGGCCGGCTTCGGCGGACCGCTCAACGCCTTCGAGATCATGAAGGCGTTCATCGAGGCGGGCGCTGCCGGCGTCCACTATGAGGACCAGCTGGCCTCTGAGAAGAAGTGCGGCCATCTCGGCGGCAAAGTGCTGATCCCGACCGCTGCGCATATCCGCAACCTCAACGCGGCGCGTCTGGCGGCCGACGTGATGGGCACGCCGACGCTAGTCGTGGCACGCACCGATGCGGAAGCGGCAAAGCTTCTGACCTCCGACATTGACGAGCGCGACCAGCCTTTCGTCGACTACGATGCCGGCCGCACGGTTGAAGGCTTCTACCAGGTCAGGAACGGCATCGAACCGTGCATCGCGCGCGCCATTGCCTATGCGCCGCATGCCGACCTGATCTGGTGCGAAACATCCAAGCCCGATCTGGCGCAGGCCAAGAAATTCGCCGAAGGCGTGCGCAGGCATCATCCGGGCAAGCTGCTCGCCTATAATTGCTCGCCGTCGTTCAACTGGAAGAAGAACCTCGACGACGCGACGATCGCCAAGTTCCAGCGCGAGCTCGGCGCCATGGGCTACAAGTTCCAGTTCATCACATTGGCCGGGTTCCACCAGCTCAATTTCGGCATGTTCGAGCTGGCCCGCGGCTACAAGGCGCGGCAGATGGCGGCCTATTCCGAGTTGCAGGAAGCCGAGTTCGCGGCCGAAGTCCACGGCTACACCGCGACCAAGCACCAGCGCGAGGTCGGCACCGGCTATTTCGACGCCGTGTCGATGGCAATCAGCGGCGGCCAGTCGTCGACCACCGCCATGCATGAATCGACCGAGCACGTCCAGTTCAAGCCGGCAGCGGAATGAACCGATCGACATAACCAACAGAGGAAACGCCCGAAGGGCAAGGGAGAAGAAAATGGCATCGATAAGCCGCGTCAAGGAACGTGCAGAAGAGCAGTCCACCACGATGAGTGTCGACCAACAGGCGACCATCCGCATGCTGGCCAACGACCTGCACCGGCTCAATCAATCGGTGATGAAGGCAGTGGAGGCCGGCGTCTCGGTGGAACTGGTGCGCTCGGCCCGGCATCATGGCGGCGACGGCAATTGGGGCGACCTGCTGATCCCGGTGATCGTCACGCAGAAGAGTCACGGCTGATCTTCCCTTACGGAAGCTTTGTGCTTGTGGAACCTATGGGCCCCGCCGCTCACTGGCCGATTTCAACGTCACCCGCGAGTTTTCAGCGCGGGTGACTTTCGCTTTTTGAGCGTGAACTTAACTACAGTTCGAAAACAGAACTTGTCTCCGGGGTTTAATATTTCCGGCTATATTTCGCAGGTCCGTCATTTCAGCTTGACATGGCGGGCGATCTCACGCCATTTGGCTCTCGGATTTCAACCCTGCATTGAAGCAGCGCCGAGTGCCCGCCCCGCCCATGTGCCCTGTGAACCGCGAGACCGACACCGCCAAACATCTGAATTCGTCAAGCAGGGACGCGAACTCCGAGATATCAACGGATTTCTCCCACGTGCTGGTCGTTGGAAAATCGCCGATCAACCGGGTGGTGGTGTCGAAGATCGTCGAGAAGTCCGGACTGAAGCCGATCTCCGAGTCGCCCGAGATGGCGGCCAAGACATTGCGAACCCTCATTCCGGGCGCCGTCGTTCTCGATGGCGGCCCCGACAACGAGGACTGCCGCGCGCTGATGGCGGCCATCGACGCCTTGCGGCGGACATCTGGGCGGTCGCTCCCCAAGGTGATCCTGCTTTCAACCAAGACCGGCACGCCCGACAGCCTAGGTCTGTCGAGCGTGGTCGATGTGGTGGTAACCAAGCCGATCACCACCGAAAGGCTGCAGCCGGTGGTCGACCGGCTGATCAGTCTCGGGCGCGGCTGATCGCAATCCGCCCGAACGCGTGTGGGGCGGTCAGCCTTCCTTGCCGATGCTCTCGATCAAAGCCGGCAGTTCGCCAAGATCGACAAGCTGACGAAAACGCGGTGCCTCGACCGGCGGCTCGACGCGTTCGAGCACCCAGGTCAGCTCGTGCGGCACATACACACCCCAGCTGCCGGCCTCGATGGCCGGCACCACGTCCGACTTGAGCGAATTGCCGACCATCATGCTGGTCTGCGGGCTGCCGTGACGGCCAAAGATCCTGGCATAGGTGGCGGCGCTCTTGTCGCTGACGATCTCGACTGCATCGAACAGGTCGCCAAGGCCGGACGCCGCCAGCTTGCGCTCCTGGTCGAACAGATCGCCCTTGGTGATCAGCACCAGATGGTAGGCGCCGGCGAGCCTTTCCACGGTCTCACGCGCATGCGGCAAAGCCTCGACCGGATGTCCCAGCATGTCGCGGCCGGCGGCAAGGATTTCGGCGATGGTCGACCCCGGCACACGGCCCTCGGTCACTTCTATTGCCGTCTCGATCATCGACAAGGTAAAGCCCTTGATGCCGAAGCCGTAGACGGCAAGGTTGCGCTTCTCGGCCTCCAGCAGCCGTGCCGAAATGTGCTCGGCCTCGCCGTGGTCGGCGAGTAGGGTTGCAAAATGCTTCTCGGTCAGGCGGAAGAACTGTTCGTTCTGCCATAGGGTATCGTCGGCGTCGAAGCCGATGGTGGTCAATTTGCCAGGCATACGGTGTCTTCTGCTGCTCGATCTGCGGGAGGTTGACCCTAATCTGCGTGGCGCGATTTTCAACCAGGAAGCCGAAGACAGGCAGCTCCCCTTCCCTTCCATCACCGGCAACAGCTATACTGTGATAATTGCAACCCAAACTGGTGAATGATGCCGCCTGCGAAAAAGGAAGTCCGTCCGTCGACCCGCGGAGGACGCGTCCGAACGCCTGCCTTCGTGAAAAATCAACGCGGCGTGAAGAACTGGAAGGAAGTCAGCGCTTGGCTGGAATGGCGCGGCATCGAAGACATAGAATGCATCACGCCTGATCAGGCTGGCGTCGCGCGCGGCAAGATGATGCCGTCGAAGAAATTCACTTCCAACACCTCGCTGGCGCTGCCATCGGCAGTGTTCATGACGACGATTTCGGGCGGCTATCCCGAGGATGGCAACGGTTTCCACTATCCGGAGGATGATGGCGACCTGAAGCTGATGCCGGATCTGTCGACGTTGACCGTCGTGCCGTGGGAAGAAGACCCGACGGCCGCCGTCATCTGCGACCTCGTCCATCAGGATGGCCGTTCGGTCGAGTTCACGCCGCGCAACGTCCTGAAGCGCGTGGTAGCAGCCTACGACAAGCGCGGGCTGAAGCCGGTGGTGGCGCCCGAGATCGAATTCTACCTGGTGCGCAAGAACCCCGACCCGGATTACCCATTGACGCCACCAGTCGGGCGTTCCGGGCGGCCAATCGGCGGCGGAGCCGGCTATTCGATCGCCGGCGTCAACGAGTTCGACGAACTGATCGACGACATCTACCATTTCTCGGAAAGCCAGGGCCTGGAGATCGACACGCTGATCCACGAGGAAGGCGCCGGCCAGCTCGAGATCAATCTGCGTCACGGCGATCCGGTCGAGCTCGCCGACCAGGTGTTCATGTTCAAACGCACCATCCGCGAGGCAGCGCTGAAGCATGAGATCTATGCCACCTTCATGGCCAAGCCGATCCAGGGCCAGCCAGGTTCTGCCATGCACATCCACCAGTCGATCATCGACAAGAAGACCGGGCTGAATATCTTTTCGGCGAAGGACGGCTCGGAAACCGACGACTTCTTCCATTTCATCGGCGGCATGCAGAAGCATGTGCCGAACGCGCTGGTGATGTTTGCTCCCTACGTCAATTCCTACCGCCGGCTGACGCAGTCGGCCTCGGCGCCGGTCAACAACAAATGGGGCTATGACAACCGCACCACGGCGTTCCGCGTGCCGCGCTCGGATCCGGCGGCGCGGCGTGTCGAAAACCGCATCCCGTCTTCCGACGCCAACCCCTATCTGGCGCTGGCGGCCTCACTTGCCTGCGGGCTGATCGGCATCACCAACAAGATCAAGGCCGAGCCTCCGGTGCTGACCACCGCAAACGCCGATGAGATCGACCTGCCACGCGGCCTGCTCGAAGCCGTCGATCTTTTCGAAGGCGACGAGGAACTATGCGCTCTTCTGGGCAAGTCCTTCGCCGCAACCTATGCAGCGATCAAGCGGGCGGAGTTCGAGACCTTCATGGAAGTGATCAGCCCGTGGGAGCGGGAGTATCTGTTGCTCAACGTGTGAGCGGCGACTTCGTCGTGTGAATGGTGAATAGTGAATGGTGAGTAGTTTCATATTGGATGGATGAGCGCAGACGTCGTGCGTCTCGCAGCCATTCACCATTCACCATTCACCATTGGCTGGTGTCCCCATGCCTTACCAATCACCTATCTCCCCCGGTCGCTCCTGGTACGAAGACACAGCCGGACCACGCCCTGAGTACCCTGCCCTGGACGGCGACCGCAGCTGCGACGTCGTCGTCGTCGGCGGTGGCTTCACCGGGCTGTCGGCGGCCGCTCATTTGGCGAAGGCGGGAGCCGACGTCGTTCTGATCGAGGCGCATCGCTTCGGCGACGGCGCTTCAGGGCGCAATGGCGGCCAGCTCGGCACGGGCCAGCGCGCCTGGGCCGAAGAGATGGAGGCCGAATACGGCTTCTCCCGCGCCAAGGCGCTGTTCGACCTTGCCGAGGAGGCGAAAGCGCACCTGCTCGAATTCGCCGCCGTCAACCAGATCGACATCGACTATATGCCCGGCCAGTTGTCCGTGGCGCACAAGCCGCGTTATCTCGACGACTACAAGGCGCATGCCGAGATCATGGCGGGCCGCTTCAATTATCCGCACATGGCCTTCATGGATGCCAGGGAAACGGCCGAACGGCTGGGCTCCACACGCTACTTCGGCGGCACCCGCGACACCGGCACCGGACACATCCACCCGATGAAGCTGGTGATCGGCACGGCAAAGGTCGCGGCAGCGGCCGGCGCGCACCTGTTCGAGCAGACACTATCGACCGGTGTTACCTCCAGCGGCGGCAAGGTCAGGGTGACGACTTCGAGAGGAACCATCACCGCCCAGAAATGCCTGATCGGTGTAAATGCCTATGGCGGCACGCTCGAGCCGGTGAGTGCCGCGCACATCATGCCCATCGGTTCCTTCATCGGCGCGACGGTGCCGCTGGGCGTCGATTCGAAAGTGCTGCCGGGCGGCGAGGCGGTCGACGATTCGCGTTTCGTCGTGCGTTATTTCCGCAAATCCAGGGATGGAAGGCTGCTGTTCGGCGGGCGCGAGGTCTATGGCGTCAACGATCCGAAGGACATCCATGTCCATATCCGCCGGCAGATAGCCGAGCTTTATCCGGAACTGAGCGATGTCGAGATCACCCATGGCTGGGGCGGCTATGTCGGCATCACCATGCCCAGGAAACCGTTCGTGCGCGAGGTGATGCCCAATGTGATCTCGGCCGGAGGCTATTCCGGCCACGGCGTGATGCTGTCGAACTTCTTCGGCAAGCTCTATGCCCAGACCGTCGCCGGCAACCGCGACAGACTGAAGCTGATCGAGGACCTGAACATCCCGGCTTTTCCCGGCGGCCGGCGATTTAGAACGCCATTATTGTTCTTGGCACTGAACTGGTTTGCCCTGAGGGATCGAATATAGAGAAAGTATCTCATATCGGCCGTGGCTGGTACTGAGCTGATTCTATTGAGCTGTTGGTTGCCGCAGCGAGACGTTGCAGAATCCTTAACAAGAGCGCACAATTCCCCTGAGGGCGCACTGATGCCACAATCAAGGGCAAAGGATGCCGGTTCTGGGCGATTGAACGGGGATTTCTGCGGGCCTGCCCGCTTTGTTGTTGGGACCGATGCCGATCGAATGCCGGGCTGCCGGCGCCGATCGAAAGAACACCGGCTCATCTTTTGGAGGTGGCAAGAGTGAACGAGCCCTTCAGTTTCGGCGCGCCGGAACGTCGGCGCTTCGCCATGCAATTCGGCTATGACATGCGGCCCTCCTTCTGGCAGGGGGTGCGCACGAATTCGCATCTGGTGATCGCCGCGGTCGGCACCGCAGCGCTGCTTGGCGTGGCGGGCATAGCGCTTTGGCTGGCGTTGCCGGCCAGCGACCGGCAAGCGATCGCCAGCACACAGCAGAACGTTCCGACTTTTCCGGTCAAGACGACCAAGATTGCCCCGGTCGCGGCCACGGCTGCCGCGGTAGCGGCGCCACAAGCCGCGCGCAAGGGCGATGCGGTTTCATCGACGGTCGCTGCCGGTGGGGCTGCCATGCCGCCGCTGTCGGCGAACGATCCGCGCTGGACTGCGGCGCAATCCAACAGCGACCCTGCCGCGACGCCATCCGATCAGGCGCCTGCCGAGCAGGCTGCCGCCAGACCGTCTGATGCCGCGGCATTCGAAGAACCGGCGGCGCAGAGCGACGCCACGACGCAGCTGTCAAAGGTCGCTGCTCCCGCCAATGACGACGACGCCGAGACCGCCGCCATACCGACGCCAAAACCGCAACTTCCAAACGAGCAATCTTCCGCCGCAACGGACGATACCCAGGCCAAGGCCAAGCCACAGAAGGTGGCTGCTGCCGCCGGCACCGGACGCATCCTCAGGGCGGTGACAATGCGCAGCGGTCCGCAGAAAAACGCCGCCGCCATGGGGACCGTGCCTGCCAAGTCGTCGGTGCAGGTGATGAGTTGCAAGAAATGGTGCCAGATCGTCTACAACGGCAAGCGCGGCTGGATCTACAAGAGCTACATCAAGACCGGGGATTGAGACGCAAGCCGCCAGATCTGGTCAGCCGCCGAGCAACCACCTGAAACGGTGTCTCCTGCGAGCAAGTTTGCGCTTCGCCAGGAAATCCCGCTGTTCCTCGAACGGCACCTCGTAGAGGCCGCACATTTGGCAGCTTTCCGACTTGCGGCATATCGGGACCCAGCATTTGACGTCGTGTGTCCAGGCGAGCGCGATCCTTTCCAGATGAAGGTTGGACGAACTTTTCAGCAGAATCAGTTCTCCTGGGACTGCCGTCCGTTTGATATGATCCGAAACTTCCTTGGCAGTGCGAAGCTCAATGAAACGGCCGCTGTCGCGGTCGGCCTGGCTGGCGCGCGAGCGATGCGCATTGTCGCCGGTATAAATGACCTCATCGGCGATTTCGCGCGCGATGTTGTAGGCGGCGCCGTATTTCCTCGACGAGCCGGCGTAGTCGGATATCTGCCCCAGCACAATGCGCTTGCGAGCACCCTTGGCCTTTGCAATCATCTCCAGAGCAATGTTGAGCGAATGCCAGGGCGCTTTGGCCGTATCGACCAGGAATTTCGGGCCCGCGGATACCTCTTGCACCGTAGAGCGGTTGGGCAGTGGTGCAAACGATGCCGTTCTCGCTACGACTTGCTCTGGCGGGACGCCAAGTTCCAAGGCGGCGGCAACAGCCGCTGCAGTCGGCAGCCAGAATTGCTCGCCGGGAAAAGGCGCTTGAATATTCAGGCTGCCACCGCGCCAATGAAGGGTGAACCGCAGCAATTCCGGATACGCGGCATACACGTCACTCACGCGGTAGTCTGCCTCGCCGGACTGGCCGAAGGTCGCAATCCGGCATTTCGCGCCAGACGCCATGCCGATCACCAGTGGGTCATCGCAATTGAGAACCGCAAGTCCATCAGGTTGGAGTGCCCCGACCAGCGCCCGCTTCTCTCCCGCCACAGCTTCCAGAGTCTTGAACTTGCCGAAATGCTCCAGACGGATCATCGTAACCACCGCCACACTCGGCTTCAGCATCTGCGCCATGGCGCTGATCGTGCCGAAGTCGGAAGCGCCGGCTTCGAAAACGACGTAATCGACTTTGCCGGCCTTCCTCAGGCGCTTGTAAAGCGTTCGGATGAGCGCAGGCATTGTATTGGCCTGGGCCTGTAGATGCACCTTGCCTTGGGCGGCCAGTATGTGTGCAAGCAGGCTGGTGGATGTGGATTTGCCGGAGCTGCCGGTAATGCCGATGAACGTCGCCTTGTTACGCGCCCGCACCCAGCGCGCCTGCAGCCGTCGCAGCGCCCAGCCCAAGTCCTTGCGAATTTTCAGCAATTCCAGTTTCACACCCCGCCAGCTTTTAGCCCAGCCTAATATGCGTCGTGCCAAGTTCCAGAGTCAAACGGGCGCTGGCGTGCTTCAGCCAAAGATTCTAGCGGCCGAGGAGCCGCAGCAGTCTGTGCTTGCGGCGCTTCGATTTTCTCTGCGCCACAAACTCACGGTGCTGCTCAAACGGCACTTCATAGAGGCCGCATTGCTCGCATCCCTCGGTCTTGCCGCATACCGAAACCCAGCACTGGACGTCGTGGGTCCAGGCAAGAGCGACACGCTCGAGGTGCAGATTGGACGAGCTCTTGAGCAGGATCAACTCGTCAGGCTGCGCGGTTTGGGCGATGTAGTCCGACACTTCCCTGGCCGTGCGCAATTCGATGAAGCGGCCGCTGTCGCGATCTGCCTGGTTCGCCTTGGAGCGATGGGCATGATCGCCGGCATAAATCACCTGGTCTGCAATCTCGCGCGCGCTGCTGTAAGCTTGGGCATATCTGTTATTCGAGCCGGAAAAATCCGATAGCTGGCCAAGAACGATACGTTTTCGCCCAAATGTCGATCCGGCTACCATGTCGAAGGCAAGGCTCAGCGAATGCCAGGGCGCCTTTGCGGCATCCACGATGAAGTGGGGGCCGCCCGCGGGGACGAGCACCTGGCCGCGATTTTCCAGAGGCTGGAACGTCGCGGTTCTGTCCTTGACCATCTGCGCAGGCACGCCCAGTTCAAGAGCGGTTGCAACCGCCGCTGACGTCGGCAGCCAGAAATGCTGGCCGGGGAACGACGTCTCGATATCGAGCACACCGCCGCGCCAGTGGAGCGAGAACCGCAACGGCTTGGGATAGGCTGCCTCGATATCGCTGACGCGATAATCCGCCTGCCCCGATGTGCCGAATGTGACGGAACGGCAATAGCTCGCCGAGGCCATGCCCATCACAAGAGGGTCATCGGCATTGAGCATCGCGAAGCCGCCCGGCTCCAGCGCCGCGACTAGGGCGCTCTTTTCTCGAGCGACGTTTTCCACAGTCTTGAAACTGGCCCGATGCTCCAGCCGGACCATTGTGACAACAGCCACGTCGGGGCGAAGCAACTCGGCCATGGGCTTCATTGTATCCGGGCCGAATGCAGCAGCCTCGAAGACGACGTAGTCGGTTTTGCCGCCCTTTCCCATTCGCCTGGATAGGGTCGAGACCAACAGTTTCATAGTGTTGGCCAGAACCTGTGTGTGGACCGAACCGTGGCCAGCCAGGATGTGTCCAAGCAGGCTTCCCGCCGTCGTCTTGCCGGAGCTTCCGGTAACGCCGATGAAAATTGCCTTGCTTCGCGCCCGCGCACGCGTGGCCAGGTAAAGCCGCAGCCGCCATCCCAGATCATAGCGACTTTTCTGCTGCCTGATCTTCATCACCCGCCAACACTATCCACGATCCCGTTATGCCTTTCGGGTGATCGAGAAGTCAAACTGGGGTCCGGCGTGACGACGTCAACTGTTCGTTCCTCGGCCGGCCGGCGCACCGATGCGAACTTTTGCCGACGTTGCTCTGTCTGCCGTGCATTGCGAACAGCGAGGTACTTCCCGAATTGCTCAAATGCAGCGGCCGCCGTCGACCTCCAGCGCCACGCCGGTGATGAAGGCGGCTTCGTCCGACGCAAGCCAAAGCGCAGCGTTGGCGATATCGAGCGGCGTCGACAGACGGCCGAGCGGTATCGAGGCACGGAATTTCTCGCGGATCTCGGGCGTGTCAGTGCCCATGAATTTCTCCAGCATGCCGGTCTCGCCGGCGACCGGGCAAAGGCAGTTCACGCGGATGTTCTTGGGCGCGAGTTCGACCGCCATCGACTTGGTCGCGGTGATCGCCCAGCCCTTCGAGGCATTGTACCAGGTGAGCCCCGGACGCGGCCGCAGACCGGCGGTCGAAGCCGTGGTCAGGATGACGCCGCCGCCCTGCCGCTCCATGATCGGCACCACGGCAAGTGCGGCGTGGTAGATCGCCTTCATGTTGACTGAAGTGATCAGGTCGAAGGTCGCCTCGTCGACGTCGAGCATGTCTCCATTGCGATGGGTGTAGCCGGCATTGTTGACCATGATATCGATGCGGCCGAAGGCGCTTTTTGCGGCATAGACCATCTCGTCGAATTCGGAACGCTGCGAAACGTCGGTCTGGGTCCAGATCGCGGCCTGGCCGATCTCTGCTGCAACGCGCTCCGCGCCCTTGGCGTTGAGGTCGGCGACGACGACCTTGGCGCCCTCTTCGGCAAAGCGCCTGGCCATGCCTTCGCCGAAACCTGACGCAGCACCCGTGATGACGGCAACCTTGTTTTCCAGACGCATGCTTTTTCCGCTCATTGAAGACCCACCTCGCAAGCGCATTTTTCCTTTTTGTTTGATGCGTGTCTGTCTCCCAGAACCGCTTCGCACTTCTGGGCGACACGCATTAGCTTTCGTCACATTCCCGCTTTATGTTGCAGGCGCGAAAGCCCCGGGACCATCGCTTGACGAAAAGCCTCCGGGTGGCAGCCAGTGTCAAGGCACATTTGGAGCGAATCAATATGCAGTGATTTGGCCTTGATGTGACACCATGGCACTGGATAGTTTAAATCGATTAGATTATATCCTGCCGCGTCACAGCGAGCGGCGTCAAAGCGGACAGACCATGACCAGCCAGATCATTCCCGTCGATCCTTTCGACTTCATCATTTTCGGCGGCACCGGCGACCTGTCGGAACGCAAGCTGCTTCCCTCGCTCTACCACCGCCAGCGCGACCACCAGTTTTCCGAGCCGACCCGCATCATCGGCACCTCGCGCTCGAAAATGAGCGACGAGGAATTCCAGGCTTTCGCCAAGCAGGCGATTTCCCAGCATGTTAAGCCGGCCGACATCGACGCCGAGGAACTCAAGACATTTCTTGCCCGGCTGTCCTACGTATCGGCCGACGCGACGACGGGTGCCGGCTTCGACAAGCTGAAAAAGGCGATCGGCGAAAGCGACCGCATTCGCGCTTTCTATCTGGCGGTTGCGCCGGCGCTGTTCGGCGACATCTCGCACCAGCTGAAAGCCCACAATCTCATCACGCCGAATTCGCGCATCGTGCTGGAGAAGCCGATCGGCCGCGACCTCGATTCGGCGCGCAAGCTCAACGACGTGGTTGGAGACGACTTCCACGAAAGCCAGATCTTCCGCATCGACCACTATCTCGGAAAGGAGACGGTGCAGAATCTGATGGCGCTGCGCTTTGCCAACGCGCTCTATGAGCCGCTTTGGAATTCTGCCCATATCGACCATGTGCAGATCACGGTGGCCGAGACCGTCGGTCTTGAAGACCGCGTCACCTACTACGACAAGGCCGGCGCGCTGCGCGACATGGTGCAGAACCACATGCTGCAGCTGCTCTGCCTGGTTGCCATGGAGGCGCCATCGTCGATGGATGCCGATGCCGTGCGCGACGAGAAGCTGAAGGTGCTGCGGGCGCTGAAGCGCATCAACGGCAATGAGGCACCCAAGCACACCGTGCGCGGGCAGTACCGCGCCGGCGCCTCTGCAGGCGGCGCGGTGAAAGGCTATGTCGAGGAACTCGGCAAAGACAGCTCCACCGAGACCTTCGTCGCCATCAAGGCCGAGATCGGCAATTGGCGCTGGGCCGGCGTGCCGTTCTATCTCCGGACCGGCAAAAGGCTGGCGACCCGCGTTTCGGAAATCGTCATCGAGTTCAAGCCGATCCCGCATTCGATCTTCGGCGACAGCGCCGGGCCGATCTCAGCCAACCAACTGGTGATCCGGCTGCAGCCCGACGAAGGCGTCAAGCAGTTCATCATGATCAAGGATCCAGGCCCGGGCGGCATGCGGCTGCGCCAGATCCCGCTCGACATGAGCTTTGCAACATCTTTCGACGGTCGCGCGCCGGACGCCTATGAACGGCTGATCATGGATGTTATCCGCGGCAACCAGACGCTGTTCATGCGCCGCGACGAAGTCGAGGCGGCATGGAAGTGGATCGACCCGATCCAGAACGCCTGGGAAAGCGCCAGGCAGGAGGCGCAAGGCTATACGGCCGGCACATGGGGTCCCTCGGCCTCGATTGCGCTGATCGAACGCGACGGGCGGACATGGCACGAAAGCAATTGAGCGAGCCCGTCTATAACTGGAACGGCTTTGCCGGGCGCCAGGATCTGGCGGCAGCCCTTGCCGGCAATGTCGCGGCGCGCCTGACCAAGGCCATCGACGAGCGCGGCACGGCCCTGCTTGCCGTTTCCGGCGGCACCACGCCGGCAAAGTTCTTTGCAGCACTTTCGGCCATTCCGATCGCCTGGAACAAGGTGACGGTGACGCTGGTCGACGAACGGTTCGTGCCGGCCTCCTCGCCGCGCTCGAATGCGGGGCTGGTCGCGGCCAACCTGCTGCAGAACAAGGCGGCTGCCGCGCACTTCGTGCCGCTCTACCATGAGGCGGCAAGCATCGAGACCGCCGCGGCGGCCGACGATGCGGCGCTGAAGGCTCTGCCCTGGCCCCTCGATGTCGTCGTGCTCGGCATGGGCGGCGACGGCCACACCGCCTCGTTCTTTCCCGACGCCGAGAATCTCGGCGATTTGCTCGACCCGGCCTCATCAAGGATCGTGCTGCCGGTTCACGCGGCAAGCGCCGGCGAACCCCGGTTGACGCTGCCGCTGGCGCGGATCGTCGACGCCGGCTTCATCGCGCTGCATATAGAAGGCGAGGACAAGCGCACCGCCTTCGACGGTGCGATGGGACCGGGTGCGAAAAAGCCCATCCGCAAAGTGCTCGAAGCGGCACCCACCCCGGTAGAGGTGTTCTGGGCACCCTGATTTCACGCAAAGCAGTCCCGGCAGACGGTGGAGGACGTTCTTCCGGGGCTCGAAAGGACCGACCATGACAGCCAGACGCGACATCGAAGCCATCACGGAACGCATCCGCCAACGCTCGAAAGCCGGCCGCGAGCGCTATCTCGGCCGCATCGCCGAGACCTCCAGCCGCGCCGCCAACCGGGGGGTTCTGTCTTGCGGCAACCTCGCGCATGGCTTTGCCGTCTGCAGCCCGTCTGAAAAGCTTGCGCTCGGCGCCGACAAGGTGCCGAACCTCGGCATCATTACCTCCTACAATGACATGCTGTCGGCGCATCAGCCCTTCGAAACCTTCCCGGCGCTGATCAAGGAAGCCGCGAAGGAAGTTGGCGGCATCGCGCAAGTGGCCGGCGGCGTGCCCGCCATGTGCGATGGCGTGACCCAGGGACAGCCCGGCATGGAGCTCTCGCTGTTTTCGCGCGACGTGATCGCCATGTCCGCGGCGATCGGCCTGTCGCACAACATGTTCGACGCCGCCGTCTATCTCGGCGTCTGCGACAAGATCGTACCGGGGCTTGTGATCGCGGCTCTCACCTTCGGCCATCTGCCGGCGGTGTTCGTGCCGGCCGGGCCGATGACGACGGGCCTGCCCAACGACGAGAAGGCCAAGGTTCGCCAGCTCTATGCCGAGGGCAAGGCCGGACGCGCAGAACTGCTCGAAGCGGAGTCTAAATCCTATCACGGGCCGGGCACCTGCACCTTCTATGGCACCGCCAATTCCAACCAGATGCTGATGGAGATCATGGGCCTGCATACGCCCGGCGCGTCCTTCGTCAATCCAGGCACGCCGCTGCGCGACGCGCTGACGCGCGAGGCGACCAGGCGAGCCCTGGAGATCACCGCGCTCGGCAACGCCTACACGCCGGTCGGCCGCATGATCGACGAGCGCTCTTTCGTCAATGGCGTCGTCGGCCTGCACGCCACCGGCGGCTCTACCAACCACACCATCCATCTCATCGCCATGGCCGCGGCGGCCGGCATCACGCTGACCTGGCAGGACATTTCCGACCTGTCGGAAGCGGTGCCGCTTCTCGCGCGCGTCTATCCGAACGGGCTTGCCGACGTGAACCATTTCCACGCCGCCGGCGGGCTTGGCTTCCTGATCCGCGAATTGCTCGACGAAGGCATCCTGCATGAGGATGTGCAGACGGTATGGGGCGAAGGCCTGAGGCCCTATGCGGTCGAGGCCCGGCTCGGCGAAGATGGCGGCGTCGTGCGTGAAGCCTCGCCGCTGCAGAGCGGCGACGAGAAGGTGCTGGCGCCGTTCAAGAAAGCCTTCCAGCCGACCGGCGGCCTGAAGGTGCTCGCCGGCAATCTCGGCCACGCCGTCATCAAGACGTCTGCCGTGAAGCCGGAACGCCGCGTCATCGAGGCGCCGGCCAAGGTGTTCGACAGCCAGCAGGGACTGAACGAAGCCTTCAAGGCCGGCACGCTGACCGGCGACTTCATCGCCGTCATCCGCTTCCAGGGCCCGAAGGCAAACGGCATGCCGGAACTGCACAAGCTGACCACCGTGCTCGGCATCCTGCAGGATCGTGGCCAGCGCGTCGCGCTGGTCACGGACGGGCGCATGTCTGGCGCTTCCGGCAAGGTGCCGGCGGCGATCCATGTAACGCCGGAAGCGGTCGAGGAAGGGCCGATCGCCAGGATCCATGACGGCGACATCATCCGGCTCGACGCCGATGCCGGCACGCTGGAAGTGCTGGTGCCGGGGCCCGAGCTCGCGCTGCGCCGCACGGCCGACATCGATCTCATCGGCAACGAGTTCGGTTTCGGCCGCGAGCTGTTCGCTGGTTTCCGCCAGTTGGTCGGCCGCGCCGACCACGGCGCCAGTGCTTTCGGAGCAGCCTGACCAGATTGCCCTATCCATGAAAAAGGGCGACTCGTGGCCGCCCTTTTTTGCGTTCGTCCATACGATCCTATTGCACCGTGAGCTCGGCTCGCTCGCCGGCCTTGACTGTTACGGTGCCTTCCTTCGAGCTGTTGTCCGACTTCTCCGAAACGACCACATAATCGCCGGTCGCTATCGCCGCCTGATACTTCTGGTCGTAAGCGTAGCCAAGCGACTTGCGATTGCCGTTGATGTCTTTCTTAGCCTCGAAAATCTCGATCTTTGAAGCGCCGGGCGCGGTGATTGCCAGCACGCCGGCGTTCATGGCGACCTTCACATCCTGGAATTCGCCGACCTTGACGGTGAACGGCTGCTCGACGACGGCGAGGTCGACCGTCGCAATCAACACATAGTCATCGGCCGGCAGATCGAACTTGCTGTCAGGGCCATAGGAGTAGGTCACCTCTTCCCTGGTCCCGTCGATCTTCTTTTTCGCCTTGAAGACCTTGAAGCCAATGCCTGAACCATCGGCCTTGTCGCCGCCGGCAACATAGTAGGCGTTGGCCACGACATGCCCGACGCCGACGATGATGTCCTTTTCGACCGTCTTGCCGGCAGCGAGCGGAATCGTCTCGGTAGCCACGCCCTGGCCGATGGTGACAGTCACTTTCTCGTCGCCGGCCGGCAACACCACCTTGGTGGTGCCATAGTAGGTCGCGGGGTTATCGGCGCTCGGATAGTCGATCACGACAGCCGCGCCATCGACAACATCCGCCCCCACGCTTGGTCGCGGATGAATGATGAGCGTGCCGGCATTCAGGGTGAAGAGCGGCTTGTAGATCTGGCTTGCCTCGACCTTGAGCTTTTGTTCGGACTTGGCCTCCCCGTCGCGCGCGACGATGATGTAGTCGCCCGGCTCCAGATTGCCCTTGTAGGCGCCGTATTCGGTGGTGACGTTGTCGCCGCGCGTGCCATCGGCCTTGGCCTTGTAGACCTCCCAGGCATTGCCGTCGGTGATCGGATCGCCGCCTTCCGCCATGACCACGCTCGGGATGAAATTGAATTCGGGCTTTGCCGGTTCAGGGGCAGGCGCCGGAGCGGGTTCGGGTGCCGGCGCCGGAGCCGGCGCGGCGACGGTTTCGATCAGTGCTTCCTGCAGCGCCTTCTCGTCCGAGGCCTGGATATATTTGCCGCCGGTGTTGTCGGCGAGACAGGCAATCTGCTTGCCCTCGTCAGCGGTCAGGCCGAAGCCGACGACGTCGACGGTGAAATCGACGCCTGAGGCCTCCAGTTCCTTGCCCAGCGCGCACGGGTCACCTTCGCAGGTTTCAAGCCCATCGGTGATGAGAACCACGGTCGCCTTGTCCTCGGTGTATTTCAGAGCTTCGGCCGCCTGCTTGACGGCTGCGGTCAGCGGCGTCTTGCCGAGGAATTTCAGGCTGTCGGCAGCGGCCGAAATGGCGCTAGCCGAGCCGGCTTGCGGCGGCACGATCAGCTCGATGTCGTCGCAGCTGCCCTTTTCGCGGTGGCCATAGGCCATGAAGCCGATCTCGTCGTCGCCCGGGACCGACTGCAGTACGGTCCTCAGCGATTCGCGCGCGATCTCGAGCTTCGGCTTGCCGTCGATCTGGGCCCACATCGAGCCTGAAGCGTCAAGAATGATGATAACCTTGTTGGCGGCAAAGCCGAGCGAAGTCATCGACAAAAGGAGCAGCGCCGCAGCGACGCTCCGCAAAAGTCCCGCCATGGAAATCTCCTTGAGGCCGCCCTCTTAATATGCGGCGGCAAGCTATTTGACGCCGCGTCCGGGCACAAGCCCCGGAGCGGGTCACGAACGGTTGCCGTGTAACAGGATCGGCGCCGGCCGAGGCCTGTTCCGAGGCCGGCTAAGCACCGCGTCAGTACGTGGTGCGGCGCTCTTCGGAAGGGGGCCGGCCGAATTGCAGCCGATAGCTCTGCGCGAAATAGGAGTGCGAGGTAAAGCCGGTGGCAATGGCCACGTCGAGGATCGGCATGTTGGTCTGGCGCAGCAGTTCGCGCGCCCGCTCAAGCCTGAGCCGCATG
Source organism: Mesorhizobium sp. M0139 (assembly GCF_040322455.1). NCBI lineage: Bacteria > Pseudomonadati > Pseudomonadota > Alphaproteobacteria > Hyphomicrobiales > Phyllobacteriaceae > Mesorhizobium > Mesorhizobium sp. M0139. The sequence goes on from NZ_JAMYTN010000010.1 coordinate 93,936, forward strand.
TAGTAACGACCGGGCGTGACGCTCAAATGGCGCAGGAACAAGCGCTCGACCTGGCGCACCGACAGGCCCGCCGATTTAGCAAGCTGCACGGCTGATAGCGGCTCGTCGAGATGGTCGGCCATCAGTTCGACGATGCGCCTTAGCTTCTCCGACTTGCCGGTCAGGTCGCGCTCCGGCCCGACGCGCTGGCGGTCGCCGGCGGAGCGGATGCGCTCATGCTGGAACTGGTTGGCAACGCCGTTGGCGAGGTTCGAGCCGAAGTCGCCACGCACGATCTCCAGCATCAGGTCGATCGAGGTGGTGCCGCCGGCGCAGGTGTAGCGCTTGCGGTCGATCTCGAAGACGTTGCCGGTGCAATTGATGTCGGGAAAGCGCTCGACGAAGCCGGCGCGGTTTTCCCAATGGATGGTGCAGCGATAACCTTCGAGCTGACCGGCTTCGGCCAGGAGGTAAGAGCCCACCGACAGCGCGCCGAGCGCATTGCCGCGCCGGCCCCAGCCGCGCAGCGCCGCCAGCACCTTGCTCTTGCCGGGGAACTCGACCGACAGGCCCACCGACACGAACAGGATATCGACCGGCGGCAAATCGGCGACGGCATAGTCGATCTTGAGCGGCAGGCCGTTGGAGGCCATGACGGGATCGCCGTCGGCCGAGACCGTCGTCCAGCCATAGAAATCGCGGCCGAGCAGGCGGTTGGCCGAGCGGAAGGTATCGATCGCCGCTGCCAACGAAAACATCGAAAACTTGTCGACCAGCAAGAACGCGAATTGCCGGCCCCCTTGAACGGGATCATCCGGCCGTTCAGAGGGTGTAGTAAGGTTCGGCAAAGAAGCTGCTTTCTGGGTCAGAAGGAAGGCCGCTTCAAGCCGGCCGCAAGGTAGGCTGAGGCTAACGTATTGGCCATCAGCATGGCAATGGTCATCGGTCCGACACCGCCGGGCACGGGGGTGATGGCGCCGGCGGCCTTGGCCGCTTCGGCATAGGCTACATCGCCCACGAGGCGGGTTTTGCCTTCGCCCTTCTCGGGTGCGGCAATGCGGTTGATCCCGACATCGATCACGGTGGCGCCCGGCTTGACCCAGTCGCCCTTGATCATTTCGGGCCGGCCGACGGCGGCAATCAGAATGTCGGCTGTGCGGGCCAGCGCCGGCAGATCCTTGGTGCGGCTGTGGGCGATGGTGACGGTGCAGTTGGCGGCAAGCAACAGATTTGCCATCGGCTTGCCGACGATGTTGGAGCGGCCGACGACGACCGCGTTGAGGCCGGAAAGATCCTTGCCGCGCACGCGTTCGATCAAAAGCATGGAGCCGGCCGGCGTGCAGGGCACGAAGGCTGTTTCGAGTTCGCCGGTGCCGAGCTTGCCGACATTGATGAAATGAAAGCCGTCGACATCCTTTTGCGGTGCGATGGCCTGGATGATCTTGCCGGCATCGATATGGGCGGGAAGCGGCAGCTGCACCAGAATGCCGTTGATGGCCGGATCGGCGTTGAGTTCGCCGATGATCTTCAGCAGTGCCGCTTCGGACGTGTCGGCCGGCAGCGTGTGCTGCAGCGAATGAAAGCCGCATTCCTTGGCGGTGCGCGACTTCGACGCGACATAGACCTGGCTTGCCGGATCCTCGCCGACGATGACCACCGCCAAGCCGGGCTGGGCCTTTCCCTTGGCGACCAGGTCCTCGGTCAAGGCCTTGACCTTCTGAACCACGTCTGCGGCGACGATCTTTCCGTCAATCACTTCGGCCATGAACCATCCTCGACATCATTCCAGCCAAGGCGCGGCGCGCGCCTTGAACGTTGCTTCGTGCATGTCGTTGGCCCAAACGTTCCGCCCATTCGGGTAAAGCCCGACGGCAGCGCTTTTTTGGGCGCCATGCTGCGCAGCATTTTCACGAAATTTGGCCTAAGCAATCCCGTCAAAGCGCCGTCAAATGCCGTAAACTCGAAACCGGCAGCTTTTATTCTGTGCTGACGGGCTAGAGCGACTCATCCTTTTACGGAAAGGCTGAACCGCTCTATTTCTTGTTTTGACGCAATTCCCAAGGGAAAGCGCGCTACGCGCTTTTCCCGGGAAAACCGTTTCACACTTTTCCTGGAATTGCTCAGAAATAGCGGCGGTGCGAACGGCTTTCGGTGAGTTCGCGCACCGCTTCGCGAAATTCGCGCAGGCCGGCACGGATATCGTCGATTTGCGCCTGCTGGTCTTCCGGCACCGCCCCAGCGGGCTGCGGAGAAGACCACTGCTCGGACGCCACGGGCATCGGCTGAGCCTGCGAATAGGCATAGTCAGCCGGCTGACGAGGCCGCGCGTAGCCAGGCTGCTGCGCAGGGGATTTGGCGTGCGGAACCTCGTTCCGGAAGTCCGGCTGGCGATAGCCCACAGGCTCCTGCACCGGCCTTGTATATTCGGCGGCTGGTTGGGCGCGGTAGGTCTCGACAGGTTCGCCTGACGTCCCGCTACCCGGCGCGGCTTTGCGCATCGCCGAGAACAGTCCGTCGAACAGACCTGGGCTCCGGGCGGGAACGGCCGCGGTCGGCAACACCGGAGGTGCTGCCGGTGGCGGCGCCACAGGCAGCGGCGCGCGATAGACCTTGTCCTCGACCGGAGGGCGGCGCTCGTCCATTCTGCCGCGCGAACGCGAATTGGCAGCGCCGCGCAGGCTGGCAAAGGCGCCGCGCATGGCGCCGACACCGATGCCCGAAGCAAGCCCGAGCAGCAGGCCGGCCAGCGCTATTACAGCCCGCGACGGTCCGTTGGGTTCGAGCGGCGGTTGCGCGGGGGTCATCAGATTGATGTTGGTGGTGTTGATGTTTTGCTGTTCGCCGGTCTCCTTGGCGCGCAGAAGGTACTGTTCGTAGACGGAGCGTTTGGCGGTGGCATCGCGCTCCAGTTCGCGCAGGCTGACCAGATCGCTGTTGACGTCGCCGCTCTGGACCTTTGCCTGAGCCAGGCGGGAAGCGAGATCCTGCTCGAGCTGGACCGAGCGCTTCAAATCGACCTGTAGCGACGAGGCGATGCGGCGCAGTTCGCCTGCGATGCGCTCGCGCGAGCCGTTGAGCTGGGCACTGAGCGCCTGGTATTCGGGATGACGCGGTCCCAGACGCACGGCGGCGCGGTCGGCCTCCTGCTTCAAAGCTGCATATTGCGCGCGCAGTTCGCTCATCGTGTTGGAATTGATTTCTTCCGGCAACGTGCCGTTGATGACCGAATTGACGTCCAGCGAACGCGCCGACGCGGCCCGGGCATTGAGTTCCAGCGTACGGGCCCGGGTGACTGAGAGCTGCTCGTTGAGCTTCAGCATCTGGTCGTCGCTGATCAGATGGCCCTGCGCGTCGACGAGATCATGCGTGGCCCTGAAATCCTCGACCTTGCGCTCCGCTGTCTCGACATTCTTGCGCAGGTCATCGAGCTTGGCCGTCAGCTGGTCCGTCGCGCGCCCGGCCATCCCGAACTGGTATTGGGCCGCCTCCTGCTGGAAAACGTCCCTGGTCCTATTGGCTATCTCCGCCGATTTGTCGGCGCTTTGAGTGGTGGCGCTGATGGAAACGACAAAGCTCTTGCCGCTGCGCTCAACCGACAGGCTCTTGGCCAGATTGCCGACCGCCAGCGCCTGGCGGCGCACTTCACCGCCGCCGCCAGGGCCATCCTGGCGCGACAGTATCGAGCGAATGAGCGACAGGACGCCAAGGCCGCCAGAGCCCTGTCCGTTGAATTCCGGATCGTCGACGAGATTGAGATCGGCCACGACCTTGTCGAGGACCTTGCCGGATGTCACCATCTTGATGCGGGTTTCGACAACAGCCAGCGCCGCATCGGGCTGCCCGACCGGTTGGGTGAGATCGTTGTCGGAAAGCTTCAGGTCGCCTGGCTCGATGACCATCTGTGTGGTGGCTTCGTATTTCTTCGGTGTCGAAACGGCGACGGCGACGCCGAGCACCGTCCCCAATATCGTCGTCGAGACGATCAGCAACTTGGAACGACTAATGCCGCGGACGACCTGGAGCGGATCGATCAGCGGTTTCCATTCCTGCCCGTCATCGTCGTCGCGGTCCGGTCGCTGCTCGTGGAAAGAGCGGGGCTCATAGGCGGCGTGCTGCTGACGCCGGCCGGAAATAGGCTCCTCACGCGCGCTGCCGGCCGAAACGGGTTCGCCGTCGGCCTGGAACTGCGGCGGCTCGGGCGGTGACGTTGGCGCCGGATTCGACCGCGCCTCGCGTTGCGAGCGGGCTATGCGGTGACGCGTGGCGGCATCCTCGCGCCATGACGGATCCACCCGGTCACCGATCGAGACCGCCGACGCATCCGCCGCCTCATCGCCGCGCACGGCTTTGCCGAGCGCCAGGAGGGAACGCTCGCGCCTCCAGTCTTCACGGTTTTCCCTGTCGACCATTGTCTCGAAACTTTACCTTCGACGGCGCGGGAGCGGCGGTCGGCCAATCGTTAAGTCACGCTAAACAGGCATGGGAAACAAAAGGTTAATTTCCGAAGTCTGCAAGTGAAAGTTTCTCGCTTCGCCACGCATTGCCGGGATCTGTAAAATGGCGTCAGAACCGCACGTTAAGCTTTCCGGCTTACGGCTTTCCTCGATATGACGCAGGCCAGCGACATACCGCAAAGGCGGACATTCGCCCGCATCGGCACCTTCCTTGCCGAAAGACGGGGGCTGGTTCGCGACTATCTTTCAGCCATCAGCGGCGCCGGCGGGCGGCTGGTGTTCTCGCTTGCCTATTTCATCGCACTTGCCAACACGCTGTCGATTGCCGAGTTCGGCATGTTCGCCACCGCCTCGGCGGCCGGCGTCATGCTGTCGCGCATCCTCGCTTTCGGCTTCATCTCGGCGCTTTACCGCACAGCCACCATCCGCCCCAATCTGATCGGCACCTTCACCGCCGGCTTCCTTTTGCTTGGCGCCGTGTCCTTACCACTGCTGGCGGCGGCCTCGTGGGGCGTCTACCTGATCTTCTTCGCCAGCACCGTGCCTCTGGCCGTCTTTGCCGCAATCGTCTTTGCCGAAGCGCTTTTGTGGCGGCCGGTCGAGGTGGTGCTGATCGTCAACAACGGGCTCGGCAAATTCGGCCGCGCCGCGGTGCTGTCGATCGTGACCACGGCGTTCCGTGCGCTGGGCGCCGTGCTGTTCATGCTGTCGGGGCAGCACAGCGTCTGGATCTGGTCATTGTTCTACATCGGCGCCAACGCCGCCTCGCTGCTGCTGGCCTTCGGCTTCTATTATCCACGCCAGCGGCTGAGGCTGCGCACCGAGCTCTATCTCAGGCGGCTTGCCGATTCGATCTATGTTGCCGGCGCCGAAGTGCTGTTCTACCTGCAGTCGGAATTCGACAAGCTGCTCGTCCTGGCGATCGGCGGGCCGCGTCTGGCCGGCATCTATGCCATCATCATGCGGCTGGTCGACCTGACGGCAATACCGATCCGCACCTTCTCGATGATGCTGGTGCAGAAGATGATGCGGTCGCCGGAGCTGTTGTCGCGACTGCGGGTCAAGAGCGGTATCGAAGCCGGCGTGTTCCTGGTATCGACATTGGCGCTGGCCGCACTCGGCATCGTGCTGCATTTCGTCCCCAATGCACTTGGCCGGAATGTCGCCGAGGCGGCGCCCTTGGTGGCATTGGCAATCGGCGTGCCGGGACTGCGCAACCTGGTCGAATACCAGGCCGAGCTGCTGTTCGCGCGCGGCCAGACCGCGCTCAGGGCGCTCAACCTCGGCCTGCTGGCGGGGCTGAAGGCGGTGCTGTTGACCTATGTGCTGACCACGATTGCCGACACGCCCAGGCTTGTCGTATCGCTCAATGTCGTCTTCCTGCTGCTCTATCTCGCCTCGGCGCTGCTGACCTATTCGGCGCTGCGCAAGCCCGCCAAGGCAATCTAAGCCAATCCGATCAGGCGGCGGATGCGGCCGATATCGGTGCCGATGAAGGATTGCATGCCGATCGCCACCTGCCCCGGTGCCATAGCGGCGACGAAGCTGCGGAATTCGTCATCCGACAGCGCCTCCCCGGTCCAGTGCACGCGGCAGAATTCCTCCGAGCCGCGGAAATGGCCAGCGCCCTTCAGCACATCGTCGACATAGCGGCCATAGATCATGCATTCGGAGAACCGGCGCACTGAAGCGATGACCTCGACCCAGCCGCGCGCGTGCACCTTCTCGATCTCGGCGCACATCGCCGTCACGGTCTGACGGCGCCAGGCGATCAGCGTCGAAATATAGTCGTGGTTCGAAACCTCGGATGCATCGATACCAATCGCCGAGGCCGCATTGCGCGACCAGATGCGATGCTCGTCGTGACCGTCGCTCGACAGCACGCCGTCGCGCCGGAACAGCCGCACCTTGCCGTCGCGCCAGAAGGCGCTCAGATCGAATGGCTTGAGGAAGGCGACGTCGGAATCACAGAAGACCAGCACGTCTTCTTCAGCATGCGCAGCGATGGCGATGCGGCGCAGCTGCTGCACATGCCAGCCGCGCAGCGGCTGGGCCTTGAAACTGAGCCAGATGCGACGGCGAAAGAGGCTCATCGGATCGTCGAACACACGCAGCCAGCGCGGCAGCAGGTCGCGCTCGTCGACAACGCTGCGGCGGTCGTTTTCCAACTGGCGAAACAGCGCCACGTCGCGGTGCTCGACCAGAATGTAATGATGCGCCACGCCGGAGACATGGCGGTCGAGGGTCTCGCACAACAGGCGGCAGCGTTCGAAATCCGGCGCATAGCTGGCGGTCACCACCGCCGCCGTCGGCGTTTGCGGCAGGGCACCGGTCTCGGCTGCAGGGCTCGGCACGACGCGGCTGTTCACCGCAACTCTCCGGCGGGCTCGGGCCGATGTGAGAATTTCTGCCTGACGACACGCAGCAGGAACACCGGATTGCCGAGGACGTAGCGGCGCCACAGCCGGCCGGGCTCGATGCACAGACGGAACAACCATTCGAGCCTCAGCTGGCGCATCCACAGAGGCGCCCGCGGCACCGTGCCGGAGAGAAAATCGAGCAGCGCGCCGACGGCGATCGGCAGCGTGCAGTGGCGGGCATCGATATGACGGGCGATCCACAATTCCTGGCGCGGCACGCCCATGGCCACAAGCAGCACGTCGGGCCGCAATGCCTCGATGCGATCGACGATCGCCTGCTCTTCGGCGGGGGAGAAATAGCCGTCATGGATGACGACGAATTCGTGCTGCACCGCCAGCGCGGCCAGCCTGACCGACGCCGCCTCGGCGTTGGCGCGGGTGGCACCAAGCAACCCGACGGTCAGCGGCCTCGCCGATGCCTGCAGAAAGGCCGGAATGAGATCAGTGCCGTTGAGATTGTCCGGGAACGGCGCACCGTAGAGCAGCTTTGCCGCCAGATCGACGCCAACGCCGTCAGGCAGGATGAGGAAATCGTCGAGCGCCTCGGCAAAGACCGGATCGGTAGAGGCGATGTTGGCGTTGTGAGCGTTGAGAAAACTGACCTTGGTGAAGCGCCGCTCGGCGATCAGACGAGTGAGCAGCGCGATCGCGTCATCCCAGCCGATGGCAAGGACCGAAATGCCAAGGATCGTCTTCAGCGTATCGAGCCCGAAGGCGGCGCGGGCGGTGTGCATGTTCATGCAAACACCTCCTTCCCCACCGGCCCAAGCTTTTCCAGGCCGAGCCTGATGGCGGCATCCAGTGCCTTGATCTGCCGGCGATGGAAGGCGGTGCCATCGACATCCCTGACATCGGCCGCAGCTGCCTCCAGCGCGCCGGCGAAGGCGGCCGGATCGTCGGTGATGAAACAATTTGCCGGGCGATGATCGATGCCGCGCAGCGAACGGCTGGTGGCGACCGACGGCAGGCCGAGTTCGAAGGTTTCGATGGTCTTGAGCTGAACGCCGCTGCCTGCGGTGCTGATCAGTGGAATGACGGCGGCGCCGCGCACGAAATCCTGGGCGTCGGGCACGCGGCCGACAAATTCGACACCGGGATGGGCAGAGGTGATATCCGACGGCATGTTGCCGGCGACCCTGATGCGAAAACTCCGGCGAAGATGCGGCACGACTTTTTCCAGGAACCAGTCGAGGCCGATGCGGTTCGGCTGCCAGGTCCAAGTGCCGATCAGCGCCGCGTCGCAATCGATGCGGCGCGGCTTGACCGGCTTTGGCGCCGTGGCAGTGGTCACCAGCGGCAGCACCGCCGAGCGGTCGTCGCTGGCAACGCCGAGTGCGGCGCGGTCTTCCTCGGCCAGCGTGAAGACGAAGCGAGCCCGGCGGCAGAGCCGCTCCTCCATGGTCTTGAGCAGCCTGGCCTCGCGGGCAAACAGCAGGCGCTGGAAGCGACTGTTTGCTGCTGCCGCATTCTCTTTGGCCGAACCATGTTCGACATTGTGGGCGACGAAAATCGAGGGACGGTCGGCGAACAGTTTTTCAAAGGCGCCGGCGAACTGCACCGAATTCAGGACATAGCCGTCGAAGGGACCGGCGCGCTCGATCGCGGCACGGACTTCGCTGTCGGAAACCGCGCGCAGCTTCACGGAAGCGAAGGTGAGCCCTGACAGCACCGCCTTGCCAAGCCAGGCGAGCTTCTGCCGCGCCGAGGCGCTTTCCGTGCGCACGTCGACGGCGCCGAGCACGATGGTGTTTTCGGGGTCGCTGGGCGCCTTGCCCGGCCAGATGAAGCCGATGACGGTGACGCGCACGCCGGCGCGCCGCAAGGCGGCGATGATCGCAGCATTGGCGATCTCATAGCCCGAAGCGAGAGCGCCGTCGGGCACGATCGATGTGGCGAACAGCAGATGCATCTCACCTATCCAGGCGTCAGCCACTAGCAAAGCTGGGTGAACCCTTGATTAAATCACGCAACGCAACGGCTGAAAGGCGCGGACCGGCAGGCGCCGCTGCGAAAGGTGATTAACGAAACGTTATCGTCGCGGTGTTATCGAAAGCCAGATTCAAAACATGCGGCTGGAGCGGATGATCCCTTTGCCATCGGACGGTTCGGTATCGATTGCGGGACGCTCTCCGGGGCTCGCCGCAGAGACGATGGAAGCCGTCGTCACGCTGCCGACCTTCAAGCGGCCGCAACTGCTGCTCGAAACGCTGGCGTCGCTCAAGGCACAGCAAACCAGCCGGCGCTTCGCCGTCATCGTCATCGAAAACGAGGCCGAGGCGCGTGAGGGCGCCCAGGCGGCCGTGCCGCTGTTCGAACGCGACGATATGAAGGGCATGGTCATCATCGCGCATGAGCGGGGCAATTGCAGTGCCTACAATGCTGGCTGGCAGACGGCGATCCTGCATTTTCCGGATTTCCGCCACCTGCTGGTCATCGACGATGACGAGATCGCCGACGCGGACTGGCTGGAGCGCATGTGCAGGACGGCGGAGACGCTTGGCGCCGACATTGTCGGTGGCCCGCAAGTGCCGGTGTTTACCGATCCTGCTCACGCCAAATGGGCCGAGCACCCGGTGTTTGCGCCGCCCTATCGCCAGACCGGGCGCGTGGCCGCACTCTATTCCTCGGGCAACCTTCTGGTCGGGCGCAATGTGCTCACCATCATGGGGCCACCCTTCCTCGACCTGCGGTTCAACTTCATGGGCGGCGGCGATTCCGACTTCCTCAGCCGCTCGGCGCAGAAAGGTTTCGTGCTTGGCTGGTGCGCCGAGGCAAAGGTGCGCGAAGGCGTTCCGGCCCGGCGCGTCGAGGCTGACTGGATCCGCGCCCGATCCTTACGCAACGGTGTAATCTCGACGCTGGTCGAAAAGAAGAAGCGCGCCGGCACGCCATTCGCCGGCGCCAAGGTGTTTGCAAAAAGCCTGGCGCTGCTGATAGCCTCGCCCGTGCGCGGCGCAATCAAATTGGCGCGGACAGGATCGCTGTCGACGGCGCTTTACCCCGTCTATGTCTCGCTCGGCCGCGTGCTTGCCGAATTCGGATACGCCAATGAGCAATACAGGCAGCCTGAGAAGAACTGACGAGCTGCTGCTGGGCGGCATCGTCACCCGCGACGGCGTGGCGACGGCGATTGCCGCGCTGTTGTTTGCCGTCGTCATCGTGTCGTTCCGGCCGTTTCAGCCGGCAGGCGCGGAACTGACCGGCGACGGCGGCGACATCGTCAACCAGCTCGGCTTCAGTTCGCTCGGCGCCATTTCGATCTTCTCACTGCTGACGTTCGCCGACCCCAAGGTGGTGCGCTCGCTGCTCAGCCCGTCCTGGATTCTGATGCTCGGCTTTTTCATGCTTTCGGTCATCGACGCGACCGACCCGTCCTCGGCCATGCGCGCGGCCTTCTTCACGCTGCTTGGCGTTCTGACGATAGCGACGGTCCTGGTGCTGCCGCGCGATGCCGACAGTTTTTCGAAAGTCATCATATTCTGCGCGATCGTCGTTATCGGCCTGTCCTATGTCGGCCTCATCGTCTTTCCGCATGAGGCCCTGCATACGGCCGATTCGCAGGAGCCCGAACATGCCGGCCTGTGGCGTGGTGTGTTCGCCCACAAGAACATTGCCGGACCAATCATGGCCTGCTTCAGCTTCGCCGGCCTCTATCTCTTCCGGCGCGGCCAGAAATTCTGGGGCGTGGCGATCTTCGGCGCGGCGATGATCTTCATGCTGCACACCGGATCCAAGACGACGGCCGGCCTGGTGCCGTTCTCGATCCTGATCGTCGTGCTGCCGGGCCTGATCGGCATGCGGTTCGGCACGCCGATCCTGTTTGCACTGGCGATCATTGCGACGGCCATCGGTACCTTAGGCATCGTCTTCATCCCGCCGGTGAAAGAGCTGGCGGCCACCTATTTCCCCGACCTCACCTATACCGGGCGCACGACGCTGTGGGAGTTCTCCGGCGAGATGCTGGCGAAGAAGCCTTGGACCGGCTACGGCTATGAAAGCTTCTGGGGCACGCCGCTGCTGCTGAGCCAGGACCAGCCTTTCGACCGGGCCTGGGACATCCGGACCATCGTGCATGGCCATGACGGCTATCTCGACATTGCGGTGCTGATGGGCATCCCGGCGCTGTGCGTTGCCGTCTACACTTTCGTGATCGCGCCGCTGCGCGACTACATGCGCATCCCGCCGCGCAAGGAGAACATCTATCTCGGTGACTTCTTCATGATGGTGGTGCTGTTCACGGCGCTGAACGCGTTCCTGGAAAGCTTCTTCTTCCATCGCGGCGACCCGGTGTGGCTGCTCTTCGTGCTCGGCGTGCTTGGCTTGCGGCAAGTGTCGCTGCGGCCGATCGCGGTGCGCCGGCGACCTTGACCGGCTGGCCTGATCCAGCACCCCTTGAGGGGCTTTCCCGTCTGCCCGCTAGCGTCTAAGGAGAACCCTTGTCTCGGAGGGCTCTCAATGACGATCAGGCTTGTTCTCGCCGGTTGCGGCAATATGGGTTACGCCATGCTTGCGGGCTGGCTGAAATCCGGCAAGCTTGCCCCGCAAGCCGTGTTCGTGGTCGAGCCCAATGCCGAATTGCGCAAGCGCGCCGAGCACCTCGGTTGCAGTGTCGCCGCGGACGCGAACGGGATCCCCGCCGACGCAGAGCCCGACCTCGTCGTCATCGCCGTCAAGCCGCAGGTGATCCGCGACGTCACCGCCGCCTACAAGCGCTTCGGCGACGGCAGGACCACCTTCGTCAGCATCGCCGCGGGCACGCCGGTCGCCACCTTCGAGCACATCCTCGGCCATCTCGCGCCTGTTATCCGCTGCATGCCCAACACGCCGGCCGCGATCGGCAAGGGCATGATGGTGGTCTATTCCAACCCGCTGGTGACCGACGACATCAGGCGTTTCGTTGCCGAGCTGCTGTCGGCGAGCGGTGTGGTGACGACGATCGACGACGAAGGCCTGATGGACGCGGTGACGGCGGTTTCGGGGTCCGGTCCGGCCTACATCTTCCATTTCATCGAGGCGCTGACGGTTGCAGCCGAGAAGGCGGGGCTGCCGACCGAGACCGCCAGGCTGCTTGCCATGCAGACCGTCTATGGCGCTGCTGCACTCGCTGCCGAAAGCGGCGAGGAGCCCGGCGTCCTGCGCCAGCAGGTGACCAGCCCCAACGGAACCACGGCAGCCGCCCTTGCCGTGCTGATGGGCGAAGACCGGCTGACGAAGCTGCTGACCGAGGCGGTGGAAGCCGCGCGGCTGCGGTCGGTGGAATTGGGGAAGTAGCCGAGACGCTCGCGGGGCCGTATCAGCCCCACTTCATCTCACCCTTGGCGACCTTTGCGCCCAGTTCCAGGGACGAGACGTCAAGAAGATCGGAATAGCGCCGCTTCATCGCTGCAATCAGCTCGACGCTGGATTTCGCTTTTTCGGCTTCCTTATTGAAAGCTTCGAGGTAGGCGCGGGTGAATTCCACGGCCGCCAGACCGTCCGGTGCACCGGCTACCTGATGGGACGGCACCACGATGTTGGGTTTGCGGGACGCGATTTCGTTGAGCGCGGCAATCCATTTCTTGCGGTCGTCTACGGTTGGCTCGTCGGCAACCCAGACATGTACGCCGGACGAGATCAGCACGCCGCCGAACACCGCTTCAAGGCTGGGCACCCAGAGATACCGCCGGTCTTTCAGATCGGCGACGGTGACGATCTCGATCTTGTTTCCTTCGATTTCAAGTGAGGTGATATCGGATGCCTCGGGAATGACGACATCCGCCAGGACCTTCGGTCCATTGTCCTTGAGCTGCGGGCCCCAGACATCCAGCTTGGCTTGCACATTGGCTTTGATGGCAGCCACCGTCGCAGCGGCTGCGATGATCTTGGCGTCGGGGAAAGCATCCGCGACGGGACGCAGGCCGAAATAATAGTCAGGGTCGCTGCAGCTGACGTAGATCGTGGTCAGAGTCTTGCCCGTCGCCTTGATCGCATCCGCGACCGCACGGCCATCCGACAGCGTAAATCCGCCATCGAGGAGGATGGCTTCCTTCTCACCGGTCAGCAGCACCGGCGTGCGGCGGAAACCCCTCTCGTCAGCCTGAAAATAGGTCCATTCCAGCTTGGCGGCGGCCTTGGCTGCAAAAGCCAGAGGCTGAAGCATGGCAACCATGCCCGTTGCCAGAAGGGTTTTCATTGTTTCGCGTCTTGTCCAAATGGTTTGCAAGATTTCAACCTCAATGGGGTTCAACTGATCGTTCGGAGATTGGCATCTCGGCATCGTTTGAAAAACCCGGATCAAAAAGACAGACTATATGAATGGATCATACAATGGCAGCCGATGGTCTGCGTCGTCAGCACGAGCGCAATGATCAGGCGTGTTGCGCGAGCAGGTCAACAGCCCCATGGCGCGACCGCGGCAGCATTTGGCCTGCTGGGCGGGAGCGGCTGACGAAGCTGCTGACCGAATCGTGGAACTGGGGGAGTAGGATCAGGCCAGATCGGTGTGGGAAAAGCCTTTCCCTTTGTAGAGCGAGGGCATCCCACGGCTTTTTGCCGAGGCGTATGACAGGCAGTCAGCGAGGTTGAGCTGAGCCGGGTGGCCGCGACCTTTGCCATAGTTCGAAAAAGCCTGGATCGCGAGCTTGGCATCACCTCTTTCGATCGGAACCACCTCGATCGCGGCTTCGCGCAGGAAGTCTCCTATTGCCCTTTCGGCGAGAGCGGCTCCACCACCAACTTCGACGAAAGCCGCATCGCCGCTTCGAGCACGACCAGCGGAGATGTTATCCGTATCGAGGCCTGCCCGATCCGGCGGCTCCAATTGGCGGCGTCTTCCTCTGCGGCGAGGACAGCGATCACCACCGAGGTGTCGATGAACATCAGGAATGTCCCCACATCTCGTCGATCTCATCCTTAGTCAGATCCCTGCCGCCGCTTCCCGCCTTGGCCTTCAGATCGTTCGATATGGCGGCCAGCCGCTCAGCCAGCGGAACTCGTTCACGTTCGCGCTGAAGCTCGGATTCGAGCGCCTCGATCACCGCCTCGGTCATTGGAATCTTTCGCTTTTCGGCAAGCTGCCGGGCGAGGTCACGGGCGCGCGGGTCTCTGATCTGGAGATTCATCCTAGAAGCCTCCGTTCGGTGCCACTACAACATAGGGAGTTGTCATGACAAGGCCAGCCCGACTGGCCTGTCGTCCAATCTCAGCTCCCGTACAGCATCTCATCCTGCAGCTTGCGCAAGGCGAACAGCCTGGTCGTGCGGTCGGGTGTGGCGTTGTCGGTGGTGATGAGCTCGCCCTTCCTGACCGGCTTCAGCACCTTGCCGCCTTCGAGCAGGCCGACCGCGACGGCGCTGACGGCGCGGGCCTCTTCGACGGTCATTGTCCAGGAGCGGTAGCAGGTCTCACCGATGGCATCGAAGGTCTCGCCCATGGCGAGATCGCGCTTGGCGACCGCGCAGACCTCGGCCACCGGCTTCGGCAGCGGCACCATGTCGGGGCGGCCGTAGAGCATGATACGCGCTGCCGTCAGCGGCACTTCCAGCGAGGTCAGATGGTAGGGCCGGAAGAAGCTGTAGTAGGGGCCGTGGCCTATGTGCAGGTCGTCCATGCGCTCGACGATGCGCGGATGCGTCGCCTCGACGATGACGAACACGCCGGGCGCCACGCCCGTGCCGATGGTGTAGTCGACAACGCCCTTCTTCGACAGGATGCCGCCATCCGCCTTCGGGATGAGCACCTTGGCCAGCTGATCGCGGTCGGCCTTTGGGCCGTGCATGCCCGGCACATCGGGCACCAGCCCGGTGGCGTTGGCGATGGCGCACATCTCGACCATGGTTTTCGAGCCGTCTACGAACTCGACCAGCATGCGCGGGTTCATGTTGCGGCGAAGGGCTTCCTCGCGATAGTCATCCGGAACGGCATCGTGGTTGAGCGGGTTGTTCTTGCCCTTGCCAGCCGAGACGATGGTGTAGCCGAGCGCGGAGGCAAACTCGATCAGCTCCATGCAGCTCGACGGCTCGTCGCCGGCGCCGACCGAATAGACGACGCCGAGCCGGTCTGCCTGCTGCTTGAGGTAGCAGCCGATTGTGACGTCGGCCTCGACATTCATCATCACCAGGTGCTTGCCGTGCTCCATCGCCTTCAAGTCGAAATCGGCGGCGACACCAGGCTTGCCGGTGGCGTCTATGACGACGTCGATCAGCGGATTGGTGACCAGCATCTCGTTTGAGGTGATGGCGATTTTCCCGGCCTCGATCGCCGCCATGACCTTCGATTGCGTGTCGGTCTCGGCCGCCATCGCCTCGTCGCCATAGGCGATGCGGATAGCGTCACGCGCGGTGTGCGGGCGCCTCGTCGAGATGGCGCAGACCTCGATGCCCGGCATCAGCATGCCTTGCGTGACCAGGTCGGTGCCCATTTCACCGGAGCCGATGACGCCGATGCGCACCGGGCGTCCCTCGGCGGCGCGCCTGGCGAGATCGCGGGCCAGTCCGGTCAGGGCGACATTGGTCATGCAAGCGTGTCCACGGCTTCTTGATTTGCAGGCGGGAATAGCAGGGAACGGCGCCGCTTTGCCAACGAAACCGGCGAGCACCGGCAATTTCTCCGGCAACAGGCCCGGCCGGTGAGGCCAACCCCGGTAGAGGCTGATTGACCCGCCTCGGCGTCAAACCACCCTGATATAGCTCGTCATGCCGGTTTTCTGATGTTCGATGATGTGGCAGTGCAGCAGCCAGTCGCCGGGATTGTCGGCGACGAAACCGAGCTGAACCTTCTCGTTGGGCTGCATGAGATAGGTGTCGGAGATGACCGGCTGAACCTGGCGTGTCGACGACGACAGCACCTTGAAGCTCATGCCGTGCAGATGCATCGGATGCGATTGCGGCGTCAAATTCTCCATGTCGATGACATAGTTTTTGCCGAGCTTCAGCTCGGCCAAAGGCGCGGTCGGATCCGGCGTGTCGCCCGGCCACGGTACCTTGTTGATGGCCCAGAAGGAGTAGCCTAGCGTGCCGCATATGCTGTCGCTCGGCACGTTTTCCGCCGTGGCGCTGAGCGAGAGCGCGATGTGTTTCGCGCTGGCGAGATCCACCTTCGGCACCGGGTTGGCTTCCAGCGGTGCGAGGTCTCGCAAATCGCGCTTGAGCGAGCTGCCGGTGGCGCGCAAGGTGGCGAGGACCTTGGGTTTGGTGCCTCTGATGTCGCCCAGGCTGACGATCGCGCCCTCCTGGTCAGGCATGCGGATGGCGAGCTCCATGCGCTGCCCCGGTCCGAGCAGCAAAGCATCGGGCGCAAAACGCTGCGGCACCGGATTGCCGTCCAGCGCGATGACCGCGGCCTCCCCACCCTCGACGCGAAAGGCGTAGATGCGGGTGACATCGGTGATGGCGACCCGCAGCCGCACCAACCCGCCGGCCGGCGCGTCGAATTGCGGCTGGTCGAGCCAGTTGGCGGTGCGCACCGTGCCATAGGTGCCGGTTTTCGCGGCATCGCGCGGCCGGAACTGCTGGATGAACTGGGCGTCGTCGCCGAGCCGCCAGTCTCGCAGATTGATGACCGCCTCCGCATCGAATTTCGGATCGCCCGGGTTTTCGACCACGATCACGCCGGTCAGGCCGTGGCCCATCTGCTCCAGCGTGTTGCAATGCGGGTGATACCAGAACGTGCCGGCGTCGGGCGGCGTGAAGGCATAGTCGAAATGATCGCCGGTGTAGACGTAAGGCTGAACCAGGAAAGGAACACCGTCCATCTTGTTTGGAACGCGAATGCCGTGCCAGTGGATGGTCGTCGGATCGTCGATGCCGTTGACAAGCCGTGCGGCGAAAGGCTCGCCCTTTTTCATCCTGAGCACCGGCGGCATTTTGGCCTCTCCATAAGTCAGCACATCGCGGGTCTGGCCGATATCCATGAACCTGGCCTGGATCTTTGCCGTCTTGAGAACCACCGGCTCCGGTGCGGCCGCGGCCCAGTCACCAAGCCTGGCCATCGCTGCAAGGCCAACCCCGCCAGCGCCGGCAACCGCGGCCGTTTTCAAAAGCCTGCGGCGGGTGAATAGGGTCATCTGGCGCTCCAACGGAATATGATTACCTGTCGTCCTGAATGACGGGTGGCGACCGGCGCACAAGCCGATACTGCCACATCGCATCTCTGTCATGCCATGGCGAGCCGGTGACATCTGCTTGCGCAACAGCGTGAACGCTGGCGTGCCCACCATTCGCCCGCATCCGGGAGCGCGGGCTCGGGTTAATGCAACTCGGCCAGCAACGCCTGTGCCTCGGCGAGGTTCTTTTCGGAACCGGCGGCGAGATCGTCCATCTTCTTGTCACGGAAGATGACGAGCGCGTCCTGGCATGCGGCGATCGCTTCCTGTGCCATCGCCTTGTCCTTGTGGGCGGCGCCCAGATCGACCAGCACGTCGCACAGGCTGTCCTGCGTGAAGGCGACAGCCGGCACCGAATTGATCTTCTTTTGCACCACGATCGCCTCGCGCAGGACCAACACCGCCTCCTCGAAATGCGCGACATTGTTTTCGGCGCGGCCGGCCATGGTCAAGGCATAGCCCATCTCGTTGCGCGCATTGGCCCAACGTTCGGGATCGCGGTCGCGACCGAGCTGCTCGGCAAGCGCCCGGTTGACGACAATCGCCTCCTCGTACAATTCAGCCGAAGGCTCGCGGGCCGCGATCATGCTCAGCGTCTGCGCGAGACTGGTCTGGTTGGTGATCCAGAGATCGGGATCGCGGGTGATCGTTCGCACCGTGGCGAGGTCGCGGTAGATCTGAGCGGCTCGTTTCAGCTTGCCGACATCGTTCGCCCAGTAACCAAGACTCGACAGCCCGCCGGCGAGATTGTTCTGATTGTTCTCCCAGACAGCCAGCGCATTCTCGCGCGTTACCACGCTGAGCGCTGCGTCATAGGCGGCAATCGCGCGGGTGAGCAACTCGACGTCCTTGCCGTCCGCGGCCATCAGCAAGGCATTGCCGATATCGCCCTTGGTGCGCGCCCATTGCATGCGGTTGGGAAAACCGTCGTAGATCCGCGCTGCCGTCTCGAAGCTCTGCACGGCCTTGGCGTAGAACGTGGCGTCGCCACCAATCCGGCCCTGGCTGTAGAGGGCAAAGCCGAGGTCGTAATTGATATTGGCCCACTCCTCCGGGTCGGCGTCCTTGGAGTAGGCGGGGAGCGCGGCTTCCAGCATGTCGGCTGCTTGCGCCAGCAAGTCCAGGTTGGATGTATTGTCGCCCAGGATCGACAGGGTCTGGCCGAGCACGCGCCGCGTCTGGCCGATCTCCGTGACATCACCGCCTTTCGTCTGCCCGTCGAGCGCCGCCCGCAGCGCGTTGACCGATTGCTGCAGCAGTTGATCGTCAGAGGCCAGCTTGCCTGACATCATCAACGCGCAGCCGAGGCGGAATTCCGTCTTGGCCCAATTGGCTGGGTCCTTGTCGCGGGTGCGAACCCTGAGCACCTGACCGTAGACATCGATCGCCTGCCGCAGGGTCGAGATGTCCCCCGCGCGTTCGCCCCAGTTCGATAGCGTGCCTGCAAGGCTGTAACCAATCGAAGCGAACTCGCCCGGCGCGGCGGTTGCGGTATAGACCTCCCATGCCTGACGATACGCGGTCACCGCCTGAATGTAGTAATCGGTTCCCGTATCGAGATCGCCGAGCGTGTCGTTGACCGATCCCAGATTCTGCTGCAGCGAAGCCCAGTCGAGCGGCAGTTTCTCACGCGGATATTCGGACAGAGCGGCCTGGTACGTGGTGGCTGCCTGCAGCAGCAGTTCCTTGTTCTTCTGCTTGGCGCCGAGGCGCTGCAAGGCGTTGCCGAGCGTCAGCTGGCCGTTGGCCCAGCTCGCCGCGGCGTGCTCGCGCGTCCAAACCGTAAGCGATGCCTCCGCCGCCTCCCGCGCGCGCTGCAACGCGGCGATATCGCCGTTGATCTCGCCGATCGACTCGAATGCGGTGCTCAAATTGTTCTGGATGGTCGCCCATTGCGCCGGCGCGCGTTCCCTGGTCATCTCCTCAGCCGCCGCCTGGAAGGCCGCGACCGATTGCTCAAGCGTCGGTACATCCTTTTCGCGCGCGCCGAGGCTCGCCAGAACGACACCCAGATTGATCTGGCTCAATGCCCAGTCGAGCGGTACGCGCTCTCTGTTGTATTCCGTCAATGCCGCACGATGCGCCTCGATCGCCGCGCGGAAACTGTCCGATGTGGTCTGGCGGTCGCCGATTTCGGACAGCACGATGCCGAGATTGTTCTGCGTCGCCGCCCATTCCAGCGGTAGTTTCTTCAACGACTGCACCTCGAGCGCCGAGCGGAATGCCGCGACAGCCCGCTCCAGAAGCGCCGTCCCGTTCTCGCGCCGGCCGAGCCGCCAGTAGACCGTGCCCAGATTGCCATAGGTCGATGCCCAGTCGTCGGGGTAGGCGTCATGCGTATAGACGGTCAGCGCCTGCTCATAAGCGGCAGCTGCCTTGTCGAGGTTTTCGCGGCCGGCTTCCCGTTCGCCCAACGTAGCAAGCGTGGCGCCCATATTGTTCTGGGTGGCCGCCCAAAGTAGCGGCAACTTTTCGCGGGTGACATAGGTCAATGCCTGTTCATAGGCTGTCAGGGCCTGGGCGAGATACGCATTGTCGCCGGAGAAGTCCCCTTGTTCCGACAGAGCGTTGGCCTCTGCCGCCTTGTAGTAGAACGCGTCTTCGTCGCTCCATTTGGCAGCCTGCTCGAAGGCCTTGGCGTAATCCTGCGCCGCCTCCTTGAAGTTGAAGGAGATTTCATAAGTCCTGGCACTGCTGGCGAAGACCTTTGCGAATTCCAGCCGCTTTGCCTTCAGCTCGGCCTCGGCCTGGTCGACCGTAGACGAAAGTTCGCCGATGCGGGCCTTGGCCTGCTCGTTGAATTTCTGCGCCGCTTCGAGCGCGCCTTCCTGAACCGCCTGTTCGGCGAGTTTCGATAGCCTGGCAATTTCGGGGTCCGGGTTTTTCAAAGTCTCGCGTTCAGCCAACACGTGTTTCAGCCGTTCGGTCTGGCCACGCAGCAGCTTGTCGAGCTCAGCCGGATCCTTGGGTATGTCGACCCCGAGCGCCTTCAGCATGGCGTAGAGCCCATCCATCGGCACCTTGCCGTCACGCGATATGGTTTCGATCTGGCGGCGCTCCGGCTCGGGTAGCGTCGAGATGGTCAGCAGGAGCTGGCGCCGCTCCCTGAGGATTTCGCCCTCATCACCTTTCGGCGCCTCGGCGGGGGTACCGAAATAGAGCAGCCGGCGCAGGCTCTCATTGACCCAGGGCCGCTGCTGGCCATTGGTCTTGAGATAGACCTCCTCGCCGATCATGCGCAAAACGGTGCCGAATTCCTCGCCGCCCATCGTGTCGATGTGGCGCAGGATCGCCGCCGCATATGGGCTGTTGCCGTCGGCCGGACCGTCGAGCGCAACTTTACCGGGTTCGGCGGCAAAGGCGATGACCTGGCCGAGGCTGTCGTCGGCAGAGCCCTTGGCCTGGTCTCCCGACTTGAACGCAACGACGCCGCGCGTTTCGCCGAGGCCGCCCGCGCCGATCGGCTTGCCTTCATCATCCGGCGCCAGCTTCAAGAGCGTGCCCGGCGGGAACGGATCGTTGCGGCAGGCGTCGAGCAACACGATGGTGACCGGCACCTTGGCCTTCAGTTCGGCGACGATGGCCGACAGCGGCACCAGCTTCTCGCCGGCGTCGTCGAGCGCCGAAATGTCGGCATCGACAGGCAACAGATAATTCTCGCCGCCGGCTTCGATGCCATGACCCGAATAGTAGATGATGGCGACGTCTGCTCCCTCGGCGTCGTCGACGAAGCCTTCGAGATCGCGCCGCAATTTGCGCGCGTCGCGGTTGGTGGCGACATCGGTCTCGAAGCCGAGCTTGTCGAGCATCTCCTCGATGGCGCGGGCGTCGTTTTCCGGATTGGGCAATTTGCCGACATGCTGGTAGCCGGACTGACCGATGACCAGCGCCACGCCTTTCAGCGCCTTCGGCTCTTCAGCCCACGCAGGGAGAAGCGTGCACAGGCACAGCAGCAGTGCCGCGGCTATCGCCGCACACGCGCGCCCCATCGCACCTGCTGTTCGCCCAAAGAGCATCGTCTATCCCAAACCCGGCGATATCTTCCGCAGCCGAGATGGCATCATGATGGCCGGCTGATGGCAAGTCCTTGGGCGAGCTGTGTTCTTGTGGTGGATATGCGTACGAGGCGGCTGGCTTTCAGCGTGCGAGCGGTAGTGTTCAGCATGCCGGATACGGCCAGTCCGGCCTGTTCATGAGTGGACAGGTCCGGACTTGTTGAGCAGTCGTCTGGCCCCGTAGAGCCTCTTTCTCTCAATGTTTCCGGGCGAGGGGGCCACGGTTGGATGCGCGGGATTGGCACTTTTGCGTCAGCCGGCTTTTTTGGTCCGCAACGAGACCCCGACTTCGCGACGCATCTTTTTAAAATCGAAGGAATGAACTGGTGCTGCGAGAGAGGATTGAACTCTCGACCTCTCCCTTACCAAGGGAGTGCTCTACCACTGAGCTACCGCAGCCGCTGATGGCGGGGCTTCTGCCATATAGAACCGGCAAGCGCAAGGCGTCTGTGAAAGGCTTTGCCAGACAAGTTTCGCTGACACGGCGGCGCCACAATGCTAGCTATCCCTTGAACAGCAGGCCCTGCCAGTCGCGGGCGGGACGGAACGATGGACGACAAGACAATTCCACCGAAAAAGGCTGATCCGGAAAAAAAGGACGGGACTGACCGCAAGGACCGTCTGGCCGAGCAGCTGCGCGCCAATCTCACGAAGCGCAAGACGCAAGCGCGCTCGCGGCGCACCGGTGATCCTGACCAGCGGCCCGAAGGACTGCCGGCTGCTGAAAAAATGCACAAGGACTGACCGATATCAGCCACACTGGCCGGTCACCTTGGCCAAAGGGGCTCAGAAATCCTATTTCTTGAACCAAGCCGGCCAATGGTCTAGACGGGCCGATACTCAAACTGACGAAAACCGGCCTATCGGGCCGAGGGGACATTCTCTCATGGATCGCATCAGAATTGTCGGCGGCAACAAGCTCGCCGGAAGCATTCCGATTTCGGGCGCGAAAAACGCCGCTTTGCCGCTGATGATCGCCTCGCTGCTCACCGACGACACGCTGACGCTGGAAAACGTGCCGCATCTGGCCGATGTAGAGCAGCTGATCCGCATTCTCGGCAATCACGGCGTCGACTATTCGGTCAACGGCCGCCGCGAGAAGCAGAATGAGGGCTATTCGCGCACCATCAATTTCTCGGCCCGCAACATCGTCGACACGACCGCGCCTTACGAGCTGGTGTCGAAGATGCGGGCATCGTTCTGGGTGATCGGCCCGCTGCTGGCCCGCATGGGCGAGGCGAAAGTGTCGCTTCCCGGCGGTTGCGCCATCGGCACGCGGCCGGTCGACCTGTTCCTCGAGGGCTTGCAGGCGCTGGGCGCCGACATCGATGTCGACACCGGCTATGTGCTGGCCAAGACCAGGAACGGCCGCCTCGTCGGCAATCGCTATGTCTTCCCGAAAGTCTCGGTCGGCGCCACCCATGTGCTGATGATGGCGGCGGCGCTGGCCAAGGGCGAGACGGTGCTGGAAAACGCCGCCTGCGAGCCCGAAATCGTCAACCTCGCCGAATGCCTCAACGCCATGGGCGCCAAAATTTCCGGCGCCGGCACGCCTGTTATCACCATCGATGGCGTCGAGTCGCTGTCGGGCGCGCGCGTGCGCGTCATCCCCGACCGCATCGAGACCGGCACCTATGCCATGGCGGTGGCCATGACCGGCGGTGATGTCGTGCTCGAAGGCGCCCGCCCCGAGCTGCTGCAGACCGCGTTGGATGTGATTGCCCAGACCGGTACCGAGATCACGCCGACCAATTCCGGCATTCGCGTCCGGCGCAACGGCGCCGGCATTTCGCCGGTCGACGTCATGACGGCGCCGTTCCCGGCCTTCCCGACCGATCTGCAGGCGCAGTTCATGGGCCTGATGACCATGGCCAAGGGCAAGTCGCGCATCACCGAGACCATCTTCGAAAACCGCTTCATGCATGTGCAGGAACTGGCCCGGCTCGGCGCCCACATCACGCTGTCCGGCCAAACGGCGATCGTCGACGGCGTCGCCAAGCTGAAGGGCGCACCCGTGATGGCGACCGATCTGCGCGCCTCGGTGTCGCTGGTCATCGCCGGTCTGGCGGCCGAAGGCGAAACGACGGTCAACCGCGTCTACCACCTCGACCGCGGTTTTGAGCGGCTGGAAGAAAAGCTCTCCAATTGCGGCGCGGTGATCGAGCGGATTTCAGCTTGACCGCACGGCAGTTGCTTCAGACAGACAGGCGTCTGGTGCTGCCTTCATTCACCGCCAACACTTCAAACCCGAGGCGCTAGCCTCGGGTTGAATTTGTGTCGCGGTTGCACGGACCGGAAAGACCGCCTAACAGAAGGCTGAAACCAACTTTCAGGTGTGCATTCGGCATGGCAGCCCTCAAACTCATTGCGCTCGACGATCAGGATCTGAGCATCGTCTCGGCTCACGTCCAGGACGCCGTAATGAAGGTCTCCGACCTCGAATACCTGCCTTCGGCCAAGCGTTTCATATTGACCATGAACCGCTTCGTCTGGGAGGCGAAATCCGGACTGTTCAGCAAGCACAATGAGCGGCGCCAGGCGGTGTTGCATTTCGACCGCGTGCTCGGCGCCAAGACCAGCGGCATTGCCCGCGATCGGCCGGCCGAGGTGCTGTCGCTTCTGGCAATCAGCTTTATCGAAATCAGCAAGCCGGCCGGCATCGTCGAGTTGGTCTTTTCCGGCGGCGGCGCGATCATGCTCGACGTCGAATGCATCGAGGCACGGCTTGCCGACATAGGCGGCGCCTGGGAAGCCACCTCGCGTCCGGTGCATAGGGTCTAGAGCATGATCCCAAAAAGTGGGTGCCGGTTTTTGTTGGACAAAACGGGAATCGTTTGTCCAGAGATCATGCTCCAACAAAGGGCTAGATCATGATGAGATTTCAACCAAATCTCACCATGATCTAGACGCAGCCGATGGCCATTACGCTTATCCAGTCCGATGCCGGTTTCGCGCAGCGTTTCGCCGCCTTCCTGACCACCAAGCGGGAGGTATCGGAGGACGTCGACACTGCCGTGCGCGCCATCATTGCGCGGGTTCGTGCCGAGGGCGACGCTGCCCTGGTCGACTACACGCTGAAATTCGACAAGGCCGACCTCAATAGTCTCGGCATCGCCGTGTCGAAGGACGACATCGCTCAGGCCTACAAAGACGCCGATCCGCAGACGGTCGAGGCGCTGAAGTTCGCCCGCGACCGCATCCGATCCCATCACGAACGGCAAAAGCCGCAAGACGACCGCTATACCGATGCCGCCGGCGTCGAACTGGGCTCGCGCTGGACAGCGATCGAGGCGGTCGGGCTCTATGTGCCCGGGGGCACGGCGAGCTATCCAAGCTCGGTGCTGATGAACGCCGTGCCGGCCAGGGTGGCAGGCGTCGAGCGCATCGTCATCGTCGTGCCGGCGCCAGGCGGTGTCATCAACCCGCTGGTGCTGGTGGCCGCCGATATATCAGGCGTTTCGGAGATCTACCGCGTCGGCGGCGCGCAGGCGATTGCCGCCCTTGCCTATGGCACCGAGACGATCCGGCCGGTCGCCAAGATCGTCGGGCCCGGCAATGCCTATGTCGCCGCCGCCAAGCGCCAGGTGTTCGGCACGGTCGGCATCGACATGATCGCCGGACCGTCTGAAGTGCTGGTGGTGGCAGACGGCAGCAACGACCCCGACTGGATTGCCGCTGATCTTCTCGCTCAGGCCGAGCATGACGTGTCGGCGCAGTCGATCCTCATCACCGACGATCCGGCCTTCGGCAAGGCCGTCGAACAGGCGGTCGAGCGGCAGCTGCAGAGCCTGTCGCGCGCCGAGACGGCGGCTGCCAGCTGGCGCGATTTCGGTGCGGTGATCCTGGTGGAGACCATCGAGGCCGCGCTGCCGCTGGTCGACCGCATCGCCGCCGAACATGTGGAACTCGCCATCGACGATGCCGAGGGCTTCCTGGCCAGGATGCGCAATGCGGGTGCTGTGTTTCTGGGACGCCATACGCCCGAAGTCATCGGCGACTATGTCGGCGGCTCCAACCACGTGCTGCCGACGGCGCGTTCGGCGCGCTTCTCTTCGGGCCTGTCGGTGCTCGATTTCGTCAAGCGCACCTCGATCCTGAAGCTCGGGCCGGAGCAGCTGAGAGCACTTGCGCCGGCGGCGATTGCGCTGGCCAAGGCGGAAGGCCTCGACGCGCATGGCCGCTCCGTCGCCATCCGGCTGAACATGTAGGCGGCGATGGCGGACGGCGATCAAACCCGCGCAAGGCTGATCGATGTCGAGCTCGACGAGTCGATCGGCCGTTCGACGCCCGATGTCGAACATGAGCGCGCGGTGGCGATCTTCGACCTGATCGAAGAAAACAGCTTTCAGCCGGTCAATGATGACGGCGCCGGGCCCTATCGGCTGAAGCTCTCGCTGGCCGAATCCCGGCTGGTGTTTGCGGTCGCCCGCGAGGATGGTGCTGATGTCGTCACCCATATCCTGTCGCTGACGCCGCTCAGGCGCATCGTCAAGGACTATTACCTGATCTGCGAAAGCTACTACGACGCCATCCGCTCCTCGACGCCGAGCCATATCGAGGCGATAGACATGGGCCGGCGCGGCCTGCACAATGAAGGCTCCCAGACGTTGATGGACCGGCTGGCAGGCAAGATCGACATCGACTTCGACACGGCGCGGCGGCTGTTCACGCTGGTCTGCGTGCTGCACTGGCGGGGTTAGACCTGACTGGGGCGCCCCGCTCGATCCTGTTTTTGTGCGGCATGAACGCCGTGCGCTCGCCGATGGCCGAGCAGCTGGCGCGGCGCATGCTGCCGCCGGCCACTTTCGTCGCCTCTGCCGGCGTGCACAGGGGCGAGCGCGATCCGTTCGTCGACGCGGTGCTGGCCGAAGAGGGCCTGACGCTGGGCGAGCGCCAGCCGCGCTCGATGGACGATCTCGAGGACGATTATTTCGACCTGATCGTCACCCTGGCGCCGGAAGCCCACCACGCCGCGCTCGAGCTCACCCGCTCGCTTGCCGTCGACGTCGAATACTGGCCGATGCCGGATCCGACCGATGTCGGCGGCAGGCGCGAGCAGATCATGGCCAGCTATCGCGACGTGAGAGAACGGCTGAAAGCGCGCATCAGCCGACGTTTTCTGCTTCCGGAGGTAAAAAACGCGGCGGATTGATGCATCTCGCTCAAAAGCGGTCCCGGTTTTGAGACAACGACATGCATAAAACGAAAGCGTGGAGCGCGTCGCATATGACGCGATCTAAGCGTGTTCACAAGCGCACGATTATCATATAGGTTCCGCCGAAATTCCGGCCTGGGCGCTCCAGGGCGCCGGAACTGCAATCCAAGCAAAGGTATCGAATGCCGAAGGAAGAAGTCCTCGAGTTTCCGGGTGTCGTGACGGAATTGTTGCCCAACGCGATGTTCCGGGTGAAGCTCGAAAACGAACACGAGATCATCGCCCATACGGCTGGCCGCATGCGCAAGAACCGCATCCGTGTGCTGACCGGCGACAAGGTCCTGGTCGAGATGACGCCCTATGACCTGACCAAGGGCCGCATCACCTACCGTTTCAAGTAACAGTCCGGCGCGAACCGCGATGAGCATCCTGCAGAAGCTCGTGCTTGCCTCTGGTTCGCCGCGCCGGATCGAACTGTTGCAACAGGCCGGCATCGAGCCGGACCGCGTGCTGCCGGCCGATGTCGACGAAACGCCGCTGCGCGCCGAACATCCGCGCTCGCTGGCCAAGCGGCTGTCGAAGGAAAAGGCCGAGAAGGCGCTGGCCTCGCTGAAAAGCGAGGAAGACTATGCGCCAAGTTTCGTGCTGGCCGCCGATACGGTGGTGGCGGTCGGACGCCGCATCCTGCCCAAGGCCGAGACGCTGGACGACGCCGCCAATTGCCTTGGACTGCTTTCGGGCCGTTCGCACCGGGTCTATTCCGGCATCTGCCTGATTACGCCGGGCGGCAAGCTGCGCCAAAGGCTGGTTGAATCCAGGGTACGCTTCAAGCGGCTTCCACGCGAGGAGATCGACGCCTATGTCGCCTCCGGCGAATGGCGCGGCAAGGCCGGCGGCTATGCCGTCCAGGGTCTCGCCGGTTCGTTCGTCGTCAAGCTGGTCGGCTCCTATACCAACATTGTCGGCCTGCCGCTCTACGAGACGGTGGCGCTGCTTTCGGGCGAAGGCTTCAAGGTCCACACCAGCTGGCATACCGCGCGGCCATGAGCCTGGACGATAAGGTCACACCACTGCGCCCGAAGCGCCCCTGCCCCGAATGCGGCAAGCCGTCGGCGCGCGAGACCTATCCGTTCTGCTCGAAGCGCTGCAAGGACATCGACCTCAACCGCTGGCTGAAGGGCGCCTATGTCATCACCGCGCGGGATGACGAGGACGAGAGCGACGAGCCGAAGTAGGGTTTGGGCGGTGCCGGCCGCGCAATTCCACTTCGCCGACCTTACGCAATTGCTGCTTTGCCGGCGTCGGTATTGTCTGCGACAATTGCCCCGGAAAATCAGCGCTTAGGCGCTGGACAGGCCGGATTCCCGTGCTATAACCCACGCGCTTTCAAGGGGTGCCCCACGGCGCTTTCCTGAAATCCGGTCAGGCGATGTCTCGTTTGCCGGCGAGGCCCAGATAGCTCAGTTGGTAGAGCAGCGGACTGAAAATCCGCGTGTCGGTGGTTCGAATCCGCCTCTGGGCACCATCCGCTCTTCTCCCGACACTCCCTTTCGCCGAAGTTTCTACGCTGGAGTTTCTGCAAGCGACCGGAATTGTTGATCTTTTGCAGTCGCATGACGCAATTAAGCGGGACAGGGAACGCTTCAGGCGCATTTGGTCCAACGAGGCGGGGGGATGGTATTTCCGTTGGTATTCGACATCCTGATGGTATCGAAACAGCCAAGGGAGACCTGACGAATGCCCCTCTCCGACGTGAAATGTCGAAGCGCCCGCCCCGCTTCCAAACTCGTGAAATTATCTGACGGGGGCGGGCTGCAGCTGTGGGTACAGCCTACGGGCTCTCGCCTCTGGCGGCTCGCCTACCGCTTTGAGGGCAAGCAGAAACTGCTCGCGCTGGGCAGCTATCCCCTTATCTCTCTCGCCGAGGCACGGGAGGCGCGCGATAATGCTAAAAGGCTCCTGCTAGCTGGCGTCGACCCTGGAAAGGAACGCAGCTTGCGGAAGGCCGATTCGGCAAAGGACTCCTTTCGCTCAATCGCGGACGAATATGTCGACAAGCTAAAGAAGGAGGGACGTGCCGACCGGACGATCAGCAAGGTCAATGGCTGCTCGATTTTGCCTATCCGATAATCGGCGACAAGTGCATTCGGGAGATCGATACGGCCACCATCCTTACCGCCCTCCGTCGCGTCGAGGTTCGCGGTCGATACGAGTCGGCCAGGCGACTGCGCTCCACCATCGGCAGCGTGTTTCGATACGCAATCGCGACGGCACGCGCCGAGACAGATCCGACCTTCGCCCTCAGAGGCGCACTCATCAGTCCGACTGTAACGCCTCGCGCCGCGATCACTGATCCGAAGGCCTTGGGCGGTTTGCTGAGGGCAATCTATGCATTTGACGGACAGCCTACAACCCGAGCTGGTCTGAAGCTGATGGCGCTGATGTTTCCCCGCCCCGGCGAGCTTCGCTCCGCTGAATGGGAAGAGTTCGATTTTGAAAGCTCGGTATGGACCATCCCTGAGGCACGCATGAAAATGCGACGGCCGCACCGCATACCCCTATCAAGGCAGGCGATCAGCGTCCTGACTTCACTGAGAGAGATCTCTGGTGGTGGATCGCTGCTGTTTCCTAGTGTTCGATCGGCTTCGCGTCCGATTTCCGATAACACGCTTAACGCCGCGCTGCGCCGTATGGGTTACGGCAAGGAAGAAGCAACCGCGCATGGTTTTCGAGCAACGGCATCAACTCTGCTGAACGAATGCGGCAAGTGGCATCCGGACGCGATAGAGCGGCAGCTGGCCCACATTGAGAACAACGACGTTCGGCGCGCCTACGCCCGGGCAGAGCATTGGGACGAGCGCGTCAAGATGATGCAGTGGTGGGCCGATTATCTGGATGAACTCAAGAGCAAAAACCTGCGGGTGATCTCAATCGAGGGACGCCGCAAGCCTGCTGTCCACACACCGCGACCATCCACTTTGAACCCAACAGCGGCCGTTCATCAAACGCCGATACAAATCTCCAACCGCCGGAATCATACTGACCGTCGAAAAACGCCACAACTCAACGCCAAATCGTAGGCCCGCATTGTCAGATTTCCTGGAGAGAAAGTTGGACCGCGTTCGGCGGGAAGCTGCCGTTCTGCAGCCGACCCCATTTCCGTCTTTCAAGCTGCCGATGGCCGGTTCCGAAACCGGCCATCTACCCGGCCCGGAGCCGGGGCGCTATTAGAGCGAGAATCCCGTGGGCAGTGTGCGGTCCGTCCTTTCGCCGGCATTAGTCCGTGGATCCGCTATCCCCGCCCGACTTTAACCTCCACAACCTTCCTCTCCATAGATCCGGGACAAGCCCTTGATGCGCGTCGCGATCGCGTCGACGAGGCGACCAACGATCTCATGGATGATCCCCTCCTGGCGAAGCTCTTGGGCGCACTCCGATGCCATGTCGGGCATCACCGCGAGCTGATGGCGGATTGTCCGCACCGTGTACTCGCTGCCAACCTTTGCTGAGGACGCACAGCGCCCCCAGTGGCGCGGCATGATCTCCTCGATGGGATAGACCCTGTCGATCTTCATCGCCAGTTTAAGGTCGCGCATCTCAGATTGGATCTCTCCCCCGAGGTGCGGCAGAATGGAGGAGATGTCGTAGAGCGGAGCTAGGCGGGCCTCGCCCTGGGCACCGAGCAGCATCGAGTAGTTCTTTGCATGCGCGTCCGTGCCGGCGATGATCCAGTTGAAGACGTTCGCGGCCATGAAGATCTGACGGTCTTGGACGGGGTCGAGGGAGGCCGACAGCACCTTTCTGGAGATCGTCGTGATACCTGGCCCACCCTGGTTCTCGTACTTGAGCGTCGGCATCACCGACAGGGCCTGGCACATGTCCTCCTGATGGATGCGGATGGTCTTGCCCTCGATGTTGCGGCGGTCGTAGCGCTCGATAACGATCGCCTTTTCGCCTGCGAAGTCGAGAACCTGGCTATGTGCAGCATCCATGCCGAGCTTGGATGCAAGCTGCAGGCAGAAATGCTCGTTCTCGGTATGCCCGTGCAAGTGCGGCAAAGGCGGCTTGAAGATGTGTGTCGTGGGCGTGTCGCCTAGAGGGATCCCCCAGCGATTGCTGCCCTTATCGAAATAGAACGCCGTCTTTGCCTGCGCACCAGCGAGACTGAACTGACCAGGATCGCCGATTCGCCGGGTCGCTGCACCATCCTTGCGCAGGTCGCGCAGGCGGTCGCCGATCTGCGCCTCGGTGAGCAACTCCACGTTCTCGCCGCGGGAAACCTGATCGTCACGCGGAAGGAACTGGACGGCGCCCGCGCAGTCGCGGCCGACGTTCTTGAGCAGGGCAAACGGGTTTCGGGCGGAGACCTGGAATCTCTGGGCCCATCTGGCGAGGGTCTGCTCATTATCCGGCAGCAGGCCCCAGAGGAATGCCTCGACGACCTTGCCCTCGTAGGTCCTGGTGATCGTCGGCATTGACAGGGAGAGCGGGATCGCCACCCGGCCCTCCATCCATGCCTCGTGGTAGGAGAACGAAAGCTTACCGCCCTGCAGGTGGTGGAGCCCCCCAACTGGTCTGCCAGCGATATAGACGCCGAGGGTGTCGATCGGGTTCACCATGATCATCGTCACCTAGAGCTTGTAGGGAATCTCGTCGTCGTCATCGTCGACATGCCGTTCTTCGGCATTATGATGATGATTAGCAGCCGACGTCGGCGCCGGCGGGATCTGAAAGTCCAGCTCCACACCAAGCGTGGTCAGCGCCAGCAGCACGTTGCCGATCTCGGCGCTGGGCTTGCCGTTCTCGATCCACGACACCCACGTCTGCGTGGTGTTGATCATCTTGGCCAAGGCAGCCTGTGACAGGCCGCGCCGGGTGCGGGCCTCCTTGATCAGCATACCAATGTCGCGAGCTGTTCTGATCTTCATGGCGTATATCGGTTTCAGTATGATCTAGCTTGATATAGAATCGTATATTACAGGCGTCAATATGCGCCGCTATATCAATTTTCGCTATATATGTTCCCATATGGGCGATCTCCATATACTAACTTATATAACTCATTGCGCCACGCAAACACTATCGGCATGTGCGATCAAACCTTCGACAGGGTACCATCGAGAATGACCGCGCGCTGGTCGAGAACTGGAACGACGTTGTTGGCCTGGACCAGACTGTCAGGTCTTGGTAAGACTTGGCGATGAGCGGTCAGTTCGGCATCCCGCCCGCTTGGTGTCGGACTGCAGGTCTCGCCTCAGCCGGCCCCGCGCATAGACCCAGGTTTCGTGACCATCTATCCATCAGTTGGGCAGCGGCAGCTGGCCCTGGTTTGACCACGAGGTTGAGCTTGCACCCGGACTGACGACCAGCTCGTCCGCCTTTTCGGCTCTCGAAGGAATCGCCGACATCACTCATATTCGGACGTCCCCCACCCATGTTCTAAATCGGCTTTGGCCATACTTGTGCGCATGCTAAGCGTTGAAGCGCTAACGCCTCTGTTTATGGGACTTCGAAATAGCTTGCGGGAAATCATCGCTAGAATCCTTAACTTGCTTTGCCGCTCGAACGACGCGGTCGATGTACAATCAAAGTTTATCGATCTTGCGCCAACCGAGAAGGCAGACGAGGCAGGAGTATATTCCGATGCGCTCCTGTACGCGACGAGCAATCCCAGAGTTTCGAACATCGCTTTGACCGGGCCTTATGGCTCGGGAAAAAGCAGCATCATCAGGGCCTTCCTAAAAAAATACCGGCATCCAATTCTGCAGATATCGCTCGCCGCGTTCCTTCCTGAGGCAACCGCCTCCGGTGGCGCTGTGAGCAAACAGGAGATCGAGAGAAGCATCCTTCAACAGATGCTCTATGGCGCGGATGCGAACCAGCTGCCGCTCTCGCGATTTAAGCGAATTAGGTCGCCCAGTAGATGGTCGATCTTGCTTTCTCTGTACGTGATCCTTGGCGTCGTGGCCTGTTGGCATCTTTTCCAAAAACGCGATGACGTCATCAATGGCAGCTTCTTCCTGCCTCTTTCGATAAGTAACTGGCCCACTTTTCTGTGGTTTGCCGTGGGAGCATCGTTCCTCTGGCTGACGGTCTACCAATTCTACAAGATCAGCTTCGGCCTGTCTCTCAAGAGTATTTCTCTAAAAGATATTGAGATCACACCTGTGGCGGTCAGCCAAGAATCGATTCTTAATCGGCATTTGGACGAGATTATATACTTCTTTCAGTCAACGAAGTATGTTCTCGTCATTATCGAAGATCTCGACAGGTTCAACAATTCCGAGATATTCATTACTCTCCGCGAGATAAATAGCCTCGTAAATGCGAATGCTGGCGTGAAGCGGACAATACGCTTCCTTTACGCATTACGCGATGACATGTTCGCCAACACGGACAGAACGAAGTTCTTTGAGTTCATCATCCCCGTCATACCAGTCATCAACAGCTCGAACTCGATCGATAAAGTCCTGGAGCAGGGGAAGCGGCTTTCGCTGGACAGTCGACTTGATCGCCAGTTTCTACGTGAAGTTTCGCGATATCTGAACGACCTGAGGCTCATACAAAACATTTTCAATGAGTATGCCATCTATGTCGCTAATCTGGAGACTGATGGCGACAATGTGCTGGACGCAAACAAACTCCTAGCGGTTCTGATATATAAGAATGTATTCCCGAGTGACTTTGAGAGCCTTCATCGTGGCAAGGGCAATCTCGCGGAGATCCTTGGCAAGCATGATGAGTTTATCGCTCGCGGTGAGGCAGAATATAAGGCCGCTATTGAGCGCATCGAGCATGAGGCCGACGTTGCCGAACGGCAAATTCCAGCCGATCTGCTCGATCTCCGCCGAATTTATGCGATGGCGTTGTTTGAGAAACTACCTGCTCAGGCGTCCCACATCGGTCAGAATGGACAGACCCAGATTGAGATTAGCACACTCGCGAGAAGTGAAAATTTCGACCAGATCATCAGTAGCCAAACTATTACCTATCGTAGTCTCAACGGGTATCACCAGACCATCAACATCTCGAGCTTGCAGTCCGAGGTCGATAGTCTGAGGACGTTTGCGCAGCGCAAGGAAGAGGTTGAGCAGCGGACTGCTGAGGCTAGGAGCTCTACCTCTAGAAGGCGGCGAGCGCTGCGGGAGAAGATCGCCGCTCTGCGCTCCGCTAAATTCAATGAGGTTATTCGACTGAATGTAAAAGAAATGAGCGATCTTTTTGGCGCGTTCGGCGAAAATGGCGAGCTGCCTCGCTTTCTAGTGATGGAAGGCTATATCGACGACACCTACTACCAGTATACATCGCTGTTCCATTCGGGTCGACTGTCGCCCAACGACAACAAATTTCTCATTCAGATACGCGGATTCATAAACCCGGACCCCAACTTCCTGATCGACAATGCGAAGGAAGTCGTGGCTGCGATGCGTGGCGAGGATTTCCGTCAGCACTACGTCCTCAACGTCAAGATCGTCGATTGCCTGCTGGGTGACGACGCCGCGTATGCGGACCAAGGGGCGAAGATGTTTGAGTATTTGGCTTCTGATTTCGAGGATTGCGGCGCCTTCTTCACTAGTTACTACGCAGCGGGAAAAGAAGTGCCCAAGTTGGTTGCAGGACTGCGAGCCGGGTGGCCAGGCTTCATTCCGGCTGTCCTTGCCAATCCCGGGCATCTCCCCCATGTTGGTCAGATAATCGCGCATTTGCCTGAGCCGGCCCTCAAAGCGCTGCCGGCCGCATATCCCGAGATTTCGCCATTCGTCTCCGAAAAGCTGGCTCAGATTCTCGCGCTCGGGACCAACATCGACCCGTCTCGTCTAAAGCCCCTTGGGATCGAGCTGGAAGACCTCAGAAGTATAGAAGGTTTTCCTGGAATTGCTCGCTTCCTTTTTGAAGAGGGTTCCTACACGCTCTCCGTTGAGAACCTAGAGTTCATTTTCCAAACTGTTCTAGGAGTTGACGATCTCGAGCCCTTGCGCACTCGGAATTACACGACGGTCACCGGAATCGGTAATGCGGTTCTGAGTTTAAGGATCGAGCGCGGCTTCGTTGACTATCTCAAGAACGTACTCCTGCGGCTTGAGGACAATTCGCGCGAGAGCGTGGCCACCATTCTGTCCATTATCGGTCGAGAGGATGCCGATTTTGACGATCTGAGTGCGTTCCTCGAAAGGCAGTCGGCTACCATCTCTTCCCTCGGCGATGTGCCAGTCCGTTTTCACTCACTCGTTTTCCAGTTGAGCAGAATTGAGCCTTCCTGGGAGAATTGCCTCGCCTTCATGGGCAGCGAGGCCTTCGATGCGGCAACTTTAACCGGTTTTCTGGAGACGAAGGCAGCGCTGGCGGCACTTCCGCAGCAGGCTATTCCCTCGGACGATAAGGCAGCCGCCCTGCGCCAGTTCCTGATCAACGACGACGCCCTGCAAGACGCAACGTATCGAATCTATGTCCAAAGGCTACCGAGGACCTTCATTAAATTTCCGAGTAATCTTGGCCCTGGTAAATTGCGGGTACTGATCGAGAAAGCGAGGGTCAATTTTACGAAAGAGAATGTGGACGCGCTTAGAGAGCAAATTGACCTCCGAGTCCTATTCGTGGTCGAAAACATTGATGCATATTTACAAGACGAGGCGACGTTCGCCCTCGAAGACGATTTCCGTGAGTTGCTCCTAGGCGAGAATATCGGTGACGCCCGTAAACTGGCGATCATCCGGTCAATGGATCTCACCTTGCTCGGTGGCCTGCAATCTCGGGCGGGCAAAGTGGGCGCGATCTTGGAGAGGACTGGGGCGGACGTGAGCGCTCTGGGTGTCGAAGCCGCGCGCGCGGTCATCCTGAACTCGGCACCGATCCCGGTCCAGATTTCATTGTTCAACAAGTGCCAGAAAGTCTTGGGCGACGGTGATGTACGCGAGATCCTCGCCGCCCTCCCGGAACCATTCTCCGAGATCAAGACCGGCTATCATAGCCCGAGGATCGACAAAACAGACATCAACGTTGAATTTGTGAAGTGGCTCGATGAGCGCAACATCATTTCGTCCTGGGGCGAAACGTTCTTTGGTGATTCGATTCGTATCAACCTCTACCGCCGTGACACCAGCTCCTAAGTTATGTGGACAAAGATTGACGAGGTGATGCGCTTCTGCGCGCGTCCAACGCAGCCCGCGAACGAACGGCAGCTCTTAGGATGAAGTAGGAGTGCAGCGAACGGCCGAGATTGGGCGGTGAGTTAAACTTGTCATCGCAACACCCTCTGCAACCTATCGGCCGGGGTCTCGAAGTCCAGGGTTTTTCGAGGTCGCTGATTAAGCTTCCGAGCGACGGCGTCGAGTTGATCCTGCGAGACGAGGGATAGGTTGGTGGTTCTTGGGAAGTGCTGTCTGAGCAGGCCGTTGGTGTTCTCGTTGCTGCCGCGCTGCCAAGGACTGCGCGGATCGCAGAAGTAGACCTGTAGATCGGTTGCGACGGTGAAGCTCTTGTGACGAGCCATCTCCTTGCCTTGGTCCCAGGTCAAGGAGCGCCGCAACTCCTCGGGCAATGAGCCGATCTTCTGCGCGAGAGCGGCCACCACGGTCGCCGAGTCCCTTCTCGCCAACTTCACAAGCATCGTGAACCGGCTGTGCCGTTCGACGAGGGTGACGATGTTGGTGTCGTTTGCGCCAGCGAGCAGATCACCTTCCCAATGGCCTGGGATGGCGCGATCCTCGGCCTCGGCGGGACGCTCGCGGATGGAGACCATATCGAGGATTTGTCCTTGCCTGTTGATTGCCACTGAGAACTGACCCGGCAACCCAGGATATTTCCACCGAGAATTGACCCATGTTTGACCCTTACCCTGCGTTTTTTCAGCGGGGATTACGGAGTGATCGACATGGCATTATTGAGCGTGATCCGACGCTGGCATTATCCAGAACATCTATCGATCCGAGAGATTAGCCGTAGGACGGGCCTGTCTCGGAATTACGGTGCGCAAATACCTGCGGGTGGACGAGGTGGAACCGAAGTTCAAGGTTCCAGAGCGGAATCGAACTGTAAGCTATGTATTTGACTTCAATCGGATAATATCAGTGTGGATATCGATCCGTACCCACAAAATTACCCAATCCAAAATCATACCGGTGGTTCGGTTCCGTTATCCACAGAAATTGCATCGCATGATGAGATAGATGCTATCATTTCACCAGCTCCCGCAACCTGATAGTGTCTCAGTTTGAAATTTGGCCGGCTTCTTTCCGCCGCCGTCCGGCCGTCGCGCCACGCGCCAAACTTCTATATGCTTGGTAGAAAGCCTGGGGGGATGGAATGGCAGGCGTGAAACTTTCTGGGAATGCAACGGTACTCGACGTGGTCCGAACGCTGGACCAGCCTCGGGGGTATGTTCTTGGCGTGTTCAACAACATGCACGATTACAAAAGGCGCCACGGGTCAGCATTCGTACGCATTGGCATAACGGGACGAGGTATGATGCCGAACTATCGGCTTGAACCCACCAATGACAGTGTCATGGGCTTCCTGGCCGATCTCGTCCAAGGTGGTGATGTGGATCGACATTTTGTCGCTTACCACGGTCGAAATCATGAGCAACTGGACTGGGGTCCAAAAGAACTTAAGGGGCCGCATTGGAGTAGTGCCTATTTGGACCACGAAACCGTGCGCACCCTTCTCCTAGAATTGCCTACTGGAAAGAGAACTTGAAGAATGCCTACTGGACTTAAAGGCCTGAGCGCGCCGTCAATGTCATTGGCAACGCCGTCAGCGTCATGCGCATTGTAACTGGCGAGGACGCAGACACCGTTTGACAGCAAAGACCCCGCTCAGACGGCTCCGAGTTTCAAACTGAGACGCTACCCGCAACCGGATTTATCGTATTTCATCACCTTCTCGCCTCGGCCTCCAAAATACCGGATCCTCTACCCACCGATTGATATCGGATTCGCGCCACCCCGCACCGTTGACGCTTTTTTTCAACTGAGCTGGGAAAGTACCATCGGCGATCTTACGATAGAGGGTGGAGCGGGACAGGCCGGTACGGACAAGCACGGTTCTGAGGCGGATTATACGGTCGGGTTCGGGCATGGCGCGCGGCCTCCGGCTGATGGTGATCGACACTTGCTGGGACACAGAGGGCGGCCTGCGCCAGTCCGGAAGATCCATTCCCGTCTCACCGCATCGTGGCGTGCAAACGGGGGCAAATCGGAGGGGTGTCAGAGTCCAAGGCCTCGCCCCTTCCCAATCCCATGGCTGAAGGCGAGTTCCGCGCCCAGGCGACGGCCCGAATCCACGTTGATGCCAAGCTCGCGTTTGCGGTTTGCCAGTAGGGATTCAAGTTGAGGATCGCGTTCAAGGCTCTTGGCCATGTCGGACATGGCCATGCGCGTTGACTTGTAGCCGGACATGTCGCCGGCCTGGTATTGCTCCTGTCCGGTCCGGTCGAGCTTCTGCCAGCGTTCCACGAAACGTTCCACCCGGCTGCCGGGATCGATGTCCATCCCGGTACGGATTTCCGTCTCAAGCTGGAGAGCAAGCACGACGCGGTTGACGCGGCCGGCGCTCGCTTCACGAACCAGCTCGGGATTCTTGACGTAGGCCGCTTCGGCATCGCGCCAGCCATGAGGCCGCACCTTCTCGAAAGCGATACGGGCATCCCTCAATTCGCGCATCTGGTCGGGAATGCCCTGCCCATCCGGGTTGCCGACGCCGAGGATAGCGTCGAGCGCACGCGCGTGACGGACAAGCGCCTTCGTGCGAGCGCTGCGCAACGCCGCTTCCGCGTCCACCTGCACATTCGTGTCGCTGCGGCACTCCAGTGGCGACATTGCCTCTGCCGGGCGTGGTGCCTGCATCTCCTATCCGCGTCCCGACACTTTCCCTTCCCGGCCCGCGCCCACCTTCCTGCATGGGCTCGCCGTCTGCGGGCGAGCGCAATCCGTCCAGCAGCCCGCTGATCCGGTCGCGGAGCTGTTCTGGAACGATCCGGCGCACGATCTCGACCACACGCTCGCGGAAGGTGATGCCGCGCCGCGCCGCATAGCTCCGTGCAGGGTCGATCTGCTCGTAGTCCGACGCCATGTCCTTGGCGCGGTCGCGCGAAAGAGTATGGACGAGCCGCTCCCGTGTACTGAAGTCGTCGCCGCCGTAATGCAGGTCCATCCCGTCTCGATGCCGCGACAGGGCTACGTAGCTGTCATGCGCATCCATGCCCGGCGTGGCGAGCACATGGGTCCGGTCGACGGTCATGCCCTGCGCCTTGTGAATGGTCGCGGCATAGCCATGGTCGATATGCGCGTAGTCTTTCAGGTCGAAGCGAACCGATCTGTCGTCATCGACGCGAACCATCATGTGCTGACCTCTTCGATGACACCAAGCGTACCGTTCTTGACCCCAAGCCCACGCTCGTTGCGGAGGAACATGACCCGGTCGCCGCTGGCGAAGTTTCTTGGGCCGCGTTCGACAGTCACTTGCACTTCGTCGCCGAGATCGCCGGCAGCGCGCATGCGCTCGCGCGCGGCCTGGTTGAGCGCGCGCACCTCGTCGTTTGTGTGGGTGAGGATGATCCGGCTTGCCTCTGGATGCGCCTGCCTGTCGCGATCCCAGCACTCGACGAGTTCACCTCGCGCCTCATTGCGCGTTGCAGCCTGATGCACCATGCCTTGCGCGTCGTAGGCGCTGATCGCAGCGCCGATCCTGCCGGTTGCCAGATCGCGCGTGGCGTCGCGCTGCCAGTCTTCGCGCTGCCGGCGCACCTGTCCAATCTCGACGCCGCCATGACGCTCGTGAATCGAGCGGAATGCAGCACCGGCTTCGATCGCCTGCAGCTGCTGCGGATCGCCGACGAGGACGACTTTTGCGCCAACGTTGGCGGCATGGGAGAGCACGCGCTCCAACTGGCGCGTGCCGACCATGCCGGCCTCATCGATCACCAGGACATCGCGCGTGGTGAGCAGATCGCGGCCTTGTCCCCAACTGTGTTCCATACTGGCGATGGTGCGTGACGGGATGCCTGATCCGCCTTCCAGATTCTCGGCGGCAATGCCAGAGAGTGCGGCGCCTCGGACCTCATAGCCCGCCGCTGCCCATGCCTGGCGCGCAACGCCAAGCATGGCGCTCTTGCCCGTTCCGGCAAAGCCGACGACGACACCAAGACCGCGACCGTCGGTGATGTGCGCCAGCGCATCGCTCTGCTCGCCCGACAGGATAAGCCCGCGTTGCGCAGCCCGCGCCAGAGCAGCCTCGCGATGTGCCTCACTCACCGCGTGGCGCTCGTCCAAATCGATACGCTCCGCCGCGCGATGCAGGCGCTGCTCGGTCTCGATCATCTGCCTTGTGGTGAAACGGTCTTCGCCGCGCCGGTCCTTGCCGAGTTCAACCAGATCGGGTGCGTTGCCGATGGCTGCCACGACCGCGTTGAACTGCTCCATCCCGTCGCTGTGGCGATGCGAGAACTTCGCAATGTCCTTTCGGGTGAAGGTTGATTGCTGATGCGTGATGGCGTCCAGCGCCATTCATGGATCGGCAATGATGCGCGCGCCGTTGTTGCGCGCGATCTCGCGATGCAGTTCGGCGCGATCTGCTTCAATGTCGCCAGCAGCAAGGCCACTGCCCTCAATGCGCTGCGCCGGCGCACCAATCTGGGTTTGCGGCTCCAGTGAAATGCCCTGCGCCTCCAGGCCGTTTGCACGTTAAACCGCACGTCGGCACGACGTATAAGCGCGCCCTCCCTCGAAAAATTCTCGGGATGGACCAGCCCGTCCCTGGCTGTCTCGGCGACCCTGAAGCCTTCCGGCAGGCGCTCAACTATCATCCAGAGATCGACAACCGATGGAGACAGCCATGCGCAAACCACGCGACTACGATGCGTAACTGAAAGTGCTGGAAGAGAAAGCCCGCGAGCTCAAAACGCGAAAGGTGCAGCAGCTTGGCGAGCTGGTGATCGCCACAGGCGCCGATCAGCTCAGCGCGGACGAACTGGCCGGCGCACTGGTCGCAATCACCGAGACGAAGGACACCGCAAAGCGTGAGGCATGGGCCAAGCGTGGGGTGATGTTTTTCGAGA
This sequence comes from Mesorhizobium sp. M0139, assembly GCF_040322455.1. Classification (NCBI taxonomy): domain Bacteria; kingdom Pseudomonadati; phylum Pseudomonadota; class Alphaproteobacteria; order Hyphomicrobiales; family Phyllobacteriaceae; genus Mesorhizobium; species Mesorhizobium sp. M0139. Next base: position 134,133 of record NZ_JAMYTN010000010.1, read on the forward strand.
GCCGGTCCCGGCGAACTGGTTCGGAACCTCAGCGCAACCCTCGCAGCGCTCCAGCGCAACCGGGCAGCCCGCAATCGCCGGCAGGCGGAACAGGCCCGCAATGACATGCGCACCTGGCAGGTCGAGCGTCGCAGGCGCACCCGACATCTGATCGAACTTGGCGGGCTCGTCGTCAAGGCGGGCATAGTCGATCTGACCGGTGACGATCGCTCCATGATCTTCGACGCGCTCATCTGGATAGCGGACAAACTCCGAAGCGAAGACGATCAACGGACGCGAGATGTGGCCGGAATGGGGAAAGAGGCGTTGATGGCGGAGCGGAATGAAGACCTAAAGGGACAGCAAGCGTAGCGATGTTTGCCGCCAGCGGCGGGCAGTGCGGAGACTTCAAATATCGTAGCGCCGCCCACTTCCCTCCGACCGTCGATTTTGGGTCGCAGCACCCGGCCGAAAACGCTCCGGTTTACAGCGACGAACGCCGAATAGCTACCGATCGATGGTCAACGAACTCAGGACCCGCAGCAGGCGGGGCTTGACCGGCGGTGGGCGCTTGAACCTGCATTGTTCTAAGCAAATCCGCCGGACGACAAATCCCAATTTCAGACATAGCCTGCTCGTTTTGCCGTTCTCGGACGCTGTAAATCTGGTTAATGTTCGATTCTCGCATGTAACACCGGCTCAAACTGTTCGATCTGGTGCGCGGCTGCTTTGGGCCGCCAAGCGTCTATCTCGGTTTACCCGCATAGGCGAGAACGCCTATATGCCTAGCGGAAAGCATAGGAGCGATGATGTCGGCCGATCAAGAATGGCGATGGTTAATCACATGGGACAATGCGGTTCCCAATCGTGACTCCACCAAGCTTCTCAAGCGGCTACAAAGGCTTGGGGTTTATCGAGAGATGACGCCCCGGACAACGATAGTCTTTGCGCCCACCAAAAAGATAGGCTGGAGGCGAATGAGGAAGTTTCTCCGGCGATATCTACACCCACGTGATGGGAACGCGGCATACGTAAACCTTCGTAGTGGACGCGTCTTCCACCTTGGCGTCACCACTGGATATTCATGGCAGGAGGTCTGAATGCCTTCCGGACCTAAAGGCCAGAAGCGCCCCGCCGACGCGATCAGCAACGCGGTACGCGTCATGCGCATTGCCACCGGCGACAAAGCCGAGGACGTGCACGACGATGGCAAGAGCGCCGCCGCCAAAGAGCTTGGTTCGAAGGGTGGCAAGAAGCGCGCCGCATGACGCCAGAGCGGCGCGCCGAGATCGCGCGGAAGGCGGCTGCAAGCCATTGGAATGCCAAGGAAAAATAAACTCGGAATATTTTGCTTCTCTTTTGATAGGATTTTCTGTACGGTCTCATGCATCGAATTAGGGGACACAGCGATGCCGCGTGATGAAGCCTACAGTCGCCAAAAACTGGAACGGTTTTTGCCGGTTTTGTATAGTGCCGCTCGCGACGGCGTCCGTGCCGGCCTGAACGATTATCGGACGACTGGCCACATTCATCGGAAGACAACGAGGCGCAGTATTGTGCGGGATCACATCGTTGACAACCTGCGCGCCAACCTCATGCTCGATCCAGAAGTGTCTATCAAGGATAGAAACCAGACCACTTATTTCAATATCGGTGAATTTCGCTTACTTGCCAAAATGGCCAATCAGGATGGTGCGGTGGGGTTGAACCGCAATCAGATTTCTTTGGGTTTTCAGGAAAATGGGGCTTTGACGCTTTTTGCCTCCGAGGAGCTGGGTGAGACTACGAATCTCTATTTAAGCTACGTCCCCAATTCCATCACTCCCGACGAACCTTTCGTTTATGTGATCTGCCCGAAGGCAGACGGCTATCATTGGCGGATGGAATTGGAACCGCCGGCAGCCGCCGCCGATGCCGAAATCGGTCGCGGTCCTGCGCCAGATGATTATGGCGACGATCTTATTCGGGTTATACCGGACGCAAAGCCGGACACCTCCGAGACTTGAAATGGCGAAGACATTCAACCCAGAAATGCTCGCACTGGCGCGAGAGTCGAAGGGATTCACGCAAGGCGATTTGATCGATCGCCTTGCGGAGCCGATGTCGCAAGGAAAATTGTCGAAGATTGAGAACGGTCTCATCCAGCCGACCAACGAGGATATCGACGCGCTGGCGTTGGCGCTCGGTTATAAGCGCGAGTTCTTTTTCCATCCGCATTTAAGGCGAGCAGAACCGGCGACCTACCATCGAAAACGGCAGAAGCTCACCAAGGCCGATTGGGCGAAAATTTATGCCAAAGCTGAAATCTATCGAATTACCACTTCCATCTTCCTTCGCTCTGTAGAATTGGCGCCGAGCAGAGCGAACCCTCCTTATATCGACCCCGATGAAGTTGGCGGCAGAGTTGACGACATAGCCCGCGCCGTGCGCCAGGCATGGTCGATGCCGCGCGGCCCAGTCGAAGACGTAACAACACTCATGGAGAGTGCCGGCATCGTCGTCGTCCCCTTCGACTTCGGGACGGAACTCTGTGACGGCTTCTGTCAAAGTGCTTCTGAAGGAATGCCCCCTGTCGTGTTCATCAACACACGGCAGCCAAAGGACAGGCTGAGATATTCCCTGGCTCATGAACTTGGGCATCTGGTGATGCATAAAATCCCAAATCCGGAAATGGAGAGGCAGGCTAATCTATTTGCTGGTGAATTCTTGATGCCAACAGCCGACATCGCCAAGGACTTCTACAGCCTATCTCTTGAGAAATTTATGGCACTCAAAAAATACTGGAAGACCTCAATGGCTGCCCTCATGTTGAAGGCGCGGGACATTGGCCGGCTGAGCGAGAGCGCTCACCGATACTACATGATCAATATGTCCAAGCGTGGCTGGCGAACTAAGGAACCTGTCGACATCGAAGCGCGTGAAAGTCCGAAACTGATCTACCAACTGGTCCGCGCGCATATGGGACACCTGAATTACACTCTTGACGATCTTTCCACGCTTACCGGCCTCCCCACTGAAACATTCCAAGATTTTTTCGGCCTCGTAAGCACACCGCGATTCCGAATCGTCAGCTGAACCTTTATGCTTGGCACTAAGCATATAAGTTCACCTATTTACGACAGACGGCCGCGCCTATCTCAATGCGGTTGAGGAAGCCTTAGGAGCGGATCGATTACGCGATGCTCATCAAGCAGTATGGCGAGCCGGAGAGCAACAAGTCGCCAGAGCGCCGCTTCAGCCAGTCCGTCTGCACTGGCGCGACCAAGACGCGGATTGAAGGCGATCCCGATCCTATGCACGTCAGCACGTCGCATATCGAGCGCGCCAATCTCACGATGCGCATGGCGAACCGTCGCTTCACGCGTCTTACCAATGCGTTCTGAAAGTGTTCCAAAGCCATGTCCACATGGTCGAGATCTACATTGTCTGGTACAACTTCATCAAAATGCACAAGACGCTGAAAATGACGCCGGCAATGGCCGCTGGCATGGCGCAGACGATCTGGTCGATGGACGATCTTTGCGAGAAGATGGACGCCGTTGCGCCAAAGCCGGGAAAGCGCGGTCCTTAGAAAAGCAGGTATCGGAATGAATGATCATCGGCTGCCGGGGCGCTATAAAGCGCTCATTGCGGCCAACCTGTCGATTGCCTAACAGGCATTCTCCTGCGGCCCATTTATCCGAAGAGCATCTATATCGCGATGTTTGTTATGGCCGTATTGCTTATGGCCTTGTCGGCTAAGATGGTGTTTCTGGCGCGTAAGGAGTCATCCACCTCGCGGCGCGACACGAACCTTTTTCTCATCCTTGCCGCCACGTGCTTTGGCGCAAGCGCCTATGGAATTTATCTAACGCTGCGTTCCATCTTGAATTGAAGGGGCGACCGAGAGCGCGTCAAGTTTCAAACTGAGACACTACCCAGGAGGGCGGTAGATTGTTTCGGACGCTGCCGATATATGTCTGTCGGAACCATTATTGGAGCGCACCTTGCAAATCCCCATCCGCCTCGCGTCGGGAGAACGAGCATCTGTCGCTCTGCGGCTGGACCAGTCGCAGCCCGACGGGCTCTGCCGTTGGACCGCAGAAGACGTTTCGCATGAACTTACAATCAGCACAACGGAAGCCGGCCGGATCGTGGGCGTCGAAATGTCCGGAGATATCGGATCGACCCCGGACGAGATCAGCGAAGCCTTCATACAGGCGCTCGCGGAGCGGTCGATCCAAGAGGCTGCGGGCATAGAGGTCACTGAGGAATCGGCAGACGGCTCGCCCGAGCCCTTCCCCTACGATCCGGAGTTCATCCGGGTCGACACGAAGCCTTTCAACATCAGCCTAGTCTACGACATGATCAAGGACGGCGACATCAACCTGTCGCCCGATTTCCAGCGCCAATTTGTGTGGACTGATGTCGGCGCGCGGTCGCGGCTCATCGAATCGATAATGCTGCGCATTCCGCTGCCAGTCTTCTACCTCGCCCAGGATTATGACGGACGCCTGCAGGTGGTCGACGGGCTGCAGCGCCTTACCGTTATCGAGCAATTCCTCGACAACAAACTGCGCTTGCGCGACCTGGAATATCTAAAGGACGAGGAGGGTAAGGTCTTCCGACATGACGATCCCAGCCGCTGCATCGACCAGCGTTACCGCAAGCGGATCATGCAGACGCAGATCATGATGAACATCATCGACGCTCAGACGCCGGTGGACGTGAAGTTCGACATCTTCAAACGCATCAACCAGGGCGGCCGGCCGCTCAACGCCCAGGAAATCCGCAACTGCATGTCGTCGCCGGAGACACGTCATCTCCTGCACAGCCTGTCCCGGTCACCCGACTTTCTGGAGGCAACATGCTCGAGCGTGGGCACCGTTCGCATGCAGGACCAGGAGATCGCGCTTCGCTTCGCGGCGTTCCGGCTGGCAAACCTTGAGTATCAGTCGCCATATGCGGGCAATATGGAGCGCTTCCTCGACCAGACGATCGAGACACTCAACCGTAATCCGGGTTCGTTCGACCAACTGGTCCCCGCCTTTGAGCGCGGCATGCGCAACAGCGCACACCTCTTCGGCGCCTTCGCCTTCCGGAAATGCGGTCCGCACGACCTTCTCCCGGGCGCTAGGCGCAGGCTGATGAACAACTCGCTGTTCACGACTTGGTCGGTGGTCCTAGCGGAACGGGACGAGAAGGAGGTTCAGGCGGTCAAGCCCGGGAGTTTTGCCGAGATCGTTGCTCACGAACTCGACAGGGACGCCAACTATTATGACAGCGTCTCGTTCGGCACCAACGATCGGCGTCGGTTGCTCTACGCATTCGAAAAGGCCCAAACCCTCTGCGCGGAGCATATGGGATGATCTGCGAGGTCCACCTGACCAATTTCAAATGCTTCCAGCAAGAGCAAATCCCACTCAAGCGGCTTACCGTGCTGAGCGGCGGAAACGGAGTCGGCAAGTCGAGCGTGATTCAGGCGCTCCTGCTTCTCCGTCAGACCGGCGACCAGGCCCGTCTACTGGCGGGGGCCGTCAGCCGCACCGATGGGGGACATCCGCATTTTAGCATCAAGCTCAATGACAACTATCGGCTAAGTCTAGGCAACAGCGCCACGCTCACGAACGCGGATATCGAATCCGACATGGTTGTTCTGGGGGTGTCCGGCGATGGTACCGACCGCGTCATGTGCAGCTTCGAGGCGAGCACCACCAAGCCGACGACGAGCATCGCCTGCGTCGAGGCGCCGGAGGACCTACTCGAGCGTGTGGGCGCGTTCCCCATCTTCCAGCAGGAATTCCATTACCTCGTCGCCGAGCGGGTCGGTCCGCGTGACCTGCAGCCGATGGCCGACCAGCTCTTCATCTCCACCGGCTATGCGGGCGAGTTCACGGCGTTCGCGATCTCACAGGCGGAGGCGGAGAGCCGCATGGTGGCGCAGGCCTTGTGCATCGAGGCTGATTCCAAGCTCTTCCGAGTCCAGCTTGAGGCTTGGATGGGGCGGCTGGTGCCGGGAGCACAGATTTTCACAACGCCTCATCCTGATCTCAATCGCGTGCAAATGGCGATCGGCCGGCGGGGCGCGACGGCGAAAGCGCTTCCCCCGGCCAATACCGGCTTCGGAATAAGCTATGCCTTGCCGGTGGTGGTGAGTGGGCTGCTCGCGGCTCCAGGATCGATGCTCATCGTCGAAAACCCGGAGGCCCATCTCCATCCCGGCGCTCAGACCGCAATCGGGATTTTCCTCGCCTCGGTGGCCTCGGCAGGCGTCCAGGTCCTCGTCGAGACCCATAGCGAGAATGTCCTGAACGGTGTCCGCCTGGCCGTGCTGCGGGACATCATCCCACATGATGATGCGAGTTTCCTGTTCCTGTCGCTCGGTGAGGGCCCTGGACAGCCCATCCTCCACCCGATCACGATGGACAAGGCGGCCGAGCTCACGAGTTGGCCGCCCGGCTTCTTCGATCAGCAGGGTGCCGACCTGGCCGAGATGATGAAGGCACGCCGAGCCCTGGCTGCACAGGCCAAGGTCTGACCGATCGGCATGCCGGCGAGCCTTATCCACAGCCTCGGAAGATATGATCCGCCATCGGGTGCGACGCTTGAGTCGTTGATCGGGCGTCTCGAGGCGCTGCTCGTGCTCGACGATGAGCTGCGCGAAGCCGGGTATGCGATCCACAAGGACGAAAACCTCTACTATGCAGAGGTCCTTCCGGGCATCGCTCTCTACCAGATCCTCTTCGAAAGCCCAGAAGGTATCGGCCGGGACATGCAGCGGCTCCTCCAGCTCGCAATCGACAGGACCGTGTCGACGACATTGGCCGAGCTTGAGGCGCGGGGCGCCGTCGGCGAGCTTGGACCCTGGGCGGAAGAGGGGGCGCGGAGCGTCAACGACCTCGACCGATGGATCGCGGTGATGCGCGAGCAGCTCACGGCGTATCAAGGCGATCGCGACGGCTTTTTGCTGGAATGCCGCCAGGCGTTCCCGGATTTCGAATTCAGCAAGCGTTTCCCCGACTGTCTCGGCACCTTTAAGGGAGATCTGATCGACTTCGTCGCGGTGATCGTGTCCGCGCTAGTATCGCTTGCCGACGACATGCCGAAGTGCATGGAGCAGCCGACCACACAGGCGTGCATGAAGGCGTTCACCGCGATGTCGGGCTACGAGACCTCGATGGAGGGGGACGCGGACCGCAAGGAAGCGCTGACCTTCCCGTTTGCGGGCAAGGACGGCACAATCCGGATCCTGTGCGAGCCCCATATCAAACTTCATTGTTCAGCCCGTGCCGGTGACACCGAATATTATTTCCATCGCATCTATTTCTCGAATGCGGAGCATGCCGAGTTCAAAGGCAGGACCCTTATCGGGCATATCGGCGAGCATCTCTGACGATGAGGATGGAGGCCGGTGATCAGCCGATCCCCCTGCGCAGCCGCCCAGGCTCGTGGCGCTTCCCAAGCTTAGCAGGTCGAGTGCAACCAGATCGACGCCTGCCGGCGGCAGCAGCGGCGGTGTGACGATGCCGGCCGCCGTCTTGGTGGCAGCAACAGCCATCCGGAGGCCGAATGCGCGTGGCTCGGCAATCTCATCCATCACGCGCAGACCGTCAGCCGCTATATGGTTCTGGTCGCAAGCGAGCAAAAGCTCCTGATGATGCAGCCGTATCAGGTCTACGCGGTGAAGGCCATTGTCGAATCCATCGCGCAAGACTGCGGCAATGGCTACGTCTGGCATACCACCGGCAGCGGCAAGACGCTGACCTCCGCAACCACGTAGCTTGCTATCAATCGCAAGGTCGAACAGCGCTCGGTCCCCGTGTCGACCTTCGCGGTCGAGAAAGACCGGATTTCCCAAATCTGACGAACCTTCAGAGGTCGTTTGACGCCTACTCTCTTGCCTGCATTCCAAGCGGAATGGCCTTGTCCGACGAGGTCATACTGCGAATGTCCCATATCGTTTCTCCTCAGGCCACTATTGGCCAGAGCACAAACGTTCAGGAGATTGTGGGGTCGAGAGCGGTCGGTCGGCTTTTGCGTTCCGATTGGCGAAAGTCGCCCTTCGGGTCACCATGACGACGTTTCAGATACCCCATTTAGATGGACCCGTTGCCATCCGTTGGTTTAACGGGCTTAGGTTATACTGGCCCGAAGGTGAGGAGCGCATGCCTGAGCAGTTTGCAATCGGGGTCATCGGCTACGTTCTCGCGGTAAACTTGCTGGCGTACGCCTTCATGGCGTTCGATAAGGCTATGGCCAAGAACGGTTCCCAACGCATTTCAGAGTCGACGCTTCTTACACTCGCCATCATTGGCGGCAGCATCGGAACTGTGATCGCGCAAAAAACGATCCGGCACAAGACGCGCAAGGAGCCGTTCCGCTCCAGGCTCGCTCGCATCGTCCTGCTCCAAGTCCTCGCGGCAATCGCGATTGAAGTGGGATTGCTCTTTCCGGGATCGCGCGAAACGCTCTCGCAATTCCTCGCATTCTGAGGCGAATTCGGGGTCGAGAGCAGACGGTCCGGTGCTGGTGCGAACCAGCAGAAAGGTGCCATTCCGCTGGTGACGCCGTCTTGGCCGCAACGACGTTGCCTGCCGCTGCCTGAAAGCAGGCACTGGCACCGCGTTGGCAGCTTTTGCGCCTCAAAGCGACATTGAGGCTCAGGCCGGCATAAGAGCGGTTTTAACCTCACCTCGACCGATCAGCTTGGAAAAGCGACGATAGTCCGAATGCTCGAACCGCCAGCGGCCGGCGGAGATCGCAGGATGCACGCCAGCTTTCTGCGCCGCCTCCAATACTTCCTCAGTGCTGCTGTCCTTGTCGATCCGCTTCCATATGGCAGGAGGTATAAGAGCGTTGCGCGCAAACGAGTCCGCCTCCGCTTCTATGGTTTCCGAACTCGCCACATCCAGATCATCCAAAATGACCTGTCGATCAGGACCCAAGTGGCAGACCACGTGGGCAAATTCATGCAACAGCGTAAACCAAAAATTGTCCAAACGATCGTGGCGAAGGGTCAGCGCCAGCACCGGAACGCCATCGCCACGGCACATCGCCGCGCCGTCAAGAAACGTTCCCGGAAGGTGTTCCAATATTACAAATATTATCCCCATATGATTAAGTTCTGTTACGACGTGAGCACTCCAGTCAGGAAATGTGCTAACCATAGCAAGTTTTCGTGCCGCCAACTGTGGATCTTTTATCTTATTCCTCTTGATAGAGATCTTTTCTGCAAGCGACAAGACGGTCGCACACCATGCCTCAAGCGCCGACAAATCCGTCTTGGCGTTGGTTCTTTCAGTTCTGGTCTTGCGCAACATAGCGACTGCCGGAGTAGAAGCTTTCGAGCGCGATAGAAAGTCAGCAAAATTCTCTTTCTCTTTCATTACGCCAAGCTTCCGGAGCTTCCCCTCCGCTGCAATTGAGGTGCTCGAGTTACCCGTAGCAGGCTCGTGTTTGAACGACCCTATCAGCGAAGTCACTGGAACGCCCAAGTGCTGGTGCAGTGCTCTGATTTGGTCAACCGTTGGTTGTCTCTGGCCGTTGAGTATCTCGGATACCCGCGATTTACTTCCGAGATATGGGATCAGATCACGTTGTGACAGTCCTGTCTGTGCCATGCGAAACTTGATCGCCTCAGCAGGCGTGGCTACCTCGACGGGATGCTGTGATCGCTCCCATCGTTCGATGACGGCTTGCAGCACTTCGAGCTCGTCGCGATCCTTTGGGCTGTTATGCCCGAACAGCGCCGCGGCACGCTTGAGTGCCGATTGGTGGTCCTCGTTCGTGCGTATAGGTCGAACCGTCATATCACCTTGCTCCCTGTTTTATCTGTGGCGCGCGCCCCACTCTAGTCGCGCCCGCATATTCAATGAGAACCATCTGCGCCCCGCAGTCAGCGAGGAGATCGACCCGATAGTCACCGTTGAGTTGGATTCGGACCGTGATGCCGTCAATGACGGCTAACGGGTAGAACTCAGCGATTTCAGCCATCGAGCGCCACGACCCTGCCTCGAGCTCAGCAACCAAGGCCTGTACGGCTCCATCAAGGCCGTCACGGGCACGACGGGCAAGTTCGTGCAACCTCGATATCCCCATCAGCTTCATGGCTAATCGCGACTCCAGCACAAAATAGTTCCCGAATGTGGGACGATTCTTGCGCTCGACCTCGCGCCGTGCCATATAAGAATCAGCGTTCCCAGAAGTGGGAATAACACGCAGAAGAGCCGGGACCAAGGGATTTTGCTCCGGACATTCGCAGGCGCACATACGAAAGGATTGAAAATGGCAAATCCCAATGCAGACACCGTCGAAATTTTCGTCAACACCCAACCACATCACGTGTCAAAAGGGGAAATCTCCCATGCCGACTTGGTGAAGATTGCCTACGGCGTTGTTGGCGAAGAGGTGCGCGGGTACTCAGTCACCTATGAGCGAGGCCCCAATCCCGACAAGCCGGATGACGTTCTTCCCTTCGGTGGGAGCATCAAGGTGAAGAAGGATATGCGCTTCGATGTCTTCCCCACTGGTCGCTCCTGACGGAAGTCTGGCGCGCCTTGAAGTCAAGGGGCGCCACTTCGCCATTCGTGCAAATTATCTCGTCATGGCCGTTCCTTATCTGAACTGCCGGGGCGAGCTTCGTCGCGGGTTTATCGCAGACCCGTTGAACCTCACGAATGAAACAGAGATAGGCATACCGGCCAATCACCAGATGTACTTTCTCGGGGAGGATCCGTGCGGGCTCGATGGCCAATCGCTCCTCAGCATTCTTGGAGGCGGCGAGAACAGGACGCTGATTTTCGACGATAATTATTCGAGCTATTATTATTCTCATAAGATCGCGAATGCACCGGGCCAGATGCGCGACTATGGGTCCCTATTCGAGAAATTCGAGCAATATTATCAAGTGATCTCGGGGCCGGCGGTGTACAAATTTCCGGAAGCGGATCAGTTGTTTCTCGACGTCGATTTCGGCGCCGACATCCAAAGTCCTTTCAACTTTCCTGACACGCATTCCTCCCACGCCGAGCTCCACGAACTCAATCGCCGGATTTCCCATGTAAATGTCGGCATAGTCGGCCTCGGCGGTACGGGCTCCTATGTGCTCGATTTCCTATCAAAGAGCCCGGTCAAAGGGTTGAAGCTCTTCGACGACGACGAATACGTGGTTAAAAACTCGTACAGATCGCCCGGAACGACTCGATTTGAGGATTTCAAAAAGAACAAGGTCGATCTTTACGTCGAGCGATATTCAAGTTTTCGAACGGGCGTGACAGGCCAGGCTATCCGCGTGAGCCAAGACATGCCGGGTGCAATTCCGGACTGCGACTTCGTCTTCCTTTGTGTCGACAAGGGCAACAGTCGTGCGAAGGTCGTCGAGCTTCTGAATGGCCTCGGCAAACCGTTCATCGACGTCGGAATGGGACTGACGCGAACCGATGGACCCCTCAACGGCAGGGTCCGCGCGACGCTCGTCGACGACGACACCCGATCGGCCGTGCTCGCCGCATCCATCCTCCCGATGGTCGACGACGCCGACCATGAATATCAAACGAACATCCAGATCGCGGAGCTCAACGCCCTCAATGCCGCCATCGCGGTCATGCTGTTTAAGAAGAGGTTCGGTTATTATGCCGACACCGACCCCGGCTATAATTTGCTGATGAATTTGGACCGCCTGAAGATTTTCCGAGAGACACTGGCATGATCCACCGAACGGATGCTTTAGACTTGGTTCCCTGCGAGCGATTTCCCGACGAGGTCACGCCGGGTAAATTCTACTATAGCGATGAGTTTCGGTCTTCGGTTCACCTTTGCGCCTGCGGATGCGGATCGAGAGTCGTCCTGCCGATCAAGCCGGCAGGTTGGCAGCTCATGCAAAACGCAAGGTCGTTCACAATATCGCCCTCGGTCGGCAACCGGGAGCTCGCCTGTCGTTCGCACTATCTGATCGAAGGTGGGCGCATCATTTGGCTACCCCCGATGTCCGACCGCGAGGTTCAGGCAAGTCGCGCGCGGGACGAGCAGCATATCGAGAAAATGCACGTCGTCACATTCTGGCAACGGGTCCGGAATGTTCTGCGCTGGCTCCTCGGAAGGCGCTAGGCCGACTTCGGCACGGCCATCAGGCGTGGTTTAGAACTTTGGGCAGGATGCGCTCGACAGACGCCATGTACCCCTTCTCGAAAGGGTGCTGTTGGGCCGTGTAGCAGACCGGCGCTCACCTTTTGATCGCGGCGACGTGTGACAGGACGCGAGCGAATGTATATAGACAAGGCAGCGCGCGGCCGCCGATCGAAGTGCGAGCGAACAGGCGGTGGCGATGGATGACGACGAGAGTGCTAGCGGCAAGCTCCCCGGCGACAAGCTCTCGAAAATTGCGCGCGGCGAGCCGCTGACGGCTGCCGAAGAGATCGCACGCGGCGCGCGTGAGCGCGCGACCGAGCGCCTCGCCCGCGAGTATCTGGAATCGCCGTCGGTCAAAATGGCGCGGGAGCTTTACTTTTCCCCTGCGGCAAAGCTGGCCCGCGATTACGCCAATTCGCCTGCGCAGGTAGCGCTCGGGCTTAGCCCGGCCTTTGGAGCGGCCGAGATCGTGCGCATGGAAGCGATGCGCACTCTACTCGAACCATCCACGGCGCTGGCCGCGAAACTCAATGCGATCCAGCCATTGGCAATCGACCATGCCAAGCTTGCCTTGATCGGCGCAATCATGCCGTCGATTGATCCCAAGGTGATTGCGGCGATCCAGGGCGTGCAGCCGCTCAAGATCGACCCGTTGTTGGCGAGCACCGTCAGCCAGGCGCAGCGGACATTCGAAGAGGCAATGCGACCGCTCGGCGGCATCGGATCGGCGATCAAGCAGCTCGAAGAGCAGCAGCGTGCTGTCCAGAAATCGCTATTCGCCTCGCTTGGCGGACCGTTCGGTGACATCGCCAAGACCTCGCAATGGGCGAGCACGCTCGGCAGGATCGATACCCCCGATATCACCAAGCTGCTCGGCGGGGGCCTTGGCACGGCTGTCGGCCACATGCGCGACGCGATCGCTAAGAACTTCGTCGGTTCGGCCGCGATCGATCAGGCCAAGATGAGCGCAATGCTTGGGCTGACCGCCCGGTTCGAAGCCGATTTCGCGGCGACCCAACTCAAGATGTCGGCGCTCGCCGGCATTGGCGAAGTATTCGACCGGCGCAGCCATTTCCAGATCGACGCCTATCATTCGCTCTTCGGCGAGTGGCGCACGCGCGTCGATCTGCCGGAAAATTTCTGGCGCGACGGGCGTGTGCGCAAGCGTATGTATCGCGAGGCCGAAGTCGATGAAGGGCTGGTTGTCGCCCAGCCTGGCATGGCGCTCGAGATCATGATCGAGAGCGGGCTGACCGTCGGGCTTCGCTCGGAAGCCAATGCCGTGGCGGTCGTGACGCTTGGCGAAGTATCGATGACCGTGCGGTCGCGCGGCACCAGCAAGGATGCCTATGTGTTGGTCGGGCGGTTCGAGCAAGAACTGCGCGCTTATGTCGAGCGCAAGCTCGAAGAGCGCTTCGGACCGGACTGGTTCAAGCTGCGCGCGTCGAACCTGATCGGCAAGGCGAAGGAGATTCGCAAGGTGGCGATGGCGCGCGGTGAAGCGGTCGCACCGCTAGTCAATTTTACCGAACTGGGTGAACTGTCGGGGATCATCCAGAGCACGAAAAACTGGGATGAAGTGTTCGGCTATGTATTCGTCGACAAGACCGAATTCGACCATGACATGCAGAAGCTGATCGCAGTCCGGCGTCCGACGATGCACATGCGCCGGATCGACGGCGTGCGCCTTGTCGAAGTGATCTGCGTGATGCAGCGGCTGTCCGAGCAGATGGCGGACGATGGGGCGTGGAAGCTCGCGGCCGAGTCCGATCGCTAGGCAAGCCGCGCGGAAACCTGCCCCCACCTTTGGTGGGCAATGGGGAGCGAGGCAAGCAGAGCAGACCCAGGCAATGCGTCGACTGTCGGCGCAGAGGTTGCGTCAGGATCGGGTGTTAGGCTAAGCGCTTGCGCTATCTGCCGCGTCTCCTTGGGGGACGACGAACCAGAAGCACTGCTTCGTATGGAACGTCCCAGCGGTCCGTACAACGGGCAAAGACTACTATATGGTCTACCCGTTCATCCTCCGTCGCCTCGGCGGCCAATCCCTCCATGGTCTTGCGCGACTCCCCACGTAGCGCCTCGGGAAATGCATAGAAAATCATGCGCGCCTTACGCTGCAGCGGGGGCTGAACCTGAAGCGAGCTGATGTGGCCGGGTTCGCGGAAATTCTTGCACACCATCGCACGCAGCTTGATCAGGTTCCTTTCGATAATCTTCTGCTCACTGGGATCAGCCGATGACAAAAGGTGCAGACCGGCGGTCGTCCAGCCCGGTGATTTACGCTGTCCAAGCTGCTTGATGATCGAACCAAACAGAGGTCCCAACTGAGGTTTCGGTTTTGGCAGGGCGATGCCCGCATCGCGGCTTATGTAGTACCGGTCGAGCGGTTCGGACATTCCGCTAGGCGAGAAGATGGAATTTTCCTCCCGCAGGCCCGCGATGTTGAAACCCGTGACGAGATAGAGACCGAGGAAGTCGAGTTCATCCCCAAGCAGGCTGAATGACTTTTGAAGGTAGATGCGCTCACCGAGGTAGTGAAGGTAGGTGAGCGGGTGATCGAGAATGTCGGCGATGCAGATGAGATCAGCGATCGTAATCGTCGGCGCAAGCTGGTGGTCGGCAGGCACCCAGCCAATTTCCTTGAAGTCCGTCTCAGCTGAGCTGAGAACCGAAAAAATCATCAAGTGTCACCGATATCCTAATGATCTGATCGACCGATGCGGGATCAATACCGATCGGCGGACAATCGCTTCGGCCGCGGCATCGCCCTCCTTTGCAGAAGTTATGAGTGTGGCGAGGCGCGCAGACTGCTGGGATGGATATAGGACCATGTCCGAGACATGCCGTTTCACGCGATCCGGCGCACCGCGTAGCCCCTGCGGAGTAAGGTGATTGGACTTCGCCTCAGCTATAATCACGGTGCGATCGAGTGTGACGAGTAGGTCTGTTTCGAACTGCTCGGCGCCAACTGGCCTGCTGCCGGTTTCGTGGACACCGAGATAAGGTGCCTGGCGAAGGACTATCCCATCGTCGCTCCGAACTATTCGGCCGCCCGATCAGCGCTGGCAAAATCGTTAGGTTTGGGAAGGAAGGCTGCTCCGGCCAAGAAACCTTCCTAAAGCGTAAAGCGAAAGCCTGATCTCAAATTGTGCGAAACGCTCGCTGGGACCGGCGGCAACGCGGTCAGGATCAAGAACCTAGCTGCTCCAAAACGACACTAAGCGCTAACCTTTGTCCAGTGTGGAAGATGATTGCCTTCTTGGTTTCTCAGACGCGCCGGCGCCCGGCAGACCTTCCTTTCTGGCCTTGGCAAACGCCCGGTCGCCTTCCAGGAACCCGACCAGCATAAAGGGGATCAGTTCCGCCACCGTTTCGGACTCGCCATAGGTCTCACGGTAAAGTGCGGCATAGTCGTTGAGTGCTTGGCTCAAGTCGGCGGCAACGGTGATGGTGATCTTCGAAGGTGTCCGGTCCGGAAGTTTTCCGAGTTTTAGGTTAGCCATGAAGTCCTCCCGTTCACCCCGTGTATGGCCGCAACACGAGGTCCTTGTGCACGATGACGCGCAACGGCCAACCAGGGCGGACGGTGATCGTGGGTTGGACGTTCAGGTTCTTTTCAGTGATCCGTTGGCCGGCTTGGCTGACGTTCTGCTGGGTGGATTCACGAATCGCCTTGACTAAGTCGCTTTCGTTTTCCCCAAAGGTCAACTCGGTACCAACCCCCAGCAATGTGGCCACGGCGATGCCCTTGATCAGCTGCCAAGTATGGAAATCCACCTTGTCCTCGAGCCCGGCATAGCCGGCCGCGTCGGTCACGGGCAGATTGTCGATTTCGATCGATGAGCCGTCCGGCATCACAATGCGTTGCCACACCAACAGAGCGCGCCTTTGGCCAAAGGCTACAACGCTATCGTAGGTGCCGATCAGCCGTGAGCCCTGCGGGATGAGCAGGATGCTGCCGGTGACGCTGTCGCGCACATTCTCGGTAACCTGCGCGACGACGAGGCCGGGCAAGTCGGAATTGATGCCGGTGATCAGGCTTGCCGCAATCACGCTGCCGGCCATGATCTGATAGGGCGAAGCCGGCGTCTGCAGCGCATGCGGATTGTAGATCCCGCTGGTGTTCCGTTGATCGATAAAATCGAGCTTGCGCTGTTGGTTGTTCTGGTCGCCCTCGGCCGGGGCGACGGAAGCTCGCGTGCCTTCGGTATCTGGCTGCTGAGGCGCCGTCTCGAAAGGTGAACGTCCGCCCTGCCCATTGCTAAGAGCTTCCGTTTGCTGGAGTCGGTTTTCGATGCGGAACAGGACTTGCGACTCGCGCGCTTCAATGGCTTGTTGTGCAAGCCGCTGCGCCTCGGCGGAAACGTCTTGCCCGGGCGCGATGCCAAGCTGGCGCTGGTGCTCGAGAATAGGACGGCCGAGATCCCCGGGCAGCGGCGGTCCAAGCACCGGAGCCTTTGGCTTAATCCCGGAATAGTCTTTAGGCAGCGCTTCGAGTCCCTCGGCGGTCGGCTTGCGGTCGGTGCTGTAAAGCTCTTCGGCCTGCTGCTTCAGGCGCAACGCAGGCCCCTGCAGCGCCATCATCGTGACGCCAAAAACGGCGCCGGAACCAACAGCAGCGATCGCGACGATTATGCCGCGCCTGAACCGCACCGCTCGGCGGGGCGAGGCTCGCAGCTGCAGCTGTTCGGGATTGAGCTTCGGCGGAGCATTCGGATGGGAAGTATCGGTCATGAGCCTCCCCTCACCTGCCAAAACGCGAAAACAGCGAAACCCGCCGCGGCGGTTGCCGACCGTCGGTTCTCGTAATGCGCACCACCTGCTGCTGTTTGGTGCCCAGCCTTAGCTCGGCCGCAGCAAAGAGGCGATCGACGATGTAGTAGTTGCCGTGCATCCGATAGTTGACGAGCTGGTTGTCCCCGTCAGCACCGACGATGAAGAGCGGTGGCGCCTCGCCCTGATCGATGCGCTTCGGGAACTCTATGTAGACCTTGCTGCCATCATCGAAGGCGCGCGTCGGTCTCCACGGCGGCGTGTCGCCGGTGATCGAATAGCGGAAGCGGATGTTTTCGAGTGCTACGTTCGAGGCCGCGGGCATTTCAGCCTCTGCCTGAGCGTTGCGCCGCCGAAGCGCCACGAGTTGGTCTTCGCTGTAAATCCAGGAGAGCGCCGCCATGGCAGTTTTCTCAGTGCTTTGAAGCTGCAGGTGATAGGATCGCCTGTCCGTCGTGATGACCAGATTGGTGGCAAGCCCCGGCGCGAATGGCTTCACCAGCACATGAGTGCGCTGGTCATCGCCTGAGCCACTAACGGTGTCACCGATCACCCAACGGACCGTATCGCCGGCTGAGACCGAGGTCAGCTTCTCGCCCCGCTGCAATGAGATATCGGTGACGCGCTCCGGCGCGGCGTAGAGCTGGTAGAGCGCGCCGTCGGCAAAGGGGTAAACCTGCACCGCATTGACATAGCCAAACTTGGTGGGTTGTTGCGTCGCCGCCTTGTTGGCATCGGCGACCTGTTCTTCCGGCGAGCGCTTATCTGGGGCGGGCTTGCCGGGTGCGGGCATCAACTGACCAGGCAACGGTAACGGTTTCGGCACTTCCACGACCTTGACCGGCTTCTCCGGCGCCTTCTCGATCGCGGCTGGTTTGAAGTCCTCGTGGTCATAGGAAATCTGAGGCGGCGGCACTGGCTTCGAGGCACAGGCCGAAAGAACCGCAGCAGACGCCGACAGGATCAAGGCAGCACGAAGCAATGGGGCTCTATTTGTCATTGGCGGGCTCCTTAGGGGAAACGGGGGTTGGCGCGGCGCTGTCGAGCTCGCGCGACCAGTCGATGGCGTTGATGAAGACGCCGAGCGGGTTCTTGCGCAGCTGCTCGGTTGTCCTAGGCGGGCGGATGAGGATGGTGAGGATCCCGATCCAGCGCGTCGTGCTGGCGACGCTGCCGCGCTCGAACACCTGCTCGGTCCATTTGACCTGGAACGAGCTGTCGGAAGCCCTGACCACGCTGGTCACCTGCACTGACACGCTGCGCGTGCCGATTTGGCCGAAAGGGTCGTTCGCCTTGGCATATTCGTTGAGGAAGAGCGCCGCTCGGTCGGTGGCAAAGTCGTAGGCCGACAACCAATTCTGCCGCACCAGAACCGCATCGGTGGAAACCGAACGGACATTCTGGATGAAGCGGCTGAGATGCCAGGCGATCTGGGCATCGTCGGGCTGGTAGTTTTGGACTGCCGGCGCGACCGCGTGCGCCTCGCCAAAGCGGTCGACCTCGACGACATAAGGCACGACGCGGCCCTGCATCGACTGCCACAGAAGCCCACCGGAAAGCGCCGTCGTCAGAGCCAGGCAGCCAAAGGCCATGAAGCGCCAGTTCTTGGCCTGGACGCGCGCCGTGCCGATGCGCTCATCCCAGAGTTGGCTGGCCTTCTGGTAGGGTGTTACGGGTTCGGGCGTCTTTCCATAACGCTGAACGGGTCGCTTGAAGAGCATCTAGTCTTCCTTGTCATTGAGGGAGGGATTGGCGCCGCTTCCGCCCCGATCTCCATCGCGCACCGCCTGCGTGGCAGCATTGCGATGGGCGCGTGCGGTCTGTTCGGAACGCAGACGCCTTGCCCAGACCGGCGCGGGGTCAGAGGCTGCAGCGGGCGAGGTTCCTGTCTTTGACGCGGTCGGCATGCCGCCGGTCGCGGTCCAGCCGGCATCGCGACCGGCGTCGGCACTACGGCGGAATGGTTCTGCTGCGGATCGCATTCCCCGCATCGCGGCGCCGCTAACGGCACTCGCAACCCCATGCAGCCCAGCAGCTACCCCGGACAGCCCGGACTCGGGCGATGTCGCGCGCCCCGTTTGCCAAGCGACGGTGGCAGCGGACCCCATGGCGGCGCCGGCACGGACTGCGGCGAGGCCGCCGCCTGTTGCCATGCGCGCGCCGGCAAACGTAGCGCCTCCGGCAACGAGCGTTGATCCAGCTGCGGCCGCGGTTGTTCCAAGTGCCGCGCCGGCGCCAAGCTGCGGCGCGCCGGAAACAAGACCCGAGGCAATCCCGGGGCCGAAAATGCCGAGCCCAAGCAGCGCCAGCGCACCCAGCACCTGAGACATGGCCGCCGCCAGGTCCGGCTCCTGGCCCTGCAGGGCGGAAGCGAACTCGCCAAAGAGCGTGGAGCCGATGCCGACGATGACGGCAAGCACCATCACCTTGATGCCCGACGAAATCACATTGCCGAGCACGCGCTCGGCCAGAAACGCCGAACGGTTCCAGAGCGCGAAGGGCACCAGGACGAAGCCGGCCAGCGTGGTGAGCTTGAACTCGAGGATGGTGATGAAGAGCTGGATGGAAAGAATGAAGAAGGCGATGAGGACCAGGAACCAGGCCAGAAGCAGCACGAAGATGGTGAGCGCGTTACCGAAGATCTCGGGGAAGCCTACTAGCTGGCTCGCTTGATTGAGGAGCGGCCAGGCGCCCTCGAAGCCGGCCGCGGCAATGCGGCCTGGCCGCAGGAGACTGTCGGCGGACAGGTTGCCGGCCGATGCGTTGATGCCGAGACCGGCAAAGGAGCGGTAAATTATGTCGGCGAGGTTCTTGAAATTGTTCAGGACGAAGGCGAAGGCGCCGACATAGAGCACTTTGCGAACAAGCCGGCCGAGAATGTTGGGCTCGCCGCCGAACGCCCAGACCAAGCCCGCGAGCGTGACGTCAATGCCGATCAGAATGGTGGTGAGAAAGGCGACGTCGCCCGAAAGCAGACCGAACCCACTGTCAATGTAGCGGGTAAAGGTCTCCATGAAGCGATCGATGACTCCGAGGTCGTTCATGTCGCCGCCTTCCTCGTTGTCTTGAAGAACTGCCGCTCAGTTGCCGGGATAAGCCGTGCCGGTGCCCAGGAAACGCTTCGTCGTCTCGCGAGCGGCTTCCTCAGACTGCGCCTTGCGCGCCGCATCCTCGGCTTCGGCCCGGAACTGGGTCGCAAGCAGCGTCTGGATCTGCATCTGCTGCTTGGTCGAAAGCGCGATCAGCTGATTGGTAGCCTGGCTTGCCTCGAGGGCACCTGCCGCGCCCTGACTGCGATTGACGAGATCGGTAAGCAGGTCGCCATCGGCCTGCACGTTCTCGACGATCTGCGACTGCGCGCTCATGGTCTGGCGGAACGCCTGCATGGCGCTCTGCCAGCGCTCGCGCGCGGCGCTCGCCACATCGCTGACCTTGATGGTGGCGTCGTAGCTTTCCGGATATTGCTGGCGCCACTGGTCCTGCAGCTTGTCGAGATCGAAGCTCAGGCCGCTCGCCTGGGTCATCAGACCGTCAATCCGTTGGAGCGAGCCGGTAAGCTGGCCCACGGAAGAGAAATCCAGGCGCTGAAGGTTGCGCGCCATGTTCTGCAGCATGGTCGCCTGGTTCTGAAGCGACTGGATTTGGTTGTTGATCTGCTCCAATGCGCGTGCTGCCGACAGCACATTTTGCGTATAGTTGGACGGGTCAAATACGATGAGCGCATAGGCCGGCTGGACGTAGTCAGCCATCGGTTTGGCAATCAGGGAAACGGTGACCAGGCTAGTAAAAAGGCGGCGTCCGATCATGACGATTGCTCCTTGTTAGGTTGAGGAAATTGCTGGAGAAGCTCGGCAGCCCAATCCAGGCCGCGCGCACTGAAGAAACGGGCGGCAAAGCTGCCCTGCCCTTCTTCGGAAAGAATATTGTCGATCAGGGTCTGCGCGGCCGGGTCGGAGGCGCCGCAAAGCGCAAGAGCGATCGGGCCTAGCCCGAGCTCGAAGAGGCGATTGCCGCGGCGCGACTGCAGATAGTAGTGGCGCTTCGGCGTGGCGCGGGCGACCAATTCGATCTGTCGCTCATTAAGACCGAAGCGCTCATAGGCTGCCCGTGCCTGCGGCTCCACCGCACGATCATTGGGGAGAAAAATGCGCTGCGGGCAGCTCTCGATGATTGCGGGTGCGATAGAAGAGCCGGCGATGTCGGCAAGCGACTGCGTCGCGAAGATGACGGAGACGTTTTTCTTACGCAGCACCTTAAGCCATTCGCGGATGCGGGCGGCAAAGAGCGGGTTGTCGAGATAGACCCAGGCCTCGTCGAGCATGAGCAGCGTCGGCCGCCCGTCAAACCGGTCCTCAAGACGATGGAACAGATAGGTGAGCACAGGCAGCACAGCGCCTTGGCTGTGCATCAGCTCCTGGGTTTCGAAACACTGCACATCCGAGATGGCCAGCCGGTCGTCATCGGCATCGAGAAGGCGGCCGAATGGTCCGTCGAGCGTGTAGGGCATCAATGCCGATTTGAGCGCATTGGACTGAAGCAGGACCGACAGGCCAGTCAGCGTGCGTTCCTGCGCCGGCGCGGTGGCGAGGCTGGTGAGCGCCGACCAGATTGCCTCCTTCACCTCCGGGGTGACGGTGACATTCTCGTGGGCAATGAGGCCGGCGATCCATTCGGCCGCCCAGCTCTGTGTGGCCGGGTCGTCGATGTGGCGCAGCGGCTGGAAACCAAGCGCACCATTCGCACCCAACGCATGGTGGTCGCCGCCCATGGCAAGCGCGGCGGCGCGGGCCGAATTGCCTTTGTCGAAGACATAGATTTGCGCGCCAGCGTAGCGCCGGAACTGCAAAGCGATCAGGGCAAGCAGAACCGACTTGCCGGCACCGGTCGGCCCGACAATCAGCATGTGGCCGACATCGCCGATATGGGTCGAAAGCCGAAACGGCGTCGAGCCGCTGGTTTCGGCGAAAAGAAGCGGCGGAGCGTAATCGCCGGTGACCTCGGCAAGGTGCTCGTTCTCCGCTGGACCTGCCCACACGGACGACAGCGGCACGAGATGGGCAAGGTTAAGCGTGTGAACGAGCGGCTGGCGAACGTTGGCGTAGACATGACCCGGCAATGAACCAAGCCACGCTTCGACGGCATTGATGCTTTCGCGAATGGTGGTGAAGCCGAGCCCGTTGACGATCCGCTCGACGGCGCGAAGCTTTTCCGCGGCGGCTTTACGGTTCTGATCCCACACCGTCACCGTTGTGGTGAGATAGCCGAAGCCGACATGATCGCCGCCCAATGCCTGCAGTGCTGCATCGGCATCGAGCGCCTTGTTGTCGGCGTCGCTGTCGACGAGAGGCACCGGTTCGTTGGTCACCACCTCGCGCAGAATAGCCGCGATCGATTTGCGCTTGGCAAACCACTGCCGCCGGAGCCGAGTCAGCGTCTTCGTGGCTTCCGCCTTGTCGAGTGGAATGAAGCGCGTCACCCAGCGATAGGCGAAATCCTGGTTATTGAGCGCATCAAGGATTCCTGGCCGGGTGACGTTCGGAAAGCCGAGAACTGTGAGGGTGCGCAGATGCTGCTCGCCCAGCATCGGCTCTAGGCCGCCGGTCAGCGGCGCGTCAACCAGGACGCCGTCGAGATACATTGGCGTTTCCGGCACGGCGACCGGATGACGGCGTGTCGAGATCGTGCCGTGCAGGTAGGTCAGGGTCTCGGCATCGTCGAGCGCGCGCACCTCGGGCACGAAGCCCGAAAGAAGATCGAGAACGCGGTCAGTCTCGTCTCGGAACCGGGCAAGCTCCTGGCGCCAGTCTCTTTCCCCTCCCAAGTCATGCGAGTCGACGAGAGCACTTTCCGCGCGCGCTTGGCCATCGGGCCCAGGCATGAAGACCAAGGTCAGATGATAGATGCTCTCGAAATGCGCGACCTTGCCCTCGAAGGCCGCGCGCCGTTCCTCATCGATCAGCCATGAGGCAGCATCGGGAAGGGCCGAGCTCGCATAGCCCAGCGCTTCGATGCGCTCGGCCTCGAAGAATAATGCCCAGCCAGAGCCGAGCCTTCTCAGCGCATTGTTTGCCCGCGCGCATATGCCGATGAGTTCGGCCTCCGTCGCGCTTTCAAGGTCGGGGCCACGAAACCGCAATGTCCGTTGGAAGCTGCCATCCTTATTGAGCACGATGCCGGGCGCGACGAGTGCTGCCCAGGGCAGATGGTCGGCAAGCCGGTCGGCTTTGCCGCGGTATTCGGAAAGCTTCAGCATGCAAGCCAGCCCTTTTGACGAAGATGACGGACAAGCACGCTGGCAAAATCCGGATCACGCCGTGCGGCAAAGACCGCGAGCGTGTGGCCGGCGATCCAGAGGATCAGACCGGCAATCCACTGCTGCAGGCCTAGGCCGATGGCCGCGGCCACCGTGCCATTGAGGATCGCCACCGCCCGCGGCGCGCCGCCGAGCAGGATTGGCTCGGTGAGCGCCCGATGGACCAGAACCTCGAAGCCTTCGATATGCTGCTCTCCGGTGCTCATCAGACGACTGCCCCGCCGCCAAAGGAGAAGAAGGAAAGAAAGAAGCTCGAGGCCGCGAAGGCGATCGACAGGCCGAAGACGATCTGGATCAGCCGGCGGAAACCGCCCGCCGTGTCGCCGAAGGCAAGGGTCAGACCGGTGGTGATGATGATGATCACCGCGAGGATCTTGGCGACCGGCCCCTGCACCGATTCCAGAATCTGCTGCAGCGGCTGTTCCCACGGCATGCCGGAGCCGGCAGCGTGGGCCTGGGCCGTGAGAAGAAGCGCGACGGCGGCGAACGAAAGAAAGCGAAGCTTCTTGCGCATGAGGTGACCTTTCAGAGCTGCTGGAGTTGCGGAAGTGTGAGCGGGGTGACGGCGTAATCGCCGCTGCCGTCGAGACCCGTGACCTCGGCGATCGCGTCAACGCGGCGCGCGGGTCCTCTTCCGGCAATAAAGATGACCAAGTCGACGGCATCGGCGATCAGCCGGCGGGGAACGGTGACAACGGCTTCCTGGGCGAGCTGCTCAATACGATAGAGTGCGGAGCGTGCCGAATTGGCGTGAACCGTGGCAATGCCGCCGGGATGTCCGGTGTTCCATGCCTTCAGCATATCGAGCGCTTCCGCGCCTCTGACTTCGCCGACGATGATGCGGTCGGGCCTCAGCCGTAAGGTCGAGCGTACGAGATCGGCGAGTGTGATGGAGCCCCGCCTCGTCCTCATGGCAACGCAGTCCTTGGCCGCGCATTGCAGCTCGCGGGTGTCCTCAATCAGGATCACCCGCTCATCGCATTCGGCGACTTCTGCCAGTAGAGCATTGGTAAGTGTCGTTTTGCCCGACGATGTGCCGCCGGCGACCAGGATGTTGCGCCGCTCGCGCACTGCCTTCCTCAGGGCATCAGCCTGCAGCGGGAGCATGACGCGATCGGCGACGTAGTTGGCCAGCGTGTAGAGTTTTGCCGCCGGTTTGCGGATGGCGAAGCATGGCGCCAGCACGACCGGCGGTAGCAGACCCTCGAAGCGCTCGCCTGATGGCAATTCGGCACTGACAATCGGACTATCTGCATGCGCCTCGGCGCGTACATGGGAGGCGACGAGCCGGATGATGCGTTCCGCCTCGGCAGGATGCATATGCACGCCTGTATCGACCCGGCCTTCTCCCAACCGGTCGAGCCTCAGCGCGCCGTCGGGGTTGACCATCACCTCGATGACGGTCGGATCGGCAAGGGCCTCGGTGATCGCGGCGCCCATGGCTGTGCGCAGCATGGCTCGGCGGCGGTGGTCCGCTGCGGGATGAGAGTTCATCCTTCGCCTCCGTTGCCATTGCCGTAACCAAGCGAGCGCTTCCCGGAGGCTATCTGGCGACCGACCTGCTCGACGAATTTGTCAAAGCGCTCTTGGGCGATCGCCTGTGTCGCCCGATCCGGAATTGGCGTGTGCGCATGAAGCGTGATTGAAAAGCGGATTAAGAGCGCCAGGCTCTCCAGAGTTATTTCGGCGTCGCGCCTGACATGGTCGAGATCGCGGGAAAGACGGTCCAGCCGCTTGCCGTAGCGCTGGTCGAGCTCGTTTTCACCACGCCGTTCGATGAAGGCCTCGACCGCTTTCGCGACGATTGCCGATTTCGTGGTCGACGGGTTGCGGCTGAGGGTTTCCAGCTTCTCGCTCAATTCGGGTTCGAGCAGAAACTGGTGGCGAATGCGATGGGGCTTCATACGTCTCGTTCCGACTGGCCGGCGCTGATGCGCCGGTGCGAACGAACATCGCCGAGATCCGCAAAATCGCTTATGGGCGTTATCTACGCCGAGATACGCCTCAGTTGCGGAAAGCGTTCAGAAGCCGGGGATGATGTCCTTGTCGTCGCCCCTTCCCTCGCTGAGGCCGTAGGCGCTCGCCGCGGTAGAAACCCGGTCCATGACGCGCTTGTCTGCGAGTGCCTCGGCGTCATCGTCCGACAGATTGAAGAGGTCATCCTGATCAGGCTCCCGAGAGACGACGACGTGGTCTTCAGGCAGGCCGGGATGACGCTGCTGTTGCACGCCGCTCCCTTCTTCGATTGCCGCGCCGGCGTGTTCGTCATCGGCAGCGAGACGGCGGTCAACACTGCGGACTTGTCCGCTCCAATCGTCGGGGCGCGACGCAGGACAGTCCGCGTACAGACCGTCGCGCAACACCGGCGCCGGCAGCACCCGTTCGGTGAAATTCGGATCCTGGTAATAGCGCAACTTCTGGGCGCGGATCGGCGGCAACCCCGAAACGAGGATTAATTCGTCAGCTTGCGGCAACTGCATCACTTCGCCAGGCGTCAGCAGCGGGCGAGCAGTCTCCTGGCGACTGACCATGACGTGCGAAAGCCAGGGAGCCAGCCGGTGGCCGGCGTAGTTGCGCATGGACCTGAGTTCCGTCGCTGTACCGAGCGCATCCGATATGCGTTTGGCCGTGCGCTCGTCGTTGGAGGAAAAGGCAATGCGCACATGGCAATTGTCGAGAATGGCGTTGTTCTCGCCATAGGCTTTGGAGATCTGGTTCAAGGATTGCGCGATCAGATAGGCGCGGATGCCGTAACCCGCCATGAAGGCCAGCGCGGTCTCGAAGAAGTCGAGGCGACCAAGAGCCGGAAATTCGTCTAGCATCATGAGCAGTTGGTACTTGCGGCTTTTCTTCGGGTCACCTTCCAGCCGCTCCGTCAGTCGCCTGCCGATCTGATTGAGCACCAGTCGCACCAGTGGCTTGGTGCGCGAGATATCCGATGGCGGCACCACCAGATAGAGCGACATCGGTCGTTCCGCATCCATGAGGTCGGCGATGCGCCAGTCGCAGGCCGATGTTGCCGAGGCAACCGTCGGATCACGATAGAGCCCGAGAAACGACATGGCGGTCGAGAGAACGCCAGAACGCTCGTTCTCTGACTTGTTCAGCACCTCGCGAGCCGCCGAAGCCACGACGGGATGGACCCGAGGTGTGTCGGCCGTGCCGAGGTGGTTGGTGGTCATCATCCGCAGCAGTGTCGTGGCAAACGAGCGTTGCGGATCCGACAGGAAAGTGGCGACGCGGGCAAGCGTCTTTTCTTCTTCCGCGTAGAGCACGTGCAAGATGGCCCCGACCAAGAGTGAATGACTAGTCTTCTCCCAATGGTTTCGCCGCTCCAGGGCGCCTTCCGGATCGACGAGAATGTCCGCGATGTTCTGAACGTCGCGGATCTCATCTGAACCCCTGCGCACTTCCAGCAGCGGATTATAGCGCGCCGACCTCGAGTCGGTCGGATTGAACAAGAGGCAGAAAGAGAACTTCGACCGCCAGCCGGAAGTCAGCTGCCAGTTCTCGCCTTTGATGTCGTGAATGACGGCCGAGCCGGTCCAGGAAAGAAGCGTTGGAACGACCAATCCCACGCCCTTGCCCGAACGTGTCGGCGCAAAGGCCATGACATGTTCCGGCCCGTCATGTCGCAGATAGTGATCCTTCAGTTTGCCAAGGAAAACGCCGGCCGGCTCAAACAGGCCTGCCTTCTCGATTTCCCGAGCCGCGGCCCATCGTGAGGAACCGTAGGTGGTGACCAACCCCCTCTGCCGCGCGCGCCAGAGGGAGCCAGCTATTGCGGCCGCACACCCCAGGAATCCGCTGGCTCCGGCAAGCATGCCGGCCTTGTCGAAGACCTCAGGCGCATAGGCGTCGAATTGAAACCACCATTCGAAGAATTTCCACGGCTTGTAGATCGGCCGGGCCGCCGCGGCAAACCATGGCGCGCCAAGCTGCGGCTGATAGTCCAGCATGTGGGCGCACCATTGCGTTGCCGCCCATACGCCAACGATGACGATGGCGAACACAACTACGATCTGGCCGACAAGGAGCTTCGTCGGTGTCACGGGCACAGCCTCCACTGTTTGGTAGCAGATGGAAGCAGCATGACGTGACGTTTCAGAATATGAAGATACCCAATATACGCGCCCGTGCGATGCAGTGAACGTTGCAGGCTTGGAAGACTGGGGCGCCAAGAAGTGTCATCGCGAAGGGCGACGAGCGAATGACTTGTATTGGGCCGACTGCGGACAGGCAGCTTTCGGAAACATGATTGCGAAAAAGCCGCCCTCGTCACGGTCTGTCCGTACGAAAAGTACCGGCACGATGAGAGCCTCAGTGCGAAAGAAAAATGTCACACTGAGGCTCACCGAAGGTGGGCTATAACCCGAACAGACGCCGGACAAGCTGCCATATACTTGCGAAGAAGCCAGGCAGTGGCCTATGGGCCTCATAGTAGGCCTGCCTACGCCTTTCATCCCTCAGCATGCCTGTAACCGTCTGGGCCGCGGTCATTTTGGGCTCCCACAAGATCCGTCCGTCGCGGATGATGTAGTGGGAATTACAGGGAAGTTGCCCGCTGCCTATTGACGGCTGTAGTGACGGCCTGCCGCCACGTTCGGTAAACCGCCATTCCGCAGGTCCGAGAGGTATAGCCACTTTGCAGCCGCAGCCGCAGGCGCACAGGTGCACCGCAACCTGGTATTCATCGGACACATACAGGACGCCTTTATCAAGCTCCTTGGGCACGAAATGGACCTTTTGAAGCCGGATATCATTCATGGCGCGTCTCGACGAAAAAGCGTGGCATGGTTGTGTCCATCAAGATGTGGTAGGCTGGATGGTCCTCGACGTAAAAACCCCGGTATTGTTTGTATCGGATCACCGCGATGCAGGCATTCATCGCGTTCAACTCGGATATCTGTATGTTGGTGCGATATTCATCGCCGGGCTGATCAGCGGTCTCGGATAGAGCCTTGGCCCTGATCTCTTCGGCGTCGTCAGGCAGATAGACTGTTGCGCGCAGCATGCCTGCCAGCGCAGACTGCTGGCGGTTCAAACCCAAGCCGACGTCGATGAAGGGAATCTTCAGGCCGATGAGCAGGTCGAAAACTCCGGCGCGGGCCGACCCCTTATCGACGCAGACGAAGGCGAAGGTGACGCCTTGCAACTCCTCAGTTGACGACTGGTCGATGAATTTCCTTTCAAGTTTCAACCCGCTCCGGAAGTTGCCATAGCGATCTTGATACAGGTCGGCCTTGGCCCGCTTGAAATCGTCTTCCTGAAGCCGGCCGGGAGATCGGTAGGCATTGTGGACGTGGAACACGTCGGCGTCGAAACCGCGGATTTCGCGCACATTCGTCTTGACCATGAAGTCAAGCACATAGGCACCGGTCCCACCGAGCCCGATGATTGCGACCACCTCATCTTTGAACCGCGCCGCCAAATCGCCAATCTCCGCGCGGCTAGTTAACGTGTCCTGATAGGTGAAGACACTATCTGCGACCACATCGTGGTCGACCGCGAACGTGAGGGGTGTCGCTTGCGGGTAGCGGCTCGCGGCCGGACCGGACAGCAGAGCTACGTAGTGCTGGATTTTCTCAAAGAAATCCGGGAAACCGGTTGGCGGTTTGTTCGAGAACGAGCGCTCAACCAACACGTCATCTCTGGTCAGGGCCAAGGTTCTCGGGCCACCGCCCAGGTTCGGGATCGGCCGCCCGTCGGCCTCATGGGGAACCCCACCAGCGAAGAAGACCTGATGGTCGTCTTGCTGGACCTTTTCAGCGTCGACGAAGACAAGCTTAGTCACAAAAGCGCCCGTGCACAGCTCCAGTTGCGCGTTGAGGTAGGGAATGTCGCGGACAACCAAATATCCGCTGTCGAACCGGAGCGCGAAGCCCCGGTCGAGCAGCCGTTTTATGTCGGGATTATGATTCGCTAGTGCGATTAACACGGAACGCCATCCCATCCTTTGCCTTGACGGTGCCTCCGGGGGAGAGGATTCCATCTCGGTCGTTGTGGCCCCGGGTGTAGGTGACCGAATAAGTCGCGCCCGGATTTTGGGGATAGTCCGGATAAGCATGGGTAACGACCTCGACATAAGTCAGTTCGTCTTTTTTCGGCACCTCGTGCGGCGTGCCGTTGACCACGACCGTGATGGTCTCGTCGTGGCCCTTGTTATCATCTTCCTGCGCCATTGTGCTGTCCTTTCGCTTAGCCGCGCGGCGGATTGGGGTCGTGGCCGTGGCTATCGCTCTGCGCGATCTTGCCGTCACGGTTGTGAATCTTGAGCTCGGTCGATTGGTTGCGGCTGACCCCGCGGCCGAAGTCTACCGCCTCTTTCTTGCTGTCGAAGTGACCGGACGACCGCTGGCCTCCGCCCCTCTTCACGTCCCAGCCGCCATCGTGGTTGGGAACCACATGATGCGTACCGATGGTCTTCTGTGACGCCATATGTCTTGTATCCTTTCGTTGGTTTCGGTATGGGAAGTACGTCTACTCCGAACAGGTATGCCGTCTCGCATATCGATTGTCAAGCACTCTCTGTGCTGCTACTCTGAACAGAGGAAAACGACAGAAAGAGGCAATCGTGACCACGCCGCTCGGCAACAAGATTCGCGCGCTGCGCAAAGATAAGGGCTACACGCTGGACAGGCTTGCGGAGCTCGCTGACTCCAGCAAGAGCTATATCTGGGAGCTTGAGAACAAGGAGCCGCCACGACCGTCCGGCGACAAAATCAGCAAGATCGCCACGGCGCTCGGCGTCACCACCGATTATTTCCTGACCGACGATGTCGAATTGGAGGATGCTGCAGATCAGGCGTTCTACAGGGAGTACAGAGCGCAGCGGCCGAAGACCAAGGCACGTCTGCGCCAGATGTTCGCGGTCATAAAGGACGATGAGCAGTAAGCGGGCGCCCACGCTGCGGCAATTGCAATTGCGGGCGCTTCTCAACGCGGGGTTTCGCCCCCGATGTTCGGCGGGTCGCCTGAGAGTGCTGGGGCCGCCGTTTCCGAAACGATGACCTGTTTCCGGGCGAACTCAGCTTCTGTGGTTGCCAGAACCATGTGATTTAAGCGTCGCCCGTATCTTGGAGGACCCTTTGAAGACGTCGCGAATCGCCTTTTGCGTATCCGCAATGCTGCGGGCCAGCTTTTCCGGCAAAGGCTCAGGTGCCAGGCCCTGCCTCTCCTCTTCACGATTGATCAGACGCTTGAATGCAGAATTACGCTTCATCATCGCGGCTCTCTGTCATCATCAGATTTGATCGAACGCGGTGCACGTATCGAAGGTTCAACTCGGGCTCGAAATAATGTTTCCGCTTCACCCATATGAAGCCGTCGGCCCGCGAAATGACCGCGACATCGATCGGGCCACCAACGGTCTGCATGCCACGCGAGACATGACGTTTCAATGACGTCAGGTTAACGAGGGCCTCCGCCATAGAGGCCAGCTCGGACTTTGGCATGAATTCGACCATGTCCTCAATCTCCTTGCGGGATTGTGAACGGATTTCCTCAAATTCCTCCTCACGCAACCTTTTGTTGAAGGCTGTCTCGGCCTCGCCAGCTTGCCGGATCAGTAGCCGCCGCTCCGCCTCGGGCATATCCAGTTGAGCAATGATATCTTTCGAGATGCTTGAAATCGTGTTGTTCACGAAGGTCGTTATGTGTCTCTCGATACCCTCATCAAGGCCGTACAGGAACCGTTCCACCATTTCCCTCTGCGCAAACGGCAGGACACGCGACCGCTCGCCGTCGCGATCGATGTCGACAAAGTTGGTCCGGGCGTATTTCAACTTTCCGAACACCACGCCGTCGATTTCGAAGGAGATCAGTGAAGGAAAAAGGTCCCTAGACCCGAACCCGGCGATGACGATGCCCGTTTGCGAGCCCGTCCTGGTCTCGCTCAGAACCGCGCGCTTGGTCAAAGCGACGACGCGATCTGTAAAACCCCGGTCGTCCGCACGCATAAAGTTCTGTTCAACGATCTCGCGGATTTGAGCTTCACGACCTTTTGTAATCCTCGGAGCGGAACCGCCGATGAACCTGGCGGGCTTGACGCGCCGGTAGATCTGCTCGAACGTCGCCAGCACGAGATCAACAATTCTGTTGAGTTCGGTCTCCAGATGCATGCTTTTCTTGAAGTCCTTCAGCAGACGTTCAAGCCTTGTCGTGATGCGCTCGTTGATCTGGCGGATCAACGGCATGAGGATTGATTCGACCGCGGCTGTCTGGACCTTCGCTGAGGCATCGTTTCCCCACGCGTTGAGATATGTCAAAAAATCCAGTGCCGCATCTTGCAATCGCGGGAAGGACTTGCAGTCGCGTCGATAGTCGCTGATCAGAATCTGTAACGGCGCCTGCATGAACTGCATGCCGTTGTAAATCATGACCCCGATAGGGTCCCGATGGGACAAATCGAAGAGCTTTTCGGCGGAATCGTAGGTTTTTTCCTCGACATCACCCGCCGAAATCGTGACAGCGCTATCAGCGGCCAAGGCCACTGCGGATTTATTTAGGATGGCGATTTCCGCTGTCATGGCGCTACAGCGTCAATTGGCATCATGTTGAAAAATGCCGAAGCCGGATCGGCTTCGGACTGAAAACGTGCCCTCATCAAAAGCCGCCCACTCCCCATAATTCGGCTCGATTCTTTTGTGAGCTTACGCGGCTTTGCCGGCAAGGGAAGTGATTACTTCACTATTCTTCACAAAATTGTGGGGCCAAGCTGTGCCAACGAGCCTTAGCGCGACCCTAGAGTAATACAAGGCCCCGGACGCCCGCGTATCGAATTGACTCGGCGAATGGCAGGTTTCAGAAACTATGCTGCCGCACTCGAACGGCCGAGTTGAGGCGCATTGCAGACTGGAAACATCGGGCCGAAAGTTGATTGGCCGCTTGCATCAACCGCGCCTGTGAAGAGGACATGCTCGGATGGCCTGACGCGTAGTGCCGATTCGTCCAACGTCTCTCAAGTTTGACGTGTACCAGAAGGTTAGCCGGCGAGATCAGCGGACTAGGTGCGATGGGGGCCGTAGTATGTAGATCAGATCGCCCGTCTCTGACAGCCGGAACGACGCAGAGCGCCGGGTCGCGTTTCTCCGTTAGTGATGCTGCACCCCGGACGACGGGGATGATCGCCGGCTCGGCGCTAGAGTTTCTTTTCGCGTGAAGAAACGCCGCGAACTGATGCGAGTTGCATGATCGGGCTTCATCCGCTACATATAGCCTGATTTCGTGTATAGCACTAACAACTTGTTGTTTGAGCCAGACTTCACAATAATATTGGCCGCTCCGGCATAGCGTGACTACTGAGCGGAAGGTTTCATTTTCTGCGGGGGATGTGATGCCAGTATGCTTCATCCACGGCGTGAATGTTCGCAAAGACGACCCAAGCTACGACCGCGACGTGGCCGCACGCGACGAGCTGATCCGGAGCCTCCTCCTAAAACCCTTGGCACAGCGAAATCCGCGTTATGGCGGGCTGAAAATCATCAACCCGTATTGGGGCGGACTGGGCGTTACCCACGCCTGGGGGCAGGCGACGGTGCCGAACGTCAGCCTCCTGGAGGACCTCGGGACGGCGCAAAGCAATTTCCAGTCCGACCTGGAATTGACGATGCTGCTGAAGGAGCAACGTGGGACGGCTAGCGAACTTGAGGCTCTCGGTGCGGCCGATCCGATCGCAGCGGCCGCGCGACGCGATGTGCAGGCGCTTCTCGAGGCGGTGTTGGCGCCGCTTATCTATTCGGAAGAACCTCTGGTCGATCGCGGACCCACGCTGGACGCCGAAGCGCACGGTGCGCTTGAAGGGATGCTGCTTGCCGCAGCGCAGGAAATTGCAGCGGACTCAGCCGTTGTGGCTGAAGTGCAAGCGGCGCCTTCCGGCAACGCCGCACTTGACCTTCTTCGCGACCGCCTCGCTGAACGCTTCACCAAACGTGCCAGCCTTGCAGCCAAACCCGCCGACGCCGGGGAGGGCGCCAACCTTGAGGAACTTGGCCCGTCCTGGCTAACCGGCGCGAAAGACCGGATCCAGCAATTGTTCGATCGCGCAAAGTCGAAAGCGGGAAGAGCACTTTCGGCTGGCACGCTTGATGCCTATCGGGCGCGGCTCCACGCCCAGATAGGGCGGTTCCTCGGCGACGTTTTCGCTTATCTCCAGCATCGCGGAGATCGGGCATCTCCGGGTCCTATCCCGAAGCTCGTTCTTGATGAAATCCACAAGGCACGTAAGAGCGGCGGGCCGCTGGTTCTAATCACCCATTCGATGGGCGGCAACATTCTGTACGATCTGCTGACGACGTTCGATCCTGCATTGGAAGTCGATGCCTGGATCTCGGTCGGCGGTCAGGTCGGCCAGTTCGAGGAGATGAAGCTGTTCCTGGCGAGCGACCCGGCACTCGGCCCGCCGGCGAAGGTCAAGCCGTTCGGCGGGCGAGTGAAGACCTGGCTCAACGTCTACGACCCGGTCGACGTGCTGAGCTTCCTCATTGCGCCCGTATTAGAGAGTGCGGATCCTCGCTTCGTCATCAAAGACCTGAGGTTCAAGTCAGGAGCTAGCACACTTGAAGCACATGGCGCTTACCTCAAGCGGCCAAGCTTCTACACGCTTATCGCCAAGGAACTGGAGCAAAGAGTATGAGCATCGTTCCTCCGCATGAGCGATCACCTGCGGAACCATTCCTGGTCTATGACGCCCGGAAGCAGCTTGAGGGCAAGCCGGGCCTGCACGCGCTGATCGCGGGCGTGAGCGCCTATCCGAAACTGCCGAGCGCGAACGGGCTTGGCATGGTGCCGTTGTCGTCGACCTCACTGACTGCCTA
Source organism: Mesorhizobium sp. M0139 (assembly GCF_040322455.1). Taxonomy (NCBI): domain Bacteria; kingdom Pseudomonadati; phylum Pseudomonadota; class Alphaproteobacteria; order Hyphomicrobiales; family Phyllobacteriaceae; genus Mesorhizobium; species Mesorhizobium sp. M0139. The sequence continues at coordinate 168,117 of NZ_JAMYTN010000010.1, forward strand.
CCTCATGTTCTACTGGTTGATTAACGCTAGTCAGAACGGCCTGCTCGAACAGCCGCTCGCGACCTGTCGGCTGCTGCTGACGCCCTCCGCTGAAGAACGATCGGACAGTGCTGGACGTGCGCCTGGGATTGCTGCGTTGGCCCCGCCCAATTGCTCTATGCCCCTGTTCCGGGCTGCGGCCGAAGCCTGGCGGAACGATGCCGCGACCAACAAAAACCATAGCACGCTGTTCTACTTTGCCGGCCATGGCATACAGATCACACGCAATAACCAGGCCTTGCTGCTCGACAGCTTCGGTGACATCGGCCCGGTGTCGCTGCATTCCGTGGATTGCAGCGTCTTGCGCAACGGAATGGCGCCCTCGTTAGCACATCCGGACATCGCGCGGACCCAATTCTACTTCGTCGACGCCTGCCGGAACCTGCCACCGGCCAACCTCTCGCTGGAGAATGTGCGTGCTGGAGATGTCTTCCAAGTTCATGCAAGCGGCCTTGACGATCGCCGGGCGCCGATCTTCTTCGCCTCGCCACCTGACGGTAAGGCGCAGGCGGTTCCCCGGGTGCAGACCCTGTTCAGCATAGCATTGCTCCGTTGTCTCGCGGGTCGGGCCGCTTTCCCGCCCGATCGAATGGCTAACGGCCGGGCGGCGAACCACTGGTATGTCTCCACGCAGTCGATCGCCCAAGGACTGCCGATGGTGCTCGATGAGGTCAACCGGGAATATGGCGGTCAGCAGAGCTGGACCATGGATGGTGGCGGCAACGATGCCGTACTTACCCACATCAATGGTACTCCGACCGTTCAACTGCAGATTGAAGTCGATCCAGAGCGTGCGCTCGGCAGCACCACAGTGGAACTGAAGATGGGCGGCGCGGCAGCGGCCCTCGCCCAGTTCAGGTCGAACCGTGATTCTCATCCCTTCCGAAGGGACGTCCCCGCCGGAATCTACGAGATCGGTGCCGTAGTAAATCCGAAGATAGACGGGCTGCGTGAAGCCGACCAATTCACTCACACGGTCGAGCCTCTGCGTTGCCGGACGAAGGTGAGGCTGTCATGAGCGCCGCGCGACCGACATCACCCACCTCGCGCCGAGGGCGGCCGAGTCGAAAGACCGGCTCGCTCAAATTCACCACGGATTTCCGGTCGAACGAGTTGAAGGACCTGGAAATCCCGCTGGAGGTCAGAGCGCTCGATTCCACGGTCATGGCCAGGACCACAAGCTTGCAAACCGTTGGTGAGCTGCCGCCCGGTCAATATTATGTTGTGGCCTCCCTGCCGGGCGGCCAGAATCTGTCTCAAGCGGTAAAGATCCCGAAGAATCCCTCGTCCTTACCTGTCGAGGTACAGCTTTCCGTCCGCGAGTCGCAGCGCTCGGCTAGGGAGACGGACGAGAGAACCGAGTATATGGGCCTACCGGTCAGGACTGCGCTTAGCTCAGCGCCGCCGGTTGACCAAGCGGGCTGGAGATCGCCCGTGCCGCTGTCGCAGGATCCGGCCAGCGCGTTCGCGGCTACGACGGGCACTGGCGCCAGTACGTTCGAATCCGCACCCCGCGACGCTCGCTCCGGCGCCCGGCAGGGCGGCCTCGAGATGCTGGGCGCGGCCCCGAGCGGCTTCACCATGGCCGCACTGGGGGAGTCGGAGAGCGTCTTGCTGCTTGCCGAATTCGCCGCATTGCAGTCAGGCATGCCGCCACCAACGCGCGCCGCGGGCCGCCTTGCCGCCCTCGAAGTCATGGGGCCGGCGGGACCGGCCACGGCGCCGGCCATCGCTTCGCAAGCGGAAGTGCAGGCCGCTGCCGGACCGCTTGACGTTCAGCTCGCTTTCTTCCGCGGCAACCCACTCTCTTTCAAATCGAGCCTGGTGGTCGACAACACGCCATGGATAGCGAGCGTCGCAGATCGGAGCATCCGGATCGCGATCAATGGCAACGACTCCCCATGCACGCTGCAGGTCATCGAGGCCGGCCGGCCGCCACTGAATATCGCCCTTCCGGTTTCTACCGAACATGGCTGCCTAGTCGAGATTTCGAGACTTGCGGCACCGCTGAATCCGACGTCGGATGTGGACGTGATCTCGATCGATGTTCATCTCGACAGTGCTGCCGCCAACTCGCTGCTTCGTTATCGCGCGATGGGAGAGCTCAGGCAGGTTGAGACCAGCCTTGGCGATGGTCAGACTTTAACCGCCCACCACCTGCTTTCGGAGAAATTCGAAGATCCGGTCGCTGCGGTCGTCGGCGGCTATACTCTGCTCCGATTCAATAAGTTGGACCGGCTGCCGGACAGCTGGACCAAGAATCTTTCAAACCGATTCGAATGGCTGCCGGATGGGGCGGTGGTCCGCGGAGAGCATCTCGCACGGCTGGGAAGGCACGACGAGGCCCTCGACGCTTTCTTGCTTCTTTCCGGGCGTGGGCTGCCGATGTTCACCGAAGGCCTCGGATACGTGATGGATCGGCTCGACCTTTATCTGCGAACGCTCGAAAGCTCGCTCAGTCGGGACGCATTGCAGCGAGCTCGCGGCCTGACCGCATTGCTGCGCAAGTTCTGCGAATATTCGAGCAATAATCGGCAGCTGCTCAGCTACACCGGCGTTTCGCCAAACAGGCCGGGCAGCGAGGTGGTTCGTGACTTTCGCGGCGGTGAACCCGGCTTGGGCCTGCTTACCCTGCGCCTCGACCCGAACGGCGCTGCGATTATGCCGAACCCACGCCAGGCGAGAGGAAATACGCCAACCATGCCGCTCGAGACCCAGGGTGCTGCGGAGCCCTCGCTCCGTCCGACCGCACGAAGCCTGGCGTTGCCGGAGGCGGTTCTCGCTGCCACGGAGCAGCGCTTTGCTGAGCGCACGGCGGAACGAACCGCTCACATCGAAAAGATAGACAAGGCCAAGGAGCGGAAGGGAAGCCTGCTAGAGGTCGATGACCAAGACAGGATCGCGTTGCGGAGCCAGCGCGTGCTATCACAGCCCGGCGTCCGCGATATCCTGGCGAGTGGGCCCGGCGGAAATCAGCTCGAAACGCTAGGCACAGTCGATCCAATTGTTCTCGAGCGGATCATCGGCGGTGACAATCTGCTGGGTACCGCATTCCTGAAAATTGGCACCAAGGTCTCTCGCACGGTCGCGCGCGTCGTCGTCCGCGGTCCGGCGGGCGCGACGCTGGGATTCGGCACGGCTTCGCTGGTATCGCCGCGGCTGGTGATGACCAACAATCACGTGTTTCCTGACATTCTCGCGGCGCAGTTCTCCGAGGTAGAGTTTGACTATGAAACCGGGGAGGACGGACGGCCGCTCCCCCTCAGCGTCTTCAGGCTCGAGCCTAGCATGTTCTTTTACACGGATCCCGATCTCGACTTCACCATCGTCGCCGTTACCGAGCGATCGCAGGATGGCCGGTCCTCAATTGGTGATTTCGGCTTCAATCGCCTCACTGAAGAGCTCGGCAAGGTGGTGCTAGGCGAATCCGTCAACATCGTCCAGCATCCTGACGGGCGTCCAAAACAGATCGCGCTTCAGCAAAACGAACTGATTGATCGGCTCGAGAATTTCCTTCATTATCGGACGGACACCCTGCCTGGCTCCTCGGGGTCGCCGGTGTTCAACAATCAGTGGGAAATGATCGCACTTCATCATTCCGGCGTGGCAGCCCGGGATGCCAATGGCCGAATTCTCAGCCGCGATGATCGGATATGGACGCCCGACATGGGCGAAGCCGCGGTAAAATGGATCGCCAACGAAGGTGCCAGAATCAGCAGTATCATCGCCCGGCTCCGCAGTCTCACCAGCCTGTCGCCGCAACAACAGGCTTTGCTCGACCAACTGTTGACGCCTCCGATTTTGGCGCCGGAGACCCAGCCGAGCCCGGCCGCGATCTTGAATTCGCCAGGAGACTCCCAACCAATGACATCAAGCACGTCCAGCGCACTTGACGAACCGAATGCTTCGCGAGCCGCTTCGCCGGCTCAGAGCACGATAGCCGGCGAAATCGTCTTCAACGTGCCTCTCACTATTTCCGTCAGGCTGGGAACTCCCGACGCGGTGCAGGCGCGGCCGGTTGCTCCGGCGACAAGTGCTCGGACAGACCTCCTCGAGCGGCTCACGCCCAAGCAGCCGATCGTCGACCGCAACTACGCATCCCGAGCCGGCTATGATCCGGCGTTTCTCGGACCTAATTTTTTTGTCCCACTTCCCACAGTAGCGGATCCCACTACCGTTTCGACTATGGCCGATGGTCGCCAGGCAATCCCCTACGAGCATTTCTCCATCGTCATGCACAAGTCGCGCCGCCTCGCGCTGTTCACCGCCTCAAACGTAGATGGTCGTCAGGCAAGCCGCCGTCCCGAACCGGGACGTGACTATTCGCGCAAGGGGCTGACCGGACTTGGTCCGAACAATATAGAGGAATGGGTCACGGAAGCCCGAATTCCAAGCTCGCATCAACTGCCCGACAAATTCTACAGCAACGATCGAGGCGCGTTCGACAAAGGCCACGTCGTGCGGCGCGACGATGTTTGCTTCGGCACATCCTTCGCTCAGATCCAGCGGGCCAACGGCGATACCTACCACACAACCAACTGCTCGCCTCAGGTGTCAGGTTACAATCAATCGGCACGAGGGGTCGACAATTGGGGAGATCTCGAAAACTTCGTGCTTTTGCAGGCCAAGGTGGAAACCTATTGCGTCTTCGCCGGGCCGATCTTTCAGCAGACGGACCGCGAGTTCCATGGCGTGGGTGAGGACGGTCCGCTTCGGGTCAAAATTCCCAGGAGCTACTGGAAGGTTGTTGTCGCCGCCGAGGCGGGATCGTTGCAGACCTTCGCCTTTGTCCTAGATCAGGATCTTAGCGATCTCCGCCTAGAAACACCGGCTGTTGAGGAAGCGATGGAACCGTCTGCCTTCGAGTTCGAGCCGACCCGCGAGTGGCGGCGCAGGATGGTCGCAATCTCCACGCTCGAGGAGCGCCTCGGCAACACGATCCGATTTTCGGAGGTGCTGCGCCAAGCAGATCAATTCGGCAAGCCGAATGGCGACGAAATCGTCCGAATCGCTCGCATGCAATCGTGACGCTGGCTCGTTGCCGTGGGCGTGGAGGGGATAGCTGCCGCTCGGCTTCGGACCCCAAATTGGTCGTTTGCACTAGCGTGCGCGATGTTCGAATGCGGTGGCCGCTTTCACCTGCCCCGGTTCTCACCAGTGGCGATGGCGCTAACTTCACGCTCGCTTGCTCTGGGCGAACCGTCAAGCTCCAGCGCCGAGATGGGACATTACGACTATGCTTGAGAAGTTGCGATTAAGGCTTAGCCAGATTCCCTACAGTGCCGTCACCGCGACGATCGCGATCGTCGTGGCGTCTCTAACACCGTTCTTTAATTACTTCCATGTCGTGCGATCGGTGAAGTTAACAAGTAGGCCAACTTGTCGCCGGGAATACTTCCTGAAGGACGGCCAGGCGTTCCCGCTCGGTGTCGAGGCAACCGACCGCAAAAAGTGCGTGTGACGCTGTCCTCCAATCACGAGTTGAGCGGGTTGCACACCTCGCCGTGGCACGGAACGTCCGTGCGCCTGCGCAGTTCTACGGTAAAGATCGGCTGAAGGTCGTAGACAACTTCCGCCAGGAAAGCTTGATCGGTGCAATTTTCTCGAGGCGGAGACACGCGTCCGCTCTAGGGTATGAGCCAAGCCCAAGCGCAATGGCTGGGCACAAATCATCGGCCGCTAACACCACATGTAACCCAATCAACTGCCGAATCTAGTGCCCCACCTTGTCCATAAGGCCCGCAATTCCGACTGAGGCGCTACCCAGAAAGTTCATTTGCGATTTGTAGAACTATCCAACGACCGCTTTGGAGCCGATAGCGGTCTGACAGCTTCCGATCCCAACATACAAAAGCGGCCATCAACCCATTGTGGACATGAGCTCTTATTTCACCGCTGCAATCATCTTTTCGAATAGCAGCCTTGTCACCGCCGCGGCGTTCAGAGCACCGATGATATGCCAATCGTCGTTCTTGTGGCCATCACAGTAATCGACGATCCCACGGACGACGCCAATCTCTTGGGATCGCGACCAGCCTGCATCGCGCAGGCCCGCACTTTCCATTTCCACGGCCAGAATGCCGTACTTAGCGCGCAGCTCGTCCCGGACCACTGGGTCTTTTAGAAGGGTATCACCTGCACCGACTCGTCCGAAATGGACGACCGTGGGCGACATCAATCGACGCGGGTCAGATAACCGCACGACTGGTTCTCCGTCTGCGCCTAAGAGTACGTCGGGGGGCAATGCATCAGTCGATAGGCCGTAGGCTTTGAAGGCCTCATTCCGGTAAGACACCCATCCGGTGTCGAATCCTTTCAGGTGGGACTGCAAGTTACGGACCATCTGCGTCAGCGAATACGACACCTTCTGCGGCGAGTCTCTGTATTCGATGCTGCCGTCCGGCTTCCGCTTCAAGAAGTCGATTTCCATGATGCTCTGCCCGATGACGACGTCGCCTAGCCTGATGTCTTCTTGGGCATTGGTCGGAAGCGGACAACCGCCCGCGATGCCAACCATGATAGTGTGAGTGGCGTCGATCGACCGCATAAAATCGGTAGATGTCACCCCCGACAGTGTATTTCCCATCTCGGCTAGAACGGCCACGGCTATCTCCTTGACCATTCCGTCGATCTCGTAGTTTATGAGTTTGTAAACATGCGGGTCATTATCAAACTGCTTGTCGCGGCCTTTTCCGAAGACCACTTCCACGGCTTCGCGCTCCTTAGGAAGCGCGGTCAAGATAGCCAAGTCGACCTTATATCTTAAGGTTTTTTGGATTTCAGTCATAGATGCATATCCGTCTGTCTGTGAAAATCGGAATGCTTCCTCGAATGATGGATGAAATGCCATCGTTTCCAGTTTTTCGATAGGGCAATCTCTTATCTCAGCAAGAATTCCGCGCGATCGGCATTGTTTCAACAACGCCGCAAAATCAATATCGTCTCTGGGCTTTGCAGACGGAATGACCTCCCCCGTTGATATTCCCATATTCTGGAAGACGGCCGAAGCTTGATAATCCTTGGCATAGCTGCCGAAATAGTAGCGATTTACAAGGTTGTGAAGCGCGTTCTCGGCAGCCATGTTGCCGGCTTTGATCGGTAGAAGACCCGTCACGTGAGGAACGACGAAGGCATCCTTTCCAAGACGCTCGGGAACATCACGCCAAGCACGCTCGAATTCCAGGTCGGAGGTTGCATCCGCTTTCAGTGCGTGGAAGCGGGCGTAGAGCCCTTCGTTGTTCGCTTCCAACAGCCAGTCGGATGTGATGTCATGAGTGGCGCTACGCTTGCGTCGCTCCCAACCCACATTCTGTCTCGACGGTTTTGAATACACCCTGTGCTGTGCCGAACCGCGGCGGTACTGCTCCAGCTTGTCGAGGCGGAACTCCTCAAGCGAGCTTCCGCCTCCAAGAAGCTTGAAAAGGGAAGCCGTATCACCGCGCAGGAACGGCTTTAGCAATCGTCCCGCGATGTCGGACTCCTGATAGGATGCCGCTGGCACAAGTATGCGTGATCCGAGGATGACGGCGAACCTGACCGCCAACTCCATTTCCTGTAGCGCGCCACGACTCCGTGCATATTCGTCCCGTTCTTCGAGGAAGTGGATGTCGAAAAAGTGGAGAAAGAATACGCGAGGATGGATCGACGCCGGTTTCAGAAACAGGGAAGTCTGAGCTGGTTTAGGTCCTTTCGACATAGATCGCGATACCTGAAAATCAGCGGATCAAGACTTCCCCTAAGGTCGTGTACGCCCCATGCTGACAGCTCGTCGGAAAAATTTCTGGGGATGCCGTCAAGCAGAAAGATAGCCTTATTGTCGGCAAAAGCGATCGCGATCTCGGCAAACGTATTTGCGCCGATGTAGCTACGCGTGCCGTGCTTTTCGAAGTTTGCGACAACAATACCGATCGTCCTGGGATCGCGCACCTTTTTGATGTGTCTCTTGGAGACCTCTTTCTTGAACCTCTGATAGCTCTTCTGCTCGCTGAAGTCGGCTCCGGCATCGACGTCGTCCGGTGCAACGGCCAGGACATCGTGCTCGGCAAGTCGAGAACAAATTTCGTCCATCTTATGGGCGAACGCCATACTCCCGCACACGACGAAGCGCCGTCTGAACGAATTATCATTCTTTCTGGTCCACGGCATACCCGATGAGGCGGCGTTCGCCATCGAAAACATCTCCTTGACCTGACTCGTATAGCCAAGTGGGGCGCTCGCTGAATTCCGAGTAGCGTATCACGAATTCTGCCGGCGACACCACATACGCCGGCGGGATGTGTACAGGAAGATCGTCGGGGAAATCGTCGAAAAACACTGGCTGCCGCCGCTGGATCACTCGTCCGATCTCGTAGCATGTCGTTTTGCCGACATATCCGTTCGGGCCGGTAATCACGTAGACAGCATCTGCCGAGAATATTCGTTCAAGGGTTTCCGTCTGTATCTGAGCATCGGATTGATCCAGGGGGTCGCTCTCGAATCGGACGAACTCTTCCCCGCCTATAATTTCGCTTCCGGATGGAGAAGTGACATCAAGGCCCGCAAGCCGGAATACCTCGATTGTTGACCTGACTTTTGGATAGTTCGGACGACGGAAACTGCCAATAACCGCGAGCTTGAACACCACGATCTTTCACCCAGCTTTGAACGGCCAAGCCTCCTTAAGGCGAGTTTTACTTGCACATTCTCGGTGTTCAAACAACATCGTTCGGTGACCTAGCAATGCATTGCAGATCCAACTAGCGCAGTCGGTGCCTCGATCGAAAAGGAGGAAGCGCGCCGACAGGTGTCTGTTGGCGTCCTATGACCGAGTTTGGCGCACAGGGGACATGTAGCCGCCAAGGTAAGTCCCCTTTCAGGCGAGGTCGATGATGATCTCTGCGACCGAGTTGAGGCGCAAAGCAGTGGTTGGCGAAGTAAAAAGATCGAGAACTGTTCCTGTCGCGACAACGCCACCGCCAGTGCCGGCCGATTGCTCAGATTGGAACAACAGGCCCTGTATTCGGCCGTACGCTTCTCAGACTTGAATTACTCGCCCGGCTTCTGCAGAATGGGCGACGAGGCATTGATGGTTTCATTCCCGGAGACGCGAAACGACTTTGTCGAATGACAGTGGCTTTTGATCGAACATCATCGGCGGCATGCCACGGTGGTCGGAGCGCAGGTCCGCACTCGCATTTCGGAAGGCACGAGCTGAAGCGTCCCGGACCACCCCCGTACGTGGCTCGCCCAGCTAGAGCGGAAAAAGACCGCCTTGTGCTTGGCTACCTGTTCGAGCAGCTCAAAGTCCAAGGCCGCACCCTTCCCATCTTCGGTGTCGAGCAGAATCGCTATGTCGTAGTAATGCCGCGAGAGATATTGCGGCGTCGGCGTTTCCTCGGGCCTGTGCGTCTCGGCATGGAGGGCGGTTATCTTTCCCATAAAGTCCGCCGAACCGACAACACGGTAACTGTGGAATCCGGATTCTCGAAGAAATCTGGAAAATCTTCCGCCGCATAGGAACGGGTCGTCTTCTGTCGGTATGCCATGGGTCGCCACGGGCGCCGAACTCGAGCTGAACCCCCGAAGTGGTGTCGGCCATGCCTTCGTACTCTTCCGCGGCCGGCGCGGTCGGATAGTGAAAGTTGATCGTCTGTAGATCATTGCTGCGCGCAGCGCCGGCAGCAGCTTCTCTGCAACGTGCATTTCGACGTCCCCGACGAGCTCCTCGACAAGCCTGCCGGCCTGTTCTGCTGATCCCGTCCCGCTCGGATCACGATCGCCGATATAGCCGAGCTCGGCGCGGTCGAACCACAGATCTATGTCCTCTGAGAATCTGCGGATCGCGCCGTAAGCTTTGGATAAGGACGTTCCGCCTTTGAAGAGCAAGGTGGGCGTCCTCCTTGGCACCTCGAAGAGTCGTCTCAAAGTCCCGCAGACCCAGAAGTCCTTCTCTACGATCGTATTGGCAACGCCGCGGATCGCGCCCGTTTCGCCGAACAGCGCGGAGCGTTCGTGTGCCGGCAAGAGGGGAACCTTATTCACCCAGGGCACCCACTTGCGTTGTTGCGATGGCGACGAGCGTGCCGCATCCATGCGGGAGGGCGAGGCCCAACCCAGGCGCGTTATTCCAAACGAGCAGGGACAACTTGCGGGGGTATTGCCGACTTCGACGTTGGATATTGCGGCGTGGGTCCATTTTGCATGTTACCAACTGAATCACCGAGTGCCCGAGTTGCACGCGGCCAGTGGAATGAGCAAGCTGCGGCGCGTTCATGAATAGATGGTGGCCGGTATTTTGCCAATGCTCTAATCGATTATAGTTGCGAAGAGCAGTTTCGGCCGTTTACTTGCCCCACAAGTCCCCATAAAAAGGAGACAGCATCGATTCGATGTTATCCCCTGTCTTTCGCGTACTCGCGGTCCGTGGCGCCGAGTGGACGACTGAGGACCGCCAGCCCGCTCACCAGCAGGTCTGCACTGGCGGCTTGGGGCCCGTTGGTAAGCCACAGGAGTAGGACAATGTCGGAGGATTCGGGCAAGGGCGAAAATCACGGCGGCGGCCCCGGGAAGATCGAGATCACGGTGGTGGTGAACGGCCAGCCCACACAGGTCGAAGCCAATCCCAACCAGCCGCTTCACGTCGTCCGCACCAAAGCGCTTGAAAACACGCAGAACGTCGCCCAGCCGGCCGAGAATTGGGAATTCAAGGACGAGGCCGGCACCTTGCTCGACGTCGACAAAAAAGTTGGCGATTTCGGTTTCGCGACCACTGTGACCCTGTTCCTCAGCCTGAAGGCGGGCGTCGCAGGTGCCTGAACTCCAAACTGTGGACCCGGAGGTGTCCCGAGCGAAGTTCGATCGGCAGATCGGCTGGTTCCAAACACAAGCAGGTATTTACCGGGCTCAGGGTTGTTTCCTGATCGAGGCGAGCTTCCCGACGGCCTTCTTCATCTTCGTACCGCCGAAGATAAAGCCACAGATAATCGGTGCAGCTGTCGAGATCGACTTCTCCAATTACGACCTCCGACCTCCGTCGGTGGTCTTCGTAGACCCCTTTATACGCCGGCCGATTGCCCGGAAAGATTTGCTGCTCAGGATGCTGAGACGACCGCATCTACCCGGAACCCCACCGGATATGATTTTGGTCCTCATGCAGCAGAACGCTCCGTCGCTGTCGGACTTCATCCAGGCCAACAGTGCGGAACACACGCCATTCCTGTGCATGGCAGGCGTCCGGGAATACCACGACAATCCAGCCCATTCAGGTGATTCATGGCTTCTCCATCGGGCTTCTGGCGAGGGCTGTTTGGCCTTCATCCTGGACAAGATCATCAAGTACGGGACCGGTCCCGTGGAGCAGCTTCAGTATCAGTTCCAAATCTCAGTGGGAGCCATGATAGCACCCCTACCCGCCATTCCAGAATGACCGAGCTCAAGGATGTCGGGACAGTCGCTCTTCCCCGAGACTGTCTTTCAAGTGTCCAGGCGCACCTGCGCTCAGTTGGGCGACAGGGCCATGAGGGGATGGCGCTCTGGGTCGGCGTTCAGCAAGACCAACACTTTGGCGTAACAGAGACCGTTATCCCAGCACAGCGTCACATTCGTACGGGTGACGGCGTTTGCGTGATAGTTCCGGCCGAAGAACTACACCGGCTCAATGTCTGGCTCTACAAGAGCAACCTTAAACTCTTCGCCCAGATCCATAGCCATCCGGGCCGAGCCTACCATTCGACGACCGACGACGCCTACGCGGTCGCTACCACAGTTGGGTGTCTGTCGCTGGTGGTGCCCAATTTCGCCCGCGAGCCTTTCGATCTTGCTCGGGTCGCCGCCTATCGACTTGACGCGAAGGCGAACTGGAATGAGTTCCCATCCGCGGCACTAAGGCGGATGATCACGATAACGGGTTGAACGATGGCACTCGCTAACTTCATTGACCGCGCCGCCACGGCAGCTTCTCAGGTGCTGGCCGACTTTCATCTATGCGACTTCAAAGCAGCCCTCGAAAAGCAGGTCGTGGCTGTGGCCTTCGACAGCCAAGCCGCTTCGTGTGCCGAGGGCCAGGCGACGCTTGACCTTACGGTCAGGTTGCTTGCCAGACTGTATCCGGTCCTGGCCATACTCCCCCTGGATATGGCCGCGAGCTCTCAAGCTCAAGCGCTCGAGCGCTTGGCAAAGTCGATCAATCCAAAAATCAGCATCCGGCGTTCCGGCAAGTATGCGACGGTCTGTGTAGCTGCAGGCGCGGTGCACCCATCACTTCGGTGCCCAACGTTTTTCATGGGATCCCAGGGTTGGGCGGCAAAGCTGTCGCGTACGGACCCGGTGGGCTCTGGCTCGAGCTTGCTGCCCTATGGAGCTGGCGCCGCAAGCTGCTTCGCCGCGGCCAACGTCTTTCGAACCATCTTTGCTTCCCAGCTGACCGGCGCCGAGCTGGACGAGAACATCGACCTCTCTTTATGCACCTACAACAAGAGCAACGCCGGCGATTCCAGCCCCTTAAATTTCCCTGTCGACCTTGGCGAAACGCACCTCGTTGGGCTCGGCGCGATAGGCCATGGCTCGCTCTGGGCGCTGGCAAGGCAATCCGGTCTGTCGGGGCGCCTGCATGTAGTTGATCACGAAGCTATCGAACTCTCAAACCTGCAGCGCTACGTGTTGGCAGGTCAGGCGGAGGTCGGCCTCTCTAAGGCGGCCCTCGCGACCAACGCCCTTCGGTCCACCGCCCTTGAAGTCGAGGCGCACCCTATGAAGTGGGCAGAATATGTTGCGCGCCGGGGCGATTGGGTATTCGACCGAGTGGGTGTGGCGCTTGACACCGCCGCCGACCGTCTAGCTGTCCAAGGTGCTCTGCCCCGATGGATCGCGAACGCCTGGACTCAGGAGCAAGATCTAGGCATCTCGCGGCATGGTTTCGATGACGGCCAGGCTTGCCTTTGCTGCATGTACATGCCGACCGGGAAATCCAAGGACGAACACCAACTGGTCGCGGAGGAACTCGGAATGCCGGAAGCACACGAGGAGGTAAAAACGCTCCTGCAGACCAATACCGGAGTCCCTAATGAGTTCGTAGCTCGGGTGGCTACGGCAATGGCTGTGCCGTTTGAGCCGCTCGCCGCGTTTGTTGGCCAGCCCCTCCGTTCCTTTTATCAGCAGGTTATCTGCGGCGGCCTGGTGTTCCAGCTTAGCGATGGAAGTCGTCTCGTTCGAACCGTGGTTCCGATGGCCTTTCAATCAGCGCTTGCCGGGATCATGCTTGCCGCAGACCTGGTCAAGCATAGTGCGGGTTTTCCGATGAGTCCGACGACAAGCACTCGCGTGAATCTACTGCGCCCCCTTGGTTCTCACCTCCATGATCCGAAAGCCAAAGATTCCAGCGGCCGCTGCATCTGCAGCGATGAGGATTTCGTTGCCGCCTACAGGCTGAAATACGGCTGTGCCGTTGAACAGCTGAGCAACTGGTCCGCCTGAGAAAGATCTGAAGTCTTCGTTACCGCGGACGGCGCGCTGTCAAGCGCTCACCGACGTTTTCGACCACGATCGAGTGCCTGGAGAGCGCGGGGCGGATACTATGACACGCTCGGCCCGCTGCTTGCCAATGTCAGGCCCAGAACCCACGACAGAGATCCTTGAGCGACGCCTCGTCGTTTAACTTTTTTGTACTGTTATCTACGTTCGACCATATTCGTCGTCGAAGCGAACGATATCATCCTCGGCGAGATAATCGCCGCTCTGCACTTCGATGATCACCAGGTCAATTCTGCCTGGGTTCTCGAGCCGATGCTTATGGCCGCAGGGGATGTAAGTAGATTCGTTTGTCCCCAGGAACAACTCCTGCTCGCCATTGACGATCTTGGCGGAGCCGCTGACCACGACCCAGTGCTCCGAACGATGATAGTGCATCTGCAGGCTCAACTGGCGACCGGGCTTCACCTCGATGCGTTTGATCTTGAAGCGCTCGCCTTCCTCCAGAACCGTATAGGAACCCCAGGGTCGGTGTACCGTGCTATGGACCAGATGAGCTTCATGTCCCGAAGCCTTGAGGCCCTCGAAGAGCTTCTTAACGTCCTGAACGCGGTCGCGGGATGTGACAAGCAAAGCGTCCGGGGAATCCACGATCACCAGATCGCTTACGCCCACCGTGCCGATGACGCGCTTGTCGGAGCTCACATAGGTGCCGGTCGTGTCGACCATGTGCACATCGCCGTGTATCCTGTTCCCGCTTTCGTCGGGGGCGATCAAATCGGCCATTGCGTTCCAAGATCCGATGTCGCTCCAATCCATGTCGCAGGGAATCACGGCAAGTTTGTTAGTTTTCTCCATGACAGCGTGGTCGAGCGAGATCCGCGGCGCGGAACCGAAATGCTCAGGCGCGAGTTCGATTTTGGCAAAGCCTTGGCATTGACTGGCGCGGCCGTTCTCGTAGCTGTCGGCGACGGCCTGGAGCACCTCGGGACAATGCAAAACCATCTCGTCGAGCATGGTTTGCGCACTGAAGCAGAAGATGCCGGCGTTCCAGAAGAAGCGTTGAGACGCGACATAGGCTTTGGCTGTATCCAGATCCGGTTTTTCAACGAAACGGACGACGTTCTCACCATCTGCTTCGATGTAGCCGAATGCCGTGTCCGGTCTGGTTGGGGTGATGCCCAATGTGGCGATCCGCCCGAGCTTCGCATGTTCCATGGCCAGGCCCATGACGTCTAGAAACGCAGGCAGGTTGCTAATCAGGTGATCGGCCGGGAAAACGCACAGGATCGCGTCAGGGCCTTGCGTTACCCTCGCATGGATCGCGGCTGCAGCCACGGCGGCGGCCGTATCCCGAGCTTCGGGCTCGAGCAGAAAGGTGCGTGGCAGGACCACGGAATCCAGTTCGTCAAATTCGTCCTTGGTCAGGAAGAGGTGTTCCCCGGATGTCACAGCGACGAGTTCCACGACACCTTCTATCGAAGCGGCACGCAGCACAGTGTGCTGAATGAGAGAATATCCATCCGCTACTTTGAGGAAAGGTTTGGGGTGCGATTGCCTTGAGGCAGGCCATAGCCGCGATCCGGCTCCGCCGCTGATGATCACGGGAATCACTTTCATAACTAACCTCGATTTCGTCTCTGGAGTGATCGCCCGCGTTCTTTCGAGCGTCAGCGTCACGATCGCCGTCGCTCTGGCTTGTCTGCGGCCCCCGCGTAACAGCGAAGTTCTGGCGCGTTGCGGGCGGCGCCAGATGACGACCCTATCGGTAATGTACGACGCCTCCACTGGCGTCGATGAGAAATGCGCATTCAACTAAGCCTGTTGGTTGCCTCTGCCGAATTGCGCAGGTCGCGGGTCTTAACTGAGATCAGAGACTTGGCTGTCTTCTATCAAAGTCAAACGACTTGGCTCCTTCAGATCGAATTCAATTACCCGTGGTGCGAATAGACGTGCATATCGTGTAAAGGCGCTCGTCGGGGGAAACCGAATTACGGTATCGCAGCGCCCGAGAAGATACATCTCAACGAGGGCGGAAATTCCGCCGTCAATCCCGAGTGCTGCAGTGTGTAAGGGGCCACCTTGATTGGATCCGAAGTGCTTCGGGACAGTGAGCAGATCGGGAAACCTGGCCGACAGAAGATCCAGTATCCGCGCGCTGTCCGTGCATAAGAACAGCCGCACAGGCCTAGGGTGCGGTAACGCCTTAGCCTTCTCAATTGCAGCGCACACTTGCCGAACGGCGAGCTCCGGATCGGCCCAGTAGGGCGCATGCTCCATGATGTCTTCACCGTTGCCGTGCCGAACATGAATCCCGATGATGCTGTGCCCCTCAAAACATTCCTGATAAATGGCATCTATGCGGGCTTGAATTTCTGGCCGAGGCTTGACACTCTGGAACACCTGCCGCTCTGCTTCCTCATCGCACCGCCACATCAGACAAGCGTCACACACTACTGTGTTCGCTTCGACATCGTGTTCGGCCTGAAAGAGCTCGCCCAACTCATCGCGCTCTTGGAAAATCTGCTCATCTGGCCGGTAAAGGCACTCGATCGCCGGCCTGTTCCACCACTCTGGGAAGAATGGACCAGGGAAGGAAACGTCGTTGATCCGGTCGTCGGAAATAGCCGGCACCCCAGCGATGTCATTGATCGGCTGGAAGAACACCGGAAACGCATTTGTGAAGGGTTGGTCGAGGTAGCAGGCCCCCCGCCAGTCGATGGCTAGAGTTCGTCCCGACCGCTGCGCGTAGCGCCAAGCGGCCGCCAACGACCACAGACAATCACCGAACCCCGTACGCCTCCGAGAGACGACGAACCGGCGCTTTTCCAATCCACTAACATGCATTTTCGGAAATCTCGTTTCGGAGAGGAGGTTGCATCCGGTTTGGAATCCTTAGTCGACACTAGTAGACCCTGACGCCGGGCCCTTGGCAGAGGCCGGGCCATAGGGCAGAAGAGCTCACTCAGCACTGCCCACTAATCCCGTGACGCTCGCAAAGCTTGAAGCCGATGCCCTCGCTTCCGGTTGCCCTCGCTTCCGGTTCAGCCTTCTCTACTGGGCCTCCGCGGCATATGTAAAATCTATTGAGTGGATGCCGGCCATCCATGTGTTGGATGCCATGATGAAGGGGCTCGGCTGACGCGGGCCCGGTCAATAGAGCCGAAACAGCCGGGAAACGCTGCTACACTGCCTGCCGAAGCAAATCATTCCGTCGACGCCGTACGCCAAGGGTGCAAGGCTGCATACAGCAACCGGTACCGGGCGAGATGAGGTCGACGGCTCGACGCGCCTGGAACCAGCTGATCGACAGAATCCGCAGTCGGCTCCCAAAGTTCTGCACGACCTGTGCCGGATGCTGTGGTGAGGGCTCGCGGCCACGAACTTTGTCCTCACCCCGAACGGAAGCTCGCGCTGCGACTCCGGGCCGGCGATGCGCCCCCGCTGCTCGCTCAGACCATCCATTCTGTGGATGCACTTTATCCAAACAATCGATTTCACTGATCCAAACAATTCCCATTAGAAGACGCTGAAGCAAGAAAGAAAGGCGTCCTCACTCGCTGATAGAAGAGCAAATCAGCTGCAAGGTGCTTGGAGTACAGTCGCTCACGGCGTGAGCTGAGCGGTACTCTGACCGCATGTACGAATCCGACAGGTGAGCGGCGCAACTCTATTTTGCTGTGACTCCAAGCAAGAGCAGGTGTGCTCGGCTGGCGGACTGTCAATGACGAGCCGCGCGCCGCATCTGTCAAGTGCTCCATAGGGCACAGGGCGGGCCGCACATTGTGTCGGCGTGGCGAGCCCGGAGCCGAAACTTTAAAATTTAATAGAGCAGGAATAGAATGGGTGATAGCAGGAAAGTTGCTCTTATTACGGGCATAACTGGACAGGATGGTGCCTATCTTGCCCGTCTTCTTCTCAAAAAAGACTACATCGTTCATGGGATTAAGCGACGTTCCTCTTCCTTCAACACCGGTCGTATAGAAGACCTCTACCAAGACCCGCACGAATCCGATCCGCGCTTAATCTTGCATTACGGTGATCTCACTGATTCGACTAACCTCATCCGCGTGGTTCAGGAATCTCAGCCAGACGAAATTTACAACTTGGCTGCTCAGAGCCATGTCCAGGTGTCGTTCGAAACACCTGAGTACACAGCAAACGCGGACGGTATCGGTACATTGCGACTTCTTGAGGCGATTCGCCTCCTCGGTCTGACGGACAAGACCCGCTTCTATCAAGCCTCGACGTCAGAGCTATACGGCCTCGTGCAGTCCGTACCGCAGAACGAAACGACGCCCTTTTATCCGCGCAGCCCTTACGCCGCCGCCAAGCTCTACGCCTACTGGATGGTCGTCAATTATCGCGAGGGCTATGGTATGCACGCTTCCAACGGCATTCTTTTTAATCACGAAAGCCCCCTTCGTGGCGAAACTTTTGTGACGCGCAAGATCACCCGCGCTGCCGCTGCTATTTACCTGGGCAAGCAGGACAAGCTTTATCTCGGCAATCTCGATGCTCAACGCGATTGGGGCCATGCGCGTGAGTACGTGCGAGGTATGTGGATGATGATGCAGCAGGATCAACCGGATGATTACGTGCTGGCTACGGGCAAAACGACTCCTGTCCGCCAATTCGTCGAGTGGGCTTTCGAAGATGTCGGCGTCGAGATCGAATGGCGTGGCAAGGGTGTCGACGAAAAGGGCTATGATCTAGCGAGCGGCAGATGCCTAGTCCAAGTGGACCCACGCTACTTCCGCCCCACGGAAGTCGATCTTCTCCTGGGTGACGCTACCAAGGCGAAGGAGAAGCTCGGCTGGGTGCATGAGATATCCGTGCGCGACCTTGCTGCGGAAATGGTCCGCGAAGACCTGAAGGTCATGCAGACATCTGTAGTCATGAAGGAAGCGTAATGTATGATCTGAACGGAAAAACCGTGTGGGTCGCTGGCCACAAAGGTATGGTGGGCAGCGCTGTTGTACGCCGACTCGCGTCTGAAGACTGCAAAGTTGTGGCCGCCCCTCGGGGAGAGCTAGATCTCAAGCGACAGACCGAGGTTGAAAACTTCGTGGCAGTGATGAAACCGGACGCTATCATTATGGCGGCGGCAAAGGTAGGTGGTATTCTCGCGAACGCCACCTATCCGGTCGACTTTCTTTACGACAATCTGATGATCGAGGCCAATATCTTCGCGGCAGCCCACGAAAACAATGTCGACCGCGTCCTCTTCCTCGGCTCGTCTTGCATCTATCCGAAGATGGCACCACAGCCCATTCCTGAAAGCGCGCTTTTGACCGGGCCACTAGAGCGCACCAACGAATGCTACGCCGTCGCCAAGATCACCGGCATCAAAATGGCTCAAGCCTATCGCCAGCAATACGGCCGCGACTACATCTCCGCTATGCCGACGAATCTCTACGGGCCAGGCGACAATTATGACTTGCAGTCAAGCCACGTCATCCCAGCGCTGATCCGGAAAGCGCATGAAGCGAAGCTCATAAGTGATAAGCAAATCACCATCTGGGGCACGGGCACACCACGTCGGGAATTCATGCACGTCGACGACTGCGCCGACGCATTAGTCTTCCTTCTGAAGAACTACTCTGACCATGATCACGTCAATCTCGGCTGCGGACAGGACATCACGATCCTAGAGCTGACTCGAATGATCTGCCGTGTAGTCGGATTTACTGGGGAGATCGCGCATGATCACTCTAGACCTGACGGTACACCGCGAAAGCTCATGAGCGTCGACAAGCTGCGCACTTTGGGATGGGCAGCAAAGATCACTCTCATGGAAGGCATCGAGAGTGTCTATCATGCATTTCTAAACGGGAGCTACACCGAACGGCGATAGATAAGAGGATTTGCTGCGTCTCAGGCCTGTACGCGCTTTCGGGACCCAGAGCTAATGTAGACTGAGACAATCACTCGATGGCGATAGCGCTCATGTGAGCCAGCCGCGAGGAGCCCCGCCGGACCCGGACCCCATCCGCTCCAACCTCGTCCTTGAAGGTCACGGTGCGCTGCCCACGCCGACGCCGACTGCGTCAATCCTCACAAGGGTAACCGTCGATAACCGAACGCGTCTACGGTAACCGAATGTACTTCTTGTTCTCGTCCGAGGGATCTGTCGATGGGCATTCCGGACGAGCCAAAGTTTGAGCATGTTACCTTCAAAACCCGGTTAGCAACGTCGGATTTGGTATGAAATTCGGAACAAGTGGATTACGGGGCCTGGCGACAGAATTGGCAGGAGCCGCCTCTGCCCTATATGCAACGGCATTCGCGACATTCCTGCTGGAATCCGGCCTGGCCAGAATTGGCGACGAGATACTCATAGGGCGCGACTTTCGCGCCTCGAGTCCGGCCATCGCCGCCGTCTGTGCGGCGGCACTGTCCGCGCTCGGCTTCATCGTAGTCGATTGCGGCGCAGTCCCCACCCCTGCCCTGGCACTGTATGCTCAGGCGCGTAAGAGTGGTTGTTTGATGATCACAGGCTCGCACATTCCGGCCGACCGTAATGGAATAAAATTCTATCGACCCGACGGTGAGATCGACAAGGGTGATGAGCGGGAGATAACGCGCATCGCCTTGCAGTTGGAGAAGCGCGGATACGTCCTTGAAGGTGCTGTTGCACGTCGGCAGCACCGGGAGGCCGAATGCAAGGCCTTTTTCATGGCGCGCAATCGAAAGCTTATGGAGATTAATGCTCTAAAGGGCTTAACGGTGGGCGTATATCAGCACAGCACAGTCGCGCGCGATCTCTTGGTTGACATTCTCTCATATCACTGTGCGACGGTCGTAACCCTGGGACGTTCGGAAGGTTTCATTCCTGTCGACACTGAAGCGGTCTCTGACGAGACTGCTCAACAGTTCAAGCTCTGGGCCAAAGAGCATCGGCTTGATGCGGTCGTCTCGGCAGATGGCGATGGTGACCGCCCACTGGTAGCTGACGACCACGGAGACCCCCTTCGCGGTGATTTGTTAGGCCTGATTACCGCGAACTTCCTGCAAGCGAAGGCAGTCGTCACGCCGGTCACATCAAACTCTGGTATCGAGACCGCAGGTTCTTTTAAAGTCGTGCGTACCAAGGTTGGATCGCCATTTGTTATTGCTGCCATGCTCGATTTGGTTGCGTCGGGTCACGAGCGCGTGGTTGGTTTCGAAGCAAACGGTGGTTTATTGACAGGCACGGACTTTGACCCGAACGGAACTAAACTGCCGGCGCTACCTACACGCGACAGTTTTCTCCCCATCCTCGCGGCACTTTCCCTTGTTAATACAAGTGGGCAGCCACTGTCGAAAATTGGCAGTTCCTTTCAATTGCCGGCGGCGGCGGCGGATCGCTTGGAAAATTTTTCCGTCGAAAGCAGCACTCGCCTCATGACATACCTTCGTACAGCGGAAACTAACATCGCCGCCTTCGTCGGGTCGATTGGAGTGGTAAGCAAGGTTAGCGATGTTGACGGACTTCGTATCACTCTCGCGGATAAGCGTGTCTTGCATTTGCGTCCATCCGGAAATGCCCCGGAAATGCGGTGCTACGTCGAAGCCGAAAATCGGGAGGATGCGGAGCTTTTGCTCCGGACTGGATTGGATCGAATTCGTAATTGGGCGCAAGGCTAAATAAAAGCCGCCTCCCTGCGTATTCCCAGGTGACCCTGGGGGTCGCACAAGCTACTCAAGCGCGATCAGAACGTCCACAGTGTCCCGGCCCTGTCCGCTTTGAAGCGAACCGGAACGCCCGTGGAAACAGCCGATCCGTACCAGCCACGGAGCATCCGGTCGCTCATGGTCAAGGCAGCGCCTTGCGGTAGCGAACAGCCGGTCCCGCACTGACCGCCTGCGCCGCATGTACGATGGCGTTGGTGTCCAGGCCGTGGTGACGGTATAGGTCCGCAATAGTCCCCGTCTGGCCGAACTGCTCGACCCCGAGCGCCTTCACGCGATGCCCGTTAACCCCACCGAGCCACGCGAGCGTCGCCGGGTGGCCGTCGATCACGGTGACGATGCCGCAGTCACGCGATAGCGGCGCGAGCAGCCGCTCGATATGACTCAGGGCGCCAATCGCGCCACGCTGCCGGGCACGTTCCGCCGCCTGCCAGCCCGCATTAAGCCGGTCCGCGGAGGTGATCGCGAGCAGCCCGACATCGCGCCGGTCCTCCGCCAGAAGACCCGTCGCGGCAATCGCCTCCGACGCGACGACGCCTTGATAAGCAATGACGACACTCGCGTTGGGCCCAGGCGGACGCAGCCAATAGGCGCCATTGACGATGTCCCGCGCGAGCGCCGGGTTCATGTCGCGCAGCGGCTGCTCGAGCGGCCGGGTTGACAGGCGAAGATAGACCGATCCTCCGGTCTGATCACGCAGCCACGTCATCTCATCCGGATCCCCCTCGCCATTACGTTGCATGTAATCGAAGGCAAAGCGCATGATCACGGACAGTTCGTCGACGAAGGCCGGTTCGAAGGCGCAAAGCCCATCCTGCGCCATGCCGATCAATGGGGTGCCGATCGACTGGTGTGCTCCGCCCTCGGGCGCTAGCGTCACGCCCGAGGGCGTTGCGACCAGCATGAAGCGCGCATCCTGATAGCAGGCGTAGTTTAGCTGGTCGGCCGATCGGTAGATGAAGGGATCATAGACTGTCCCGATCGGCAGCAGGCGCACGCCATTGATCGAGTGCGAGAGACCGAGTGCCCCGAGCATGATCATCAGGTTCGACTCGGCGATCCCGAGCTCGAGGTGCTGCCCCTTCGGCCCAAATTCCCAGGTAAAGGTCGACGGAATGCGTTCGGCCTTGAAGGTGTCCGCCATGCTCTCCCGGGCGAAAAGGCCGCGCCGGTTGACCCAGCCACCGAGATTGGTCGAGACCGTCACATCGGGCGAGGTGGTGACAATGCGGTCGGCAAGCAGACTGCGCTCGCGTGCGATGTCGTTCAGGATCTGGCCGAACCCCATCTGGGTCGAGAGCGGCTTGCCGGGCTGCCCCGGTGACGGAAGGGTTTCAGGCACCGGCACCGACGGCGCAGACAGCCTCCTACGCCCCTCACTGAAGAACGGCGCCTTTGCGAAGAAGGCGTCAAGTTCCGCTTCCGGCAAGGTGGCGGCCGCCCATTTGTCCCACTCCTCACCCCGCTTTACGCCCATTTGCAGGCGGTAGTCTTCCATCTGCGTGGGCGTCATCTGCCCCGCGTGGTTGTCCTTGTGTCCGGCAAGCGGCAGACCGTAGCCCTTGATGGTGTAACAGATGAAGCAGACGGGACGGTCATGCCTGGACGCCGCCTCGAAGGCTTCGAGGAGGCTCGGCATGTCATGCCCGCCAAGGTTCGTCATCAACGCCTGCAACTCGTCGTCGGAGCGGCGTTCGATCAGAGTGGTGACCGGCCCTTGGTCTCCGATCTCGTCGAGCAGCCGCTTGCGCCAGGCAGCACCCCCTTGGAAGGTCAGCGCCGAATAGAGCTGGTTCGGACAGCGCTCTATCCACTCGAGCAGCTTCTCGCCCCCCGGCTCGGCAAAGGCAGCCTCTTGCAGAGCGCCGTGGCGCAGGACCATCACGTCCCAGCCGAAGTTGCGAAAAATCTGCTCGAAACGCTGCCAGAGGCCCTCCCGGATCACGGCGTCGAGCGACTGGCGATTGTAGTCGACCACCCACCAGCAGTTCCTGAGCCCGTGCTTCCAGCCTTCGATCAGGGCCTCGTAGATGTTGCCCTCATCCATCTCGGCGTCGCCGATCAGGCTGACCATTCGGCCCTCGGCACGCTCCTTCATCCAGCCGTGACCCGAGACGTAGTCCTGCACCAGCGACGAGAACAGCGTCTGAGCAACGCCGAGACCCACCGACCCGGTCGAGAAGTCGACATCGTCGACATCCTTCGTCCGCGAAGGGTAGCTCTGCGCGCCCTTGTAGCCGCGGAAGTTCATGAGCTTTTCGGGGGTCTGGTTGCCCGCCAGATACTGAAGTGCATGGAAGATCGGCGCCGCATGGGGTTTGACCGCCACCCGATCCTGCGGGCGCAGGACCGAACCGTAGAGCGCGGTCATGATGGTACTCAGCGACGCGGACGAGGCCTGATGCCCCCCGACCTTGATCTCATCGCCCTCGCGGACGTGGTTGGCGTGGTGGATCGTCCAGGCTGCGAGCCAGGAGACGCAGCGCTCGATCTCGTTCAGATATTCCAGTTTCCTCGTCATTCAGTTTCCCGCAAATCAGCTGCCGGTCTCACAGGACCCCCGCCCAAATGGTCAAAGATCGAGTTTCAACACACCTGTCGCGCGCGACACACAGGGGATGAAGCGGTGGCCGCGTGCCTCCTTGGACAGGACGGCATCCCGATGGATCGGCTGTCCCGCCAGCATTGCGCATTCGCAGGTCCCGCACACCCCGTTCTCACACGAGGCCATCAACGGCACACCGGCCGCACGCAAGGCGGCCAGTGCCGTGGTCTCAGCCGAAACCTCAACCACCCTGCCCTCAGCCAGTTCTATGACGAACGGTTCCGGTGGCGCGCCATCAAACTCGGGAGGCTGGAAAGTTTCGAAATGAACAGTACCCTCGGGCCAGTGTTGAGCCGCGCGCCCCACAACCGCCATGAAGCCAGGCGGTCCGCAGTAGTATGTCTGCGCGTCGTCCGAACGGTTCGCCAGCAGCGCGGCGATGTTCTGCCGGGTCTGAGGCTCGTCGTCGAAATGGATCCGCACATTGCCGCCAGGAAGATCGCTCCCGATCGCCGCCAAGAGTGGCGTGAGCGCCCGGCTGCGGGTGAAATAGTGCAACTCGAAGGGCTTGGCCTGCCGGGTGAGCGCGCGCGCCATGGCCAGAATCGGGGTGATCCCGATTCCCCCTGCCAGCAGCAAAGTCGGCCCCTCGCCTGGCTTGAGCGCAAAATGGTTGCGTGGCGCGGAGACAGGCAGTGTGGAGCCGACGGCAATGGTTTCGTGGATCCACGCCGAGCCGCCACGGCCGTCATTCTCGCGCTTCACCGCGATGGTGTAGCGGCCAAGCTCGGTCGGGTCGCCGCAAAGTGAATACTGACGCACCTTCCCTTCAGGCAGATGGACGTCGACGTGAGAACCCGCTTCGAACGCCGGCAGCACAGGTTTGCGTGGGTGTTTCAGGTCGATGACCAGCACGTCGCCCGGCTCCTTGCGGGCGGCGGTCACGGTCAGCTTCATGATGATGCGCGGCGAGGCCATGGCGTTTCACTCGTCGATGGGCAAGATCAGATCACCGGGGCGGATCACGCCCCCGACCTCGATTGTGCAGTTCAGGCCGGAGCGGTTCAGAAGCCCCTCGTAGAGACCCGGAAGCCCGAGCAACTCCTCGATATACTTGCACGGCACATTCATCCGGGCGGCCCTGAGAATCGTTTCCCCGACCCGGAAGCGTTTGCCGACAAGATGGCTAAGCGGAACGCCTCGTGTCGTCAGATTGCGCCGGTGATCTTCGGGTGCGAGCTTGGCCTTGAAGCCCGGAATTCTGGGTTCGCCCTGGGCGATGGCGTCCAAGACTTCAGCTTCGATCAGCGTCACTTCGCGAACGTCAGGACGCGCGGAATAGGTCCCCGTCCCCAGGTAGTAGCGGTCTCCGACAACGCCTTGGCCGGCAATAAGCTGCGCCTGCGCCAGCTCCTCCATTTCATAGGAGGCGGCAGGCGCGATATGGACGTGAAGCAGCTTTCCTCGCCAGGTCATCATCGCTCTCGGAAATTCGTCCGTGGAAACCTGCTGCAAAACTGGCCTGATCAACAGCGCCAGTTGCATGGCATTTTCCCGGTCCAGTTGGCTGTTTGGAAAGAAATACGGGGGGCCCTCGGACCGTTTTCAGCGCCAGCTTTCGGCGTCGCCCCGGCTCAGTTGTTCCGCGCCGGCATCGCGTCTTGCACCTGCTTGACAACCTCTCGCAGGACCTCAACGCCCTTCCCGATCTGCCGAATGCTCAAGGCGGCATAGCCCATGACAAGTCCGACGCGATCGGTGCGGCCTTCGTCCGAAGGCCGTTCGTAGAGCGGCGAGATCAGGTGTAGCCCCAGGCCAGCGTCGCGGGCGGATTCGACCAAGGCCGTTTCCCGCGATCGTGGCAGGTCATTGAACCAAACCGCGACGTGCAGTCCCGCATCTGCTCCCTGGACAGTGATGCGATCCCCGAAGCTGTGCTGCAAGGCACCCAACAACGTTTCCCGACGCTCGCCGTTCAGCCTGCGCACACGGCGCACATGGCTTTCGTAGCCGCCGCTCTCGATCAACGATGCCAGCGCTTCCTGTTCAGCGACCGGCGAATGCCGGTCTGCGAATTGTTTGGCGGTTGCGAAGACCTCCTGCAATTCGGGCGGGACGACGAGGTAGCCGATGCGCAGCATCGGCGAGAGCGTTTTGGAGATCGTGCCGAGGTAGATGACAGCCCCGTGGTCCTCGAGACTGTGCAGCGGAGGGACCGGATTGATGTCGTAGCGATATTCGCTGTCGTAGTCGTCCTCGATCACATAGGCGTTGTTGTGCCGCGCCCATTTCAGAAGCTGATGGCGGCGCGCGATCGGCATGACGCCGCCCAGCGGAAACTGATGCGATGGCGTCACATAAGCCAGTCGTGCTCCGATCCCCGCTAGCAACTCGGTCCTCATCCCGTCTTCGTCGACGATGACCGGGATGGGTGAGGCACCCGTACTGGCAAAGACCTGACGCGCCATCCTGTAGCACGGATCCTCGATGACGAAACGGTCGGCGGGATCGAGAAGCAGGCGCGCGCACAGATCAAGGCCCTGCTGCGAACCGTTCACAACTATGATCTGGTCGAGGTCGCAGCTCAGGGTCCGGGCGCGCCAGAGATAGCCCTGAAGCGCCTGGCGAAGCCGGCGCGAGCCGCGAGGATCGTCATAGGCAAGACGCAGCGGGCGCTGCCCCATCGCCTCGTTCATCGCGCGTTTCCAGACCAATGAAGGGAAATCCGACGGCGCGAGGTCGCCATAGCGGAACTCGACCTTCAGCCCAGTCGGCAGATAATCTGGCCAGGGTGACGTCGCGCGCAGCAGCTCGCCATATGCGGACAGGTGGATTGGGCCGACCCGTTGCGCGTGAGTGCGCCCCGTCCCATGGCCCATCAACGAAGACGCAACGCGAGGTCGTGCGCCTTGACGGACTTCGATGAAACCCTCCGCAGCCAGTTGTTCATAGGCGACCGTCACCGTGGTTCGCGAAACGCCGAGGTCATTTGCCAGGGCCCGGGAGGATGGCAACTGACTGCCGGTTTCGTAGACGCCGCCGAGGATTTGCTCGCGAAGGGCTTCGTATATCTGGCGTGCACCCATCGCGTGCGAGCGCGCTGCAGACCCGGCACTTGAAGACTGGACCATCTCTTTCATCGCCAACTGGATATTTCACATTGGCCAGGTTGCCGTCAATCTTTCGGAACCCCAAGAGAGATCGCAGAGGCCGAATGACCAGCTCCCATCAATCCGAAACCGATGCTCCCACGGGGTCGCTCAACCGCACCAGCCCCGGATTTGCCACCCGGGCGATCCATCATGGCTACGATCCGGCCGGCTTTTCCAATGCCGTCCAGCCGCCAGTGTTCCTGACGTCAACCTATGGGTTCGAAAGCGTGGCAGCAAACGATGCCGCCGCCGCCCTTGGTGGAAGGCTCTATGCGCGCGAATACAATCCCACGACCGAGATCCTCGAGCAGCGGCTCGCGAATCTGGAAGGAGCCGAGGCAGGGCTGGTTGTTGCCTCGGGGATGGCGGCCTTCGGCACTCTGATCCTGTCGCTCCTGTCCCAGGGCGATGAACTCATCGTCCACAAGACGCTTTATGCGAACACGCTTGCCATGGTCGAACAGGCGGTCCCCCGCTTCGGCATCAAGGTCGTCGCGGTCGATCTGTCAAATCCTCACAATCTCGATGCTGCGATCACCGAGCGGACGCGGCTGGTTTTCTTCGAGACGCCGGTGAATCCGCTGAGCCGCATCCTCGACATAGCGGCAATTGCCGAGCGCGCTCACGCGCGCGGTGTAAGGGTTGCAGTCGACAGCACCTTCGCCTCGCCCGCGCTCCAGCGACCGCTTGAGCACGGGGCGGACATCGTGCTCCATTCGATGACCAAGTACATCAATGGTCATGGCGATGCCCTTGGCGGGGCGCTTCTCGGCGACGCCCAGACGCTCCGTACGCTGCATGAAACGGGCCTGCGCTACATCACCGGCGCAGCGCTCTCGCCCATGTCAGCTTTCCTAATCCTGCGCGGTCTCAAGACGCTGACGCTGCGTATGGAACGGCACAGCGCCACAGCCCTTGCGGTGGCTCGGGCGCTGGAAGCGCACCCGGCGGTGGCATTTGTGAGTTATCCGTTCCTCGACTCGCACCCTGATCAGGTGACGGCGCGAAAACAGATGTCCAACGGATCGGGCATGTTGGCCTTTGGCCTCCACGCTGGATACGAAGGAGCGCGCCGGATAATGGACCGGCTCAACCTGATCATTCGCGCCGTCAGCCTCGGCGATGCCGACAGCCTCATCTATCATCCAGCAAGCCTCACCCGTGCTCGGCAGCCGATCCGCAAGGATGCCCATTTGGCCGATGGAGTCGGCGAGGATCTCATGCGTCTCTCGGTGGGGCTTGAAGACGCTGATGACCTGATCGCCGATCTGCGGCGGGCTTTGGACGTCTTGTAATGACCTGGCGTGCGGCCACCTCTGCGCTCACACATAGATCTGGAGCCTTGCCATGGCATTCCTGAGCGGTCTTTCCGCGTTCCCCATCACCCCGACCAATCGTGACGGCCGCGTCGATAGCGTTGCCCTGCGCAGGCTGATTGCTCGGCTTGGCATTGCTCAGGTCGATTCCATCGGTCTTCTCGGCAGCACCGGCACATACATCTATCTGTCGCGCGAGCAACGGCGGCGGGCGCTCTCCGAGACCTTGGACCAAACGGCGGGGCAAATGCCGGTCGTGGTGGGTGTGGGCGCGCTGCGCACCGATGAAGCCGTGGGGCTCGCGCAAGACGCCAAGGCCCTTGGAGCAGCTGCGGGTTTGCTTGCCGCCGCCTCCTACACCCCGCTTACTGATGACGAGGTGTTCGATCATTTCTCCACTGTGGCGCGCGAAAGTGGCCTGCCGATCGTCGTCTACGACAATCCAGGAACGACGCATTTCCATTTCAGTCCACCCCTTGTCAGCCGCCTGGCAAAGGTGGCTGGGATTGTCGCCATCAAGAATCCGACAGACAAAAGCGATGCGATCAAGAACCACCTGACCGCCCAGAGGCGCACACTGCCGGAAGGGTTCTCGATTGGTTACAGCGGCGACTGGAACGCCGCCGAGGCCATGATCGCCGGCGCCGACACATGGTACAGCGTCCTCGCGGGCATCCTGCCCGAGGTCTGCATGACGATCGTCACAGCGGCGCAACAGGGCGATGCGGCCGAAGCGCGACGGATCAATGCCGCGCTGGTCCCGATCTGGAGCCTCTTCAAGGAGTTCTCGAGCCTTCGCGTCGTCTATGCACTCGCTGAATTGCTCGACGTTTGCAGTGCCGAACCCCCGCGTCCCATCCTGCCTCTGCCCCCAGCAGCGAAGCGCCAGATCGCCGCCGCGTTGAAAGGTTTGCCATCGGATGCCAGCCGGTGAACAGCAAACCCCGTTCGGCAAGTGAAAGGTATTTACCCGCTCATTTCGAGAACTGATCGAAAACAACGCACTCGGCGTGCTGATAGCCATGGCTGGAGCGGTCTCGACGCCAATCACACCCCCTTCGAACTCGACAATCGACTGCGGAGGTACAGACTGCGCAGGGCACTCCGCCCATGCCGCACCGTTCGCCTTCAAACTAGGAATCGGTGGTTTATCCATTGGAATGGCATCGAGCCGGCGCTTTACTTCCGGCCCGGTGCGCGCATTGAAGCCGGTGCCAATGCCGCCGGCGAACACCAGATTTCCGTCCTCGACATTCGCCAGAGCACGCTTCCCGACCGCCGTAACTGTTGCCGGGTTCGCAGCCGATGACGATGAACTCATCACTCAGCACGCATTTTGTCTCACCCATTCTTGGCGCCGGCCGGATCGATATGGACTGACACGCAGCTTGGAGACGATGCCCATCGAGGCCGAACTGGGAGACTTGCGCGAGAATGTCGCTGCCGCCGCTGATCTCGTCGCTCAGAACGATGCCGTTTGGCGGCGTCTCAGCAGGTTAACTAGCGCTTTGCGCCGATCGACGAGTGGCCGATCGCGAAGACCCTCGCCGTCGATCTTGAGCAGGTCGAAGCCGGCAAGCATGGTCCTGACGTCTCCCGCCGCGGCCAAGAGCCCGCTGAAGACTGGGAATGCGCGACAAGCCTTCTGGTCAACGACGAACGCCTCACCGCCTATTATCGCGTCCGAGGCGCCGAGCTCGGCCACCGCCCGGGACGATAGCCGGAAACCTGAGGGTCCAGTCGTGGAGGTTGCGGGTCGAGGTAGGCCCCCATCGATAGTAGTCCCATTTCATTTCGTGTAGCCAATCAGGGCCCTGCCGGACGCGGCCGACCAGCGGTCGATGTTCGCGACGACCCGAATGTCCAGTCTCGTGTAACCCAGCCTAAAGCGGCCTGTCCGCCCAAAAAATGACATTCAGTTGCCTCCAGCCTTTCGACACGACCCACTTCACGATCTCGTAACTCGCCAACCTAGCGGCTTGTTGCTTGAGCTGCGCGTTCCTACGGTGTGGTCGCTAGGCCTCAGCAACAAGAGCTCGGTTGCCAGGCGGGCGGAGGCTCAACGAGATAGCCAGCTCAGGACAAGGAGAGCAAGCAATGGTCGCTTTTACCCTCAATGGCGAGGCGCGAACACTCGACGTCGATCCAGAGATGCCGCTGCTCTGGGCGGTCCGTGACGTCATCGGACTCACGGGAACGAAATTCGGTTGCGGGCTTGCCCAGTGCGGCGCTTGCACGGTTCACGTTAACGGCATGCCGACGCGCTCGTGCCAGACCGCAGTCGGCGACATCGAAGGAGCCTCGATCACCACCATTGAGGGTGTGTCGGGCAAGATAGGCGAAACGGTCCAGGCCGTGTGGGCCGAGTTCGACGTACCTCAATGCGGCTATTGCCAGTCTGGCCAGATCATGTCGGCCGTGGCCCTGCTTACAGAAACGCCTAAGCCGTCGGACGATGATATTGATTCGGCGATGAGCGGCAATCTCTGCCGCTGCGCCACCTATCATCGCATCCGCGCGGCCATCCACGAGACCGCCAACCGGCTGGAGACTTGAGGCATGTCGCAGTTTCTCTCGAAGTATAACTCCGTGCGGCCCACGCGCCGCCGGTTCCTCGTCGGCGCGGGCGTCACCACCGCTGGCCTCGCCGTAGGCTACCGGCTAGTGCTGGCGGCGTCCGACATCGCACAAACGACTACTGCAAAGGTTCAGGCGAACCCCTTCCAGACCTATGTCGAGATCACAAAGGAGAACCGAATCATCATCTACTCCTCGCAGTTCGAGATGGGACAAGGCTCCTATTTCGGCATCGCCACCCTGGTTATGGAAGAGCTCGACGGCGACTGGGCGCAGGTGGACGTGGTCGGCGGATATGGCAATACCGCGCTCTACGGCAATCTCGCCTGGGGCGGGGCCGCACAGGCAACCGGTGGCTCCACGTCGATGAGTTCGTCGTGGGAACGCTACCGCAAGGCGGGTGCTGCCGCACGGGCCTTGCTGGTGGCGGCCGCGGCGCAGCGGTGGGATGTGCCAGCCGGCGAGATCAAAGTCGCTTCCGGGGTCGTGTCGCACGCCTCAGGGATGCAGGCGCGCTACGGTGACCTGGCTGAAGCCGCAGCGGGAATGCCGGTTCCCGACGACGTGCCGCTAAAGCCGCGCGACAAGTGGGCCCAGATCGGATCGGACAGCCTCAAGCGCTACGATTCCGCCGGCAAGACCAACGGCGCGCAGACCTACACGATCGACCTCATGATGGAGGGACTCCAGACGGCCGTTATGATCCATCCGCCGAAGTTCGGCGCCGAGATCGAGAGCTTCGACGCAACCAAGGCGAAGGCACTCGACGGCATTGTCGATGTCGTCCAGACGCCGCGAGGCATTGCCGTGGTTGGCAGGGACACCTGGACGGCGCTCAAGGGCCGCGAACTCGTGGAGGTGACCTGGAACGAGGAGAAGGCCGAAGGGCGCGGCACGGCCGAGATCATGGCCGAATACAACAAGGCAGCAGACGATCTGGGCGCGGCCACCGCGCGCGACGACGGTAACACTCCCGCAGCGTTCGCCAGTGCTGAGAAAATCATCGAGGGGCACTACGAATTCCCCTATCTTGTCCATGCTTCGATCGAGCCACTCAACGCGGCCGCCCGAATCAACGAAGACGGCACCATCGACGTCTGGGGCGGACACCAGATGCCCGACCTTTATCAGGCGGCTGCCGCTCAGGTAGGCGGCACCACGCCGGAAAAGGTGAGGCTGCACGTGATGAAGACCGGCGGCAGTTTCGGCCGCCGCGCGGTCTTTGATGCAGATGTCATTATCGAAGCTGTTTCCACAGCGCGTGCACTGGGACGCGGCAAGCCAGTGAAGGTGCAGTGGACCCGCGAGAATGACATGCGGGGTGGGCGGTACCGGCCGGCCTATGTGCATGCAGTCAAGGCGGGGCTCGACAAGAAAGGCAATGTCGTCGCTCTCCATGACCACATCGTGGGCCAATCGGTCTTGGGCGGTTCGACCTCTGCGGCGATGATCAAGAACGGCATCGATCCAACCTCCGTAGAGGGCGCCACCAACCTGCCCTATGCGATCCCGAACCTGAAGGTCGAGCTGACCACCACGGACGTGAACATCCCGGTGCTGTGGTGGCGTTCGGTAGGCTCCACCCACACCGCTTACGCGGTGGAAACCCTGATCGATGAGCTCGCCGCCGCTGCGAACCGTGATCCGGTCGACTTCCGCTTGTCAATGCTCGGTCACCATCCACGGAATGCCGCCGTGCTTAAAGTGGCTGCTGAGAAGGCAGGCTGGGACAAGCCTCTGCCGGAAGGCCGTTTCCGCGGCGTGGCCCTGCATGAAAGCCTCTCGACCTATGTCGCCGATGTGGTGGAGATCACCCTCAACGATGAAAATGGTTTCAAGGTCGACCGCGTTGTCTGCGCGGTAGATTGCGGCACCGCGATAAATCCTGACCAGATTCGCGCTCAGATGGAGGGCGGTATCGGATTCGGGCTAGGTGCGATCCTCCAGGAGGAGCTGACCCTGAAGGGCGGTGTCGTAGACCAAGAGAACTACGATACCTATACACCGCTCAGGATCGAGCAGATGCCGCGAGTCGAGGTGCACATTGTGCCGTCCGAGGAGCCGCCCACGGGAGTTGGTGAGCCAGGTGTGCCGCCGATCGGCCCGGCCGTCGCCAACGCGCTACGGGCGGCGACGGGCAAGACTATCCGCAAGCTGCCGATTATAAAGAACATGTCAGGAATGACACCATGAAACAGCCGCGATGAAGATCGCGCCGTTTTCGAAACGCCTCCTGACAGGCGCTCATCTCCATGGGTCAAATTCCGGCGGCTGCCCGCTCCAATATCCGGTTTGGAGACGGCACCCCGTGTTCTGAACGACCACAGACGGGCCTTGGCGCCGGTTCCACTGAAGAACCGCTTTCGAGACGCAAATGCGTCCACTCCATGAAGAGCACAACCGTATAGCACCAGGAAGGCTAGCTACCTCCATCGCTTCGGAGACCCAGGCCCTCAGAAAACCGAACCTCCCGAGCTCAGAGGCGCTCGTGATCACAATCGCGCTGGTGCGTGGATCATTGTTCAAGGGTTTGCCGATAGGCAGGCGAGATGGCCGATCGACATGATCTTCGCCCGATGCTCTACAAACACAATGCCAGCCGCTGTCACGGAGTCGCGAAGACGAAGGCAATGTGGGTCGACGCCGATACTCATCGTTTGGTTGACAGAGCGCTTGGAATGCCATGCGCTTCACATCGGAGTAGCCATCCGGGAAGCCTGAAGCGCTTTGAAAACGCATGTGCTGCGGCTGTTATTCATAGCGTGGATGACTTTGATCAAAACAATCGATTTCATCACTCTTCCGGAATCGTGCATGGACAAAAAAGAGCCTCACGCACCAATCACACGCTGCTCTAACGCGTGACGAAAGCTGCCTTAGGTATAATCCAAAGGAGAAAATCTTCGATGCGCCCTGACGTGCAGTGGAGGTCGTGCCGAGAAAGTGAGTTGCAACTGGCCGACAATGTCGGGCGGTGCGACCATGGTCGCTTCGGAGAATGAAATCGGGCCAGTTCACGGGGGCGGTACTGTTATTCGTCGACGGCCGCCCTTCCCAAGAACAGGCGGCATCGCAAGTTGGTTCTGCCGATGAAAACGACATCGCCGGATACAGGTCAGCAGCCGCTCAGGATTGGATGATCCAGCCAAGCTCTCGGCGTGATGGCACTGTAGGCGTCACAGTCGAAGCAGCTCATTGATCGTTTATGAGGCTTTCTTCGATGCCGCTGATGCCTGACGGGCGGTCGCAGCTGCAGGCGACAACACGCCTATTTAGTTGGAAACAGTCGAGGTAAGCCAATTTGGCTTCCCGTTACTATTTGGAGAAAGAAATGCTGTGCCTAGGAATCAGCGGCGGACTTGACCAAGTCCATGAAAACCGATTCGAGCGTCCGAACGCCTTTATGCACGATGGCGCCGCGGTGCTCGTCCGAGACGGAAAGGTGATAGCCGCCGTAGAAGAGGAACGCCTCAATCGAATCAAGCACTCGAACAAGCTGCCAAGTGGTTCGATTCAATACTGTCTCTCGACGGCCGGGGTTCAGCTCAGCGACATTGATCGTGTCGCGGTCTACGCCAGCGAGCCCTATGCCAACGCCATGCTTGAAGGTATGTCCGCTTCCCAACCGGACATTCTCTCCACTCCGTTGGATGCTAAAATGTTGGTGCAGAACCTGTTAGCGCGTGAGTTCGGCACTAAGTTGGACAGTTCGCGTATTTCATTCGTAGGTCATCATCAGGCGCACGCCGTGAGCGCCTTTGCAATGTCGGGCTTCGAACAAAGTCTCATTCTAGCGATTGATGGCTGTGGTGATTTCCTGTCGGGCCTTGTGGCGGTAGGGTCTGGCACAGAAATTACGCAAATCGAGGCTTTCCCGGAGGACAATTCTCTTGGGCTGTTTTATCTCGAGACGATCCGCTGTCTCGGCTACGGCATGTTCGACGAGTATAAGGTAATGGGACTCGCGCCCTATGGCGACCCCGCTCCCTATCGCGAGCTCTTCGAGCAGTTGTACGAGCTCTCCGCCAACGGTGGCTACCGTGTTCACCTCGACCGCATCGGTCCGGCGTTGCTCCGCAACATCGAGATCAGGCGAAAGGGAATGCCTTTCACCCAGCAGCATCGAGATGTGAGTGCGTCACTGCAGGAAGCGCTTGAGCGGATCGTGTTCCACATTCTCCGGCACCACCGTGAGGCCACCGGCATGAAGCGGTTGTGTCTGGCGGGAGGGGTAGCCCACAACTGCACGATGAACGGCAAGCTGCTGTATTCAGGGCTTTTCGAAGACATCTTCGTGCAACCCGCGTCTCACGACGCTGGCTGCGCATTGGGAGCTGCGCTGATAGTCTCTAACGAGATGGGCCGCCCCGCGCCGCGTGAGCGACTGCAGGAGGTCTATTGGGGTCCTGATCTCGGGAGCGACCGCGCCGTGGAACAGGAACTGAATGCATGGTCCGGACATCTCGAGGTTGAACGCTCTTATGACGTAGCGAGCAGTGCAGCCCACTGGATCACCAACGGCGCCGTGATCGGCTGGGTGCAGGGTCGTTCGGAGTTTGGGCCACGTGCGCTGGGCAACCGCAGCATTCTTGCCGACCCTCGGCCCGCTGCAAACAAGGACCGGATCAATGCCATGGTCAAGAAGCGCGAAGGCTATAGGCCTTTCGCACCATCTGTGCTGGAAGAGGATGCGAGCGAATTTTTCGACCTCCCGGACGGTAAGCACGAATTTCCATTCATGAATTTCGTCGTTCGCGTGCGTGACTCAAAGCGCGCCTTGTTGGGTGCCATTACGCACGTTGACGGTACGGCTCGGCTGCAAACAGTATCGCGCGATGCCAACCCAGCTTACTGGGAGGTCATCAATGCCTTCAAGAAGCGGACAGGCACTCCAATTCTGCTCAATACGTCCTTTAACAACAATGCTGAACCGATCGTGGATACGGTTGCAGACGCGATTGCCACATTTTTGACGACAGAGCTGGATGGACTTGTGGTCGGGCCCTTCCTGGTAAAAAAACGGGCTGCAACGCTGCAGGATTGGACTGCGCTTGCGATTTCATTGCCTCCCTCAGTCTCCCTCCATCAAACCCGTGCTTACACAGCGCGAGATCATCAGGAGACTGTCTGCGAGATTATTCCGAACCACTCCAGCATTGACAGTGTGCGAATTTCAAACGACTTGTTTAATCTACTGATGCGGATCGAGGGCGAAGCCGTGTTGCGAGATCACCTCAATATGATTGAGCCGGATCAGGCCAGGCATGCAGCTCTAATGGAGGGCCTGCGAAGACTGTGGGAGCAGCGCCTGGTTCGGTTGCATCCCTCACAAGCTGGTCGGATGGATCATGGGTCCGATCAAACGCTGGACCAGCCCAATAAGCAATCAGCCTGATAGAGATGCACCTCAAGCTCGGCCAATCAAGGGTGTTTGTCGACCCCGCCTGCGAGCTCCCGCTGTGATTACGGGGTCGTCGCCTACGCGGCGGCGCCCACCAACATCTCCATCAGTCGCTTCGGCGACAAAGCCAATCATCTCCCGTAAGAGCAAGTGCTTTCGGGCAAGGTCTGCAGGTTCAAGGAGTTCGTTGAAGGCGCCGCCAGCTGGAGCTGCGTCGAGCGCATCATCGCGCATGGTCGAGCTCGGCGCCCAAGGGAAATCGCCCAATTCGACACGCGTGCGTTTGCGCCTCATTCAAAACCGCTGCGCGGGTGGTCGAGGTGAAATCGGAAGTCCGTCTGTGCCAGCCGACGACGTTCCCGCAGCGCATCCTGCACATCGCCCTCGATCGCATTCCTCAACTCGCGACATACGACGGGGCGCAGGCGCCGGAAACGAACCCGCCCACCGCAACCTGCAAACTCCCGCCTGTCCTCACGACGGAGCAATCCTGTCGCCTGACCAGGCGCGTGGAAAAGCATCACAAGGGTGACCACAGCGTCGCTTCAGGCCGTCAAACGCTATTGCCGTGCGTCAAGGCGGACTAGGTGACCCGTCGGGAAGCCGGCACCAGCGGCTTTGTCGGGACAAGACACATGCTATTGGGATTTGACCGCCGCAGCCGCGAGCATCGCTTCTCCCATCGCAATGGCCCCTTGGGCACGCAGCATTTCGCCAGGGTTCTGAATGTCGCGCAACTCTTTGTTCTGGCTGAGTTTTGATTTTCCAACCAGGCCGGTGATCTCGATCTCCAAGGCGACGATTGCCCTGACCATCGTGTCGATGAAGTCCTTCGGCGCGTCGCCCATCTTCCATGGGACCGGCTGCGAGGCTTCTTGCATGTGAGTGAGCTTCGCCACGTTGCGGCGCACATACCGCTCATCATCCCGGACAGTGATGCGTCCGTGGGCATGGACGACGAGATAGTTCCAGGTCGGCACCTGCTTGTGGAATTCATGCTTGCTCGGATACCAGTTCGGCGAGATGTAAGCGTCGGCCTCACGGAAGATTACGAGAACCTCATCGCCATTGGCGACTTCCTCCCAGACTGGGTTCTTGCGAGCGACATGGCAATTGAGAACGCCCTTGTCTCCCTTCGAGCGGTCAAGCTCGAAAGGGAGGTGGTTCGCGTCCAGCGTGCCTTTGCTTTGGGTGACGAGGATACCCAGCGGGTGTCTCTCGATAAGGTCAAACAGGGCGTTCTGATCAGGGACGGCAAAATGAGGCGGAACGTACAACGGTTATCTCCTGTCGCGAATGTGCGGTTGTTAGTAATCGGCGGGGCCTTACGGAACGTGCCCCTGAATCTTCGCTGCCGTCGACGAGTGCCCCGGATTTCGGTGTCCACCACGCTCAAGCACCGCCATCGTGAAGTGGGCGGGCACATCAGATGCCGCCGCATATGAGTGAGGTTGGTCAGTGACAAGCCGCGCACTCTCGCCTTCGCTTAAAATTTCCACGTGGGTACCTACCACAACGCTCAGGGCACCCTGACTGACCGAGATCAGCTCGCGCGTATCCGGACTATGAGCGTCCGCGGAAAACACATCGCCCGGCATCATGACCCAGCTCCACAGTTCGAACATCGTGCGTCCCGAGGTCGACGAATGCAGTTGCGCAGAGCTTCCCTTGGCGCTCGTCCAAAGCCTCCTGGTCTCTGTCCGCTCGATGGGAAGGCGCACCGTGGAAGGGTGCTCGTTCAACAAATCGGCCACCGAGAGCGAAAACGCCGCCGCCAGCCGACACAGTATGCCGATACTGGGGTTCGCCCTACCCTGCTCCAGCGCGACCACGGTTCCCTTCGATAGGCCACTTAGTTTAGCCAGGCGATCCAGGGTCAGGCTTTGGTCACGCCTCAAGTCTCGGATCCGGGCTGCTATCGCTTGCCCAAGCGCTTGCTCGGCATCAAACGCTTCCGTAACATTGGTCATTATATTGACTTGGGTCCTCGGCTCACGTATTGCGGTCAGTATAATGACCGGCACGAAATTGCAACTGCCCGTTAGGAAGGAATAACCGATGCGTTTTGAGACGAAGGCGATCCACTGCGGCCGAGGTGTCGACGCGTCCACGGGGGCCGTATCCATGCCGCTGCACACCAGCACGACGTTCGAACGAGGCGCCAACGGGTCATTTCCGTCCGGCTTCGAATACACAAGGGATGGAAATCCGACACGCAATGCGTTCGAGGCGGCCATGGCGACGCTTGAGGGAGGGGGAGACGGCATCGCCTTCGCTTCGGGCATGGCCGCAATCGCTGCAGTTTTCGAGAGCCATCCGTCGGCGGGTCGGATCGTTCTGCCGGATGACATGTATTTCGGCATTCGTTCGCTGATCGAAGAGACCGACATTGGGTCTCGCTTCGACTTTGCCCCCGTCGACATGCGCGATTTGGATGCTTTGCGCGCCGCGGTGACATCGAAGCGGACTGGCCTCGTCTGGGTCGAGACGCCGTCAAACCCGATGATCCGCGTTGTCGACATTGCGGCCATCTGCGCAATCGCGCACGAGGCAGACGCCTTGGCGGTGGTGGACAATACGTGGGCCACCCCAGTGCTTCAACTGCCACTCGAAATCGGGGCAGACGCGGTGATGCACTCGGCGACAAAGTACATTGGCGGCCACTCGGATTTGATGGCCGGTGTCGTCATTGTCCCAAACGCGTCACCCCTCGGTCGCCCATTGCGGATGGTCCAGAAACACAAGGGCAGCGTCGCAGCGCCCTTCGACTGTTGGCTGGCGTTGCGGGGCCTGCAGACATTGCCGGTCCGCATGCGCGCCCATTGCGAAGGCGCCCAGAAAGTGGCCGAGGCCCTGGCGTCTCATCCGCGCGTCGAAAAAGTGCTCTTTCCTGGTTTGCAAACTGATCCGGGACACGATCTTGCTACGCGGCAAATGAGCCATTACGGAGCGATGCTATCCTTTATCGTCGAGGGCGGAGCCGATGCTGCAATGGCCGTGGCCGGCCGCCTGAAGATTGTTGTCCGGGCGACAAGCCTTGGCGGGACGCATTCTCTGATAGAGCATCGCGCATCCGTTGAAGGTGCGAAGTCCAAAGCGCCAGGCGGATTGCTGCGAATTTCTGTAGGGCTTGAACATCCTCAGGACATTATAGATGACCTGATGCAGGCCCTAGGCGAAACCTGCAAAGCGGGAGTCCAATGACGGGTGCAAGAACTCTGGCGCCGCTTTACGTGACGGCTGGCGCAGCCGACGATCGGCAGAACAATGTTCCTGCTGAGTAGAACGCACGTCCTCTGGTGAACCGCTACCGCCGTGTCGCATTGTCTCGGGCGTGGTGGTCGCCTGGGTGATGAACGTCTTCGGGTTTCCGGACGATGGCCACGCGCTCGACCGGATAGCGGAAATACCCAGATTTGCCGTTGACCTACTGCTGCTCGACCTCGTCGGAGATCGCGGTCAACAGATGGGATGGATGTGCTGGCACTACGGCAGTTTGACAAGCCGGCCATCGGGGCGCTAGCACCGTCCAAAGCCAAGAGTCGCAGGGCAGAACTGACCGCACCCAGCGGGCTGCGGGACCCATCAGCTAACGGCCAGGTTGGTACCTCAAGGCGCATCAGCACCATGGATGTCACATTGTCCTTGTTGCGAGCGCGATTTCGGAACTTCGTTGTGACGCAGTCTGTGCACAGAGCGCACCGCTCTAAGCAAATGAGCGGACGAACGACACCCAGTGGAGGAGAGAAGTGATGCGGCGTCAAGATCCTCCGCGCTTTGCGGCAAACACACTGATCCCTCTTCACAACCCGGTCTTTCGTTCTATCTGGACAGCCACGCAGATATCCAGCCTTGGCTGGCTGGTGCAGAGCGTGGCTATAAGCTGGCTCATGGCGACGATTTCAGCCTCCGATCTAATGGTTGCGCTCGTACAGGCTGCATCGACACTGCCCGCGTTC
This sequence comes from Mesorhizobium sp. M0139, assembly GCF_040322455.1. Classification (NCBI taxonomy): domain Bacteria; kingdom Pseudomonadati; phylum Pseudomonadota; class Alphaproteobacteria; order Hyphomicrobiales; family Phyllobacteriaceae; genus Mesorhizobium; species Mesorhizobium sp. M0139. The sequence continues at coordinate 208,223 of NZ_JAMYTN010000010.1, forward strand.
TTCTTGTCGATCCTTGCTGGAGCCATTGCAGACAGCTTCAGCCGCCGCGGCGTGATGCTTGCCGGACACTGCCTTATCGCACTGGCATCCACGGCGCTGGCACTCGCTGTGGGACTGGGCTTTGTTAGTCCATGGCTGATCCTGGGACTGAGTTTCTTGGCCGGATGCGGCTTTGCCTTGAACGATCCAGCATGGCACGCGTCGGTAGGCGATATCCTGGAAAAGCGCGACATACCCGCCGCAGTGACGCTGATGTCGGTGGGCTACAACGTGGTTCGGAGCATAGGACCGGCGCTGGGCGGTGTAATCTTAGCTTTGCTAGGCCCCCTTACGGCTTTCGCCCTCGCTGCGCTGAGTGACTTGGTCCCGTTGAGCGCTGTTCTGCGCTCAAAGTGGCAAGTTCGCTTTTCGCCTCTTCCGCGCGAGCGGATGACTACGGCCATTCATGATGGCATGCGATTCACGGCAATATCCTCAGAGATCAGAGTGGCGATTGTGCGTGCAACCCTATTCGGGCTGTCAAGCATCTCGATCCTTGCTCTGCTCCCCCTCCTGGTTCGCGACCAGCTGGCGGGAGGGCCAATTGTTTACGGGGTGCTATTGGCTGGCTTCGGCACAGGCGCCTTCATAGCCGGCATTGGCAGCAGCTACTTGAGACGCATTACGTCCCAGAACCGATTGATCACGCTCGCATCCGTTGCTTGCGCAACGTGTTGCCTTTTGATGGCCCTCACATCGTCGGTGGCTGTGGCGGCGATCGCGCTTGCAATCGGTGGCGCTGGCTGGGTTGTCACCTGGACCGGAACCGACGTGTGTGTGCAGTTGGCAAGCCCAAGGTGGGTCGTTGGTCGGACCCTGTCCATCTATTACGCCCTGACCTACGGCGGCATGGCAGCGGGCAGCTGGATCTGGGGTGCTGTCGCGCAGTACTATTCGCTGACGTGGGCTTTGGAAGGTGCTGCAGCGGCACTGTTGCTGGTCGCGGCTGTGGGAAAGCTATTGCCAGTGCGGCTATGGGAGGAATCGGATCAAGCGGCCGTGGACTTCAGGCCACCAGAACTGGCCCTCCCTTTGAAACCCAGGAGCGGTCCGATCGTGATCAAGGTGGAGTACTCGATACCCGAGGAGAGTATCGATGAATTTCTGAGCTGCATGCGCGAAAGGCGGCGCGTTCAGAGCCGCGCCGGTGCGCGGGACTGGACCCTCCAGCGCGACCTTCAGAAGTCGACGCTTTGGACCGAGACATTCCGCACGCCGACATGGACGGACTATCTTCGTCTAAACCATCGGCTGACGGTGAATGACAGGGAGGTAGGCGAGCGCCTTGCCGCTCTGCACATGGGTGATTCTCCGCCTCGCATCTCACTTTCAATCGAGCGGTCGACAAGCCCCGCCCCCGGCAGCCAAGTCCAGCCTGTGCCTTTTGTATTGCGCCCGTGAGATAACCAAGACTTGTCTGGGCTTGGACACGGAACGAGCTACTCCTTGATTTGTCGAGCCTGCCCGGATTGCAAATCGTTCCGGCCGGTTAGGCGAGCATGAGAATTCGCGCGGCAATTATGTCAATCACGGGTCCCATGTTCAGCCCGCCCCCCCTCTGCCGCCAGATCGGCTTGAGCACGGATTCAGGTCGCCCGTCCTTTGCATAGCGGCGGGCAACGAATAGCAAGGGGGCGAAGGGTATCCCCGTCTGCGAAGCGGGCAGAGGAGGAATCCGCAAGGCGGGTTGCTGGGGAGAGGGGTCGCGCGCCTCTTTCCGCCTCACTTAGAAAACGTGCGGCCAAGCACGTTCATGTCGGCCGTGGGCGGCCGCAACAATTGCCTACAAGGCGCAAGCGTCGTCACATATTAAGCGTAGCCGCGCGACAACCATCCGTGGTCACGCGCAATCCTGCGAATTGTCAAGCGGAGACAACGATCGCGGCACCAAGCAAAGTGGCGAACCCGATTCTGCTCGGGAGATCCCAAAGCTCTCCGAACCCTATTAGATCCATGAAGCGAAACACGGCGCCCTGAAGCAGGTAAAGCAGCAGTGTGCTCTGACCAAGCTCCACCGCAACAAAGCGAGCTACGCGAGTTGAATGGCCAACTCTCCAGCATAGGAACATAAGCTGCGTTGTGACTGCAGAAGTTGCTACGGAGCCAATGAACATCAGCAACACTTGTCTCGCCGACTCTCCATCGTAGATCGAAACGAGATTGTTGTAGACGTAAGTCCCTTCCCCAAACAAGAAAGCACACTCACGGCGTGCCGAGCAGCTTGGCCAAGGAGCCGCACTGGGGCCTCCGGAGTGAGTGTTATCGCTCAAGCAGCCACGTCGGCGCGGCCTAAAATCTTCGATGAGCGCGTCAGGAGAGCGTCGATCTCCACATTTCTTCCAGGAGATCGTCCCCACATCATGATGGCCACGGCTCTAACGGGCTGGTGCCCTCCCTTTCCCGTTTTTTGTCTCGATGCTCGGTTGCGCCGCCCGCCGGGGCAAGGCAAAAAAATCGTCGAGGCTGAGCCCCCACTGCGGCTTCGGCGAAATATTCATCCACGGGTTCGCATCACCGCGGGCAGCGGGCGAGTTCGTCGATAGGAGTGCGGATGGAAGTAGGCGATGCACATCGTCACCAGCGGCTCAGATTGTGTGAGGTCCACGGCTCGCTGGTTTCCGCCGACGACGGCGCGGACGGCATCGGTATGCGCAGAGCGGGTCCGTCGGCTTGGCGTCAGTTTCGGGGCAAGGGGCTATTGCTGGTCGCGCGGCGCTGAGTTGGGCGGAAGGATCGACGGCGCAACCCGGGGCTCCCGCGCGACGAGCAGGTTTTTTTCCCGGTCTGACCTGGCCTCGACTCCAGATGTCGCGATGACCGACGTGGCCGGCGCGATTGAACGGGTCTCATGCCCAAAGCTGCCTCGGTGCCCAGTAGCGGCACCGCATGACCCACCCGGCGCTGCTCGAAGTAAACCGCGGCCAGCCAACATCCGAAGGTGCGCCAGACCCGATGTCGCGGCGGCCTGATGGCTCCGGCGCCGTGCCGCGGCAGAAAGCTGCCGATCTCGTCTGGCATGGTCGCTGACCGCATCGTCACCCGGGCCATCGCAGCGACTTTTCTCCGTTACAAAGTCCCCGCGGGACGGACTGCCAGTTCACGCCAGGGCCAACAGCACCCGCAGGGGCGACCGCCGCGTCTGCCGGTCCTGCGAGTAGAATAAGATCGGGAAGTGCGGCTTCATCCTCGATGCCAGAGCTCGCTTCGCCGTACCGCGGCCGCCATAGCCCCTTGCGCTATCACGAGTCAGCCCACCTTTCTAGCTGGCAGCCATCGGGAGCCGATCCGCAACCACAGGGCGGCACCTGTCGGCCCGGCCTCCGTGTCAACGCAGAACATGATGCATATTCCCAGCGCTTTTTGACAGAGCGAACTACAAAATGCAGAACACTGACTCTCCGCCAAATGAATGCTGCGAGCAAGCAGCAGGCGGAGGAACTCCGTCTGGGCTGAGTACCTGTTTCAACGTGAACAAATAAATTGTAGCCAGTTCACGAAACGCCAGGCCCGCTCCTCTGCCGTCCGATCGTCCAGGAAATCCCCGCGGCGCGCACCACGCCAGACACCTCCTTGCCGATATGATGCTCAAGCACCGGCCGCCAGGGCACCAGCGTGAACTCGCGCGATTTCTCGATGACAGCGTATTTTCCGCCGGCGAGCTCGACGCAGCGGCGCAGCGTACCGTCTATTCGATTGCCATGCTGCGCTTCAGAATACGAGAGCCCGAGTTCGTCCGAGAGCTGACTGGCAACACGGTTCAGCTCTCGTTGGCGCAGCATTGAAAGCATGTTGGCGCGATAGATGACCCGATCCTGCGCATCATGGGCAAGACCTTGCGCGATCAGCCACTGCTGTCGGCGGGCCTGGACCTGACGTACTTCTCGACCGAAGCCAGAGTCGCGCAAGGACTCAGGGTGGGCTGATACCAGCTCCTGGTCGATCCAGGTGGCGCCGTCAAAGCCTACTTGGCTCTCCAGCGGCATTGATGAGAGCTTGTCGACGACAACAGGCTGGGCCCTCGCTCGTTGACGCTCGTAATCCGCGACGCGGTTGAGATGGTCGGGCGCGACTGTCCATGTGCCGTCCGGCTCGCGCTCGACGCCACCGGTCGCACGGCGGATCGCCTCCAGTCGCCGCACGTGCGTTTCGGCAAAGCGTTCGGTGGCCGAGGGGTCATGCTTGAGATGGATATCGATGCTGTAGCGCCCGTCGTTGACCGTGGCGATGCCGGCAATTGTGCGGTCGACTTTTCTTGGCCCGGTGTCCCTCGGCCTGATCCGCACTATGCAGCCTTCTGGTGTCGGTTGGGTGGCCTCGCCTTTGCCGATATCAAAATAGTGGCTTTTGCCGTCCACGCCGTCGACGACGAGGTAATGGCGGTCAGTGATTTCGTCGGCCAGCCCGCGCCCGACGACACGTCCGACCACGGTTTGGGCCGACCCGTCGGATCGATCGTGGATAAGATAGTCGGCGGCACTGCGGACGAGCCCCTTGCCGGTCAGCTCGCGATGGATGGTCTTGACAATGTCGCCGCGCTCGCCGATGCGGCGTAGCGTGGCTTCGAGATCATCCTCCAGGCGCCAGCGACCCGAAGGCATCTCCTCGGCGAGGCCCATCCGCTCGAGCTTGCGCAGGCGGCCCTGGTGCAGCGTCTGGCGAAAGGTGTCTCGGCTGGCTGGTGAGACATGCCCCTCGTCGCGCATGCGCATCAGCTGCCGGTCGATGCTGGTGAAGCGTTCCTGCTCCATCTCCTGGCGCAAGCGCTGCTCGATCTCGCGGTCGGTGCGCGGGCCAAGGTCGAGGCTAACCAGTTCGGCTGCGCGCTCGCGCAGGCCAGAGGAGATGTAGTCCCGCGCGATGACGAGGTTTTCGCCGTGATCGTCCCTGCCGCGCACGATGATGTGGGTGTGAGGATGGCCGGTGTTGAAATGGTCGACGGCCACCCAGTCTAGCCTGGTCCCGAGGTCTTCTTCCATTTGCGCCATGAGGCGCCGGGTGAGCAGCTTCAGGTCATCATACTCGATACCGTCTTCAGGGGCGACGATGAAGCGGAACTGATGACGGTCACCGTTCGCGCGATCGAGAAAGGCCCTGCCGTCCGCGTGGTCTTTGTCGGCAGCGTAGAGCTCGCCACGCTCGCCTTCCCGGGTGACGCCGTCGCGCTGGAGGTAGCGGAGGTGCGCACGAGCTCCGTCGACTCCCTTGCCGGCCAGCTTGACGATGCGTGCCTTGACGACTGCGCGCCGCTGCCGAAACGCCGCGTGGCGGTCGCGTGCTCTAAGAACGGCGGCAGCAGCCCCGCCGCGCCCCACCCGGCTTCCGATGAAGCGGCTGCCGCGTCCGCTCCTGCCGCCTGCTCGGTTGACCGCGGCCTGGACCTGGCCAGCGTAGCGTTTGCCCGCCTTCGAGCCGCGCGAGCCAATTTTGCCGAGCCTCGGCGTGAATTCGTCATCCTGCATGCGGCCTCCGATGAACCAGCAGCAAAATCAGAGGCTTGCGCGCCAGACCCTCCTGGACCCGCAGGCAACCTCCCGGGAAAACGATGTGCAGACAAACACTTCGCCGCCCCAGGAGGCGATGCCTTTATCTTGCCTTCCGCGGACCTGCCTCCCTGCCCCCCGCCCGAACCGCGGTAGCCGCTGCCCTCACCTGCGATCCGGCCGGCCTGACCTTGCTCGCTCCGATCCGAGCGGCACCAGGAGGTGGCCATTCGGGCCGGTCACGGAAACACCGTTTCGGAGGAAAAACAGCGACTGCCCGGAAGGGATTCCCGGCGCGCTTTTGGAACGGGATTTGTCGGTGAGCGCGTCCATATCGGCGGCCGAAATGCCCGCCGCCTTGACCTCTTCCAGATACGAAACCGTCTCGCTGGGCAGTGGCCGCCCACGCTGCAAATGCTGTTCGTAGCGCTCCGGCCCGGCGTTATAGGCTGCAAACAGGCCTGGAAATCCGAAGCGGTCATACATGGCGCGCAGATAGGCAGTGCCTGCCAGAATGTTGTCGCGAGGGTCGTGCGGGGCGGCTCCCAGGCCAAGCTCTGCGCGCAACTCCTCGTAGGTGCCTGGCATCACCTGCATCAGGCCAATGGCACCGGCGCTCGACGTGACCGGCCGTCCATTGAGCCTTGTCTGCCCCCGGCTTTCGGCATCCATGACGGCATAAATCCAAGTCTGTGGAATGCTGAAACGCCGGCTTGCTTCGGCTACGAAGGGCTGCCATCTTGCAAGCTGCGGACTATGGGAGATGACGACCGGCTTCGTGTTGGTCGCCGCGGAACAGGAGCATGGTGCGAGAGACACCATGCCCAGCATCAGGAGGGTCACTCGGTCCATAGCGGCACGAGCCTCCCGATGATATTTTCGGTCGGCACCGGCCCGAAATAGCGGCTGTCGAACGAGCGATTTTTGTCGCTGCCGAGTAGGAAAACCTCGGCAGCGGCGAGCCTTCGGCAGGCATTCCACCAAGGCAGCGGACGGTGCTGCGTGTCGGTTGCAAGCCGGCGCGCGACAATCTCGCCGCCGATGATGATGGCGTCGCCGAAGGCGCAGACATGCTCGCCAGCCAGCGCGGCAAGGTGCTTGACCAGCGGCACGTTGCTGGGCAGATAGAAGCGTTCGGCGGCCAGATCGACGACCGGTTTTGGCGGGCGGACGAGTACGAGATCACCAAGAGCCGGCGATCCGGACGCGACGCGATAGAGGCCGACCGGCGCACTCGCCGAGGCGTTCCAGACCAGCCAGGGCGATGGTTTGCCGAAGGCGGCGAAGCCGATCAGGGCAAGGCCCATCGTGGCCATGGCGATCGTCTTGCGCGCCCGAATGCGCCGCAGATGGCTGCCGATCAGATGGATGGTGGGACGCCGGCTCATGAGCGGCCTCCCTCGCCGGCCGAGCCGGAATCGTGCCCGCCGTCCTCGGGCCCGGTCTCCTGCGCGTGCCCCTTCGACCAATCGTCGAGTTCGTCGATGTGATAGCGGACATAGCGGCCGTGCTTGCGGAATTGCGGGCCGCCGCCTTTGAGGCGCATCTTCTCCAGCGTGCGCTGGGACAGCCCGATATAGAAGGCCGCCTGCGCGGTATTGAGAAACGGACTGCCCTTCTTGGCGCGGGCTGCGCGTTCGTTTTCGTCGTCCATGATGATCCTCGTTTCGCTACGGACAAGCCAAGGCGAGGATCGGCGAGCGAGATCGTTTTGGGGACGGGCGAAGAGTGGGGGGCGAGTTTTCGCCGCCCCCTTCGGCGGCCTCACGGGTCCTGAGAGAGGACCCCGCGCCGGTGGCGGCGCGGGGCTTTCCGGATCGGCCGGTTAGTCGACCGGGTTCCAGATGATGGCGTAAGTGTCGTCGTCATCCTGGCCGGCGGCGCGGCCGAGATTGGCGTAGAGCTTGCGGGGGCCAAACTCGGGGGCGGCAATCGACAGGCTCACATAGTCCTTGCCGGAGGTCTCGCCGGTGCGGATCCAGCCCGCACCCACTTCGACCCCTTGCGTCAGCACCCGGAAGTCGGGATGGGTGTCGGCGCTCTTTGCCTGATTGGGCACGATATCGATGTCGGCGCGGACGCTGAGCGTCTTGAGCTGGCCCTTGTAGCCGCCGTTTTCCTGTTTGGTGACGTATCCGATCGCGGTCATTTCCAGTCTCCTCTTGGTGCTCGCAAGGGACCATTCCCCTGCGATGGCGGACCGTGATGGGCGGGTCCGGACCGCCGGAACCGGGACGGCCGCAGCGATAGCGGAGGACCCGCGCGGGCAGCTTTTTTGAAGCGAAGCGGCGCGAGGAAGCCGCCGCAGGCGGCGGGGAAAAAAGCTGCCGGCGAGGGTTTCGGGCGGGCCTGATCCGCCCATAGGTCGACAAGCCAGCCGCAGGGAATGGTCCCCGAGACACAATGGAGACAGGTGGCGCGATCGGTGACACAAGAAGCCGGCCGCAATGCAGAGCGCCGGCTGCGCGGGCTCTGTCGGCAACCGGATCGGACAATTGGCCCCATGGGCCTTTGGCGCCTCAGCAAGCAACCCGGCGCGGTGCGGGGCTGCCGAAATGGGGCGAACTGGCGTCGGAATTTCTCGCGCGCGGCACTGGCTCGACAAGACGCCCAATAGGCAGCCGGCGTGGCCCGTAGCGGCGCGCGCGACCTGAGCGGCGGTAATCGAGAGAACCGCCGCTCGGGCCCTGATCGACTATTCGCGCACGAACAGCGGCTGCACTTGTGTCCACTGATCGGCGGTGCGGAGCCGCTGCGGCTGGTGTAGCTTTCGGCCGGGAATTTCATCCAGCGCGGCAGCCAGGTCTCGACCCAGGGGCGGCCATTCTCGCCCGCCAGGAAGTCGCGGATGATGTTCTTTTGCGTCTTGACCTTCTCGGCGACATTGCCGTCCGCGACCAGCTTGCAGCCGACGTCGGCCAGCATCGAATTGGCGATTTCCTTGTCGCGCAAGAGGTCGAAGAAGGCATCGTCCGGTTGCCACCATATGCCCATGTCGACGTTCAGGTGGTTGCCGAGCGCCTCGACGACGGCGCTGCCGGCTGCAAGCGTCTCGGCCATGACAAGGGTGAGAACGCGCATGACATCGTCGTCGCAGAGCGCCAAGAGGCGCGCGAACACGCCGGCGATAGCAACGGCGTCGCCATTGCCGCCGGCTACCAAGCTATCCTCATCCGGTGATCCGAGCAGGGCCAATACCTCGCGCCGCTTTTTGCCGAATGCGGCTTCAGCCTTGCAGCCGGCAAGGCTGGCAGTCACCGTCTCGTTGGCTGCGCGCTGCGGCTCAGGCCGCACCTGCCACAGGCCCGAACCGGTGATGGCGTGCGCCACCACGAGGCGCAGCGCCACGGCGGGATGGTCGAGCATGGCCGCGCGCACGGCGGCATGGCGATGCAGATCGATATAGTTGTGCATCGGGCCGGTGACTTCGGGGCGCGGCAGCTTGGCGGCTGTTTCTTCTTGCTCGCCGCCCTCGCGGGCGCGGCGGGCTTCCTTGCGTGACAGCCAGCCCTCGTGACACTCGACCTCGCCGCGATGCGAGACAGTGATGACGATCTTGCCGCCCTTCTTCTTCGGGGTCTTCTCGTGGTCCATGCGTGGAAATACTGGCCCGGTTCCAGCGCACAACCTCGCTCCAGCCCTCGTTGAGATAGGTGTCGCGTTTGGTGGCAATCGCTTCGTTCTGCTTTTGCCAGAACAGGTCGGCATCGGCGAAATAGCTGTCGTCGCCGAACAGGTCCGAGGTGATCAGGCCGGGATACTCCTCGATGGCAAACAGTGCCACCTTGGTGGAAATCGACTGGCCGCCGAACAGCCATTGCTTCAATTGATAGCCACGCGGCGCGTATTGATCGGGATCGGCACAGAGTGCCAGCCAGTCCTTCTGCTGCGCCTTGGAAGACATGGTGAGATGGCGCACCGGCTCGGTGTCGATCTCCTCGCGCCGATAGGCTTCGCGGATTTTGGGCAAGAGGTCGCCAAGCGCCAGAATGCGTTTGACCTTGAGATCAGTGATGCCGAAGGTCACAGCGATGTCGAGAACGGTGCGGCCTTGCCTGACAAGCCGCGAAACGTCTCCCATTGCCATACTTCGTCAGGATCGAGGCGGGCGAGGTTTTCGATCAGGAAGCTTCGAGCGCATCGGCGTCGTCACCGTCCTCCATGATGGCGCAGGGCAAGGGATCGCCTTCACCGCGCTCGTCGGCAAGCGATTTCGCGGCGAAATAGCACCGCCTGCCGGGTTGTCCCCGCCGCGGAGGCCGAAGGCCGACGCGGCGGGACGGTTTTTGCGCCTATCGGCGCTGCTGTTCCGCCGTGTCGGGCGGAAGCTCGGAATGGGGCTTTGATAGGGCGTCTGCTGCCTGCCGCAGCAGTCGCTCGGCCTCGGTGACGTGGCCGCAAAATGCGGGCGGCTTCGGCATGGACGGAGATCGGAAAGCGCGCCTGGAAATGCAGGTCGCGCTCTATGCCGAGGCCAAGCGGCCCTTTTACGGATGCAAGCTCGGCCAGACTGACGCTGCCAAGTTCGGGGAAGCCGAAGCCGAGATCGCAAAGACCGAACAGCGTGTCGCCATCGGCGTCGAGTTCGCTCAGAAGCGAGGTCGCGGCACCTGTCGGATCCAACAGTTTCACAACGGGAAAATGGTGATGTCGGCGCCGGCGGCGCCATGGGCGAGCAGTCGTGCGCGCAGTGGATTGGTGATCAGTATCATGGAAAGACTCCTTGTCAGAACGGGTCGCGTTGACTTCTTGCGTCCGGCGGGAGAAAGGTTCACCGGACCTTCCTCTGATCCGCCTCCCCATTAGAGACCGACCTCGAGCAGCTTTGCGCCGCGCGCGGACACATCGGCGCGTCCATCAGGAGGGTTTGCCCGCGTGGTGATCGGCTGGACGCCGGGAATGAGCGTCTGCTCCTTTGCGGCGTCGGCTCGGTCGCGGTCAGTTGAGGTCGCGCATCGTCATGCCGCAATGCCTTCTTGCGCCTCGCCTTCCGCATCGGCCGGAAGGCCAAACAGGAAATCAGCGGCCTTCGAAGCTAGGCTGGCGGCACGGAATATAGCGCGGTTGTCCTCGCGCAGCACCTTCAGCCATGAGCCGATGTAATCGGCGTGACGCACGGTCGGCTCGATGCCGAGATTGCTGCAGACGAAGGCGGCAGTGATTTCGGCGACCAATTCTTCACGCGCGTAGGCCTTGGAGCCGAACGAGCCGGAGAGGTCGCGAGCAAGCCGCGTCGGGTGGCCGGTCCAGTGGCCTAGCTCGTGAAAGCAGGTCCGGTAATAGTCGATCTGCTGATGGAACGCTGGCTGCGGCGGCACCTGAATGTGGTCGCTGCACGGCATGTAGAAAGCGCGATCGCCGCCGACCCTGAAATCCGCACCGCTGGCGAGAATGAGCGTCTCGGCCTGCGGCACGATCTCGCACTGTGGCAGCGGCTCGGCAGGGGCATGGAGGTGTTCCGGAAGATTGTCGCATTGCGCGACATTGAAGACGGTAAAGCGCTTCAGAAAAGGCACGGCCTGTGGTGCATCGCCCTCGTGGCGTGCGCGCTCCTTCTCGTTCTTTGGGACAAAGCGGTCGGCATGCACGATCGTCGTGCCGCGCTCGCCCTTCCTGACATTGCCGCCCAGGGCAAGCGCCTGCCGGAAGGTCAGCCATTTCTGGCTGGGATAGCTGCGCTCGATGACGGCGCCCCACAGGATGAGGATATTGATGCCGGAATAGGTGCGCCCCGTGGACGCATTCCTCGGCAGGCCGAGGCCTGCTTTTGCGCTGCCCCATGGCTTGACCCATGGCACGGTGCCGCGCTCCAGCTCGGCAATGATGCGGTCGGTGATCTCCTGATAGAGGCTTGCGCCTGGGCGCCTGCCCTTGCCTGCGCCAGCCTCTCCGCTGGTGGTACGCTTGCTGTTTGCACGCATGTGTTATCCTCCGCTCGCCAATCGCCGCGCCTTTCCCCGGAAGCGGGGTGGGCGGCGAGTCGCGACCGGAAAGGCCCGCCGTGGTAGGCGGACCGCATCCGAAGGACCGGAACGAAGAGGAGGACCCTGAGCGGCACGCGAAGGGTTGCGGGCTGCCGCGGCGGGTCTAGAAGGGAGTGCCGCCCGCCCCGCGCCACCGGGAAAGGCCAACAGACAAACCGCGCCGCCCGCAAGGGCGGCGGCCGTCACAGCCCGAAGGGCTGCCCACGCCAAGGGGCGAAGCCGAATGGCCGAGACCGCCTGAGCTTGCCGAAGAAAAGCGGGCTCGGTTCACGAGCACCTGGTGCGCGTCGTCAGGCGCGCGGGCGCCCGCCAAGTTTTTTCGCACATGGTCAGGCGCCGCAGTTACGTCGAGAACCAAAAGGCATCGGCGCCGTGCGCGCGGCTTCCTCCGAAAACCAGCGCTCGCCTTTCAACAAATTGAGGCGTTGTCCCCCTCAATATTCCTGTCCGTGATCATGATAGATGCGGCGCGCCCGCTAGGACCGGAGGCTGGAGAGAATCTCGCACGGATCAGCGTCAAGGGCCGCAGTTATGTCGAGAAACTCGATGACATCGAGACGCCGCTCTGCGCCCTCGTACTTGGCCACGAAGGATTGGGGACGACCAAGCTTGTCAGCCAGCTGCTTCTGGGTCAGGCCTTTGGCCTTGCGCAGCAAAACCAGCCGGGCCAGGAACCGCTGGTGGCGGGGCGATCGAAGGGATTTGGGCATGGAGGCGAACCGGTCGGGTAAAGACCGGATCAGCGACTAATCCCGGTTTCGGATTATCCCATTTTGGGATATACTGCCTGCGCTCACAGGCGAGGTTCGCAGGCATGAATGGACCAATGGGAACAGATGAGACTCGAAGCTCAAGTTTGAGCGATGAAGTCCCCTGGTCGGAGAACCTCACGAGCTACGACAGGGAGCATTTCACGATCTACCTGCGGATCCTGGATGCCTGCGCCGAGAATGCCAGCGAAAAGGAGATGGCCGAGCGCATCCTCGGCATCGACCCGTCCATTGACCCGGTCCGCGCCCGCAAAGCTCTTCGCAGCCATATCGACCGTGCGAACTGGATGGTGACGACCGGCTACAAGGAACTGTTCGCCGGCTGATGCACAGCGCCCAATGCCACGTGTTTCGAGTAGGCAAGTCTCTGTAGCCAAATTCGGCAGCGCACGGCCGCGACAGCGGGCGCTGCGGGAGCGGTCACAACTGGTTCGCGTACTGTTTGACTGCCATTTCCAGTGCTTGCATCAAAGGCACAGCCTTGGAGAAGAGGAAGCCTTGAGCGGTTCGGCAACCAAGCTTGTGCAGGGTTTGCCGATCCGCCTCTGTTTCGACGCCCTCGGCCATGACCTCGATCCCGAGCATGTCACCGAGTTGGATGACCGATTTGACAAGCAGTCGGTCCTCTCGGGACTTGGCCAAGCCGCGAATGAAGCCTTGGTCTATTTTCACCTTGCGTATCCGACGGTCCTTGAGAGATGCCAAGGTAGAAAAGCCGGTGCCGAAGTCGTCGAGCGCGATGGAAATACCGGCATGCGAAAGCCGTCCGAGCTTTTCATCCACTCTGTCCGGATCCACCGGCGATTCTTCGGTAATCTCGATTTCGAACATCGTCGCAGGCAGGCCTCTTGCGGCCAGACCATCCAGAACCATGTCGTCGATATCGCCGGCTTCCAGTTCGCGCGGGGAAACATTCATCGCCACACGAATGTTACGACAGTCAGCTTTCACCAAGCCGTCGATAAAAGCACAACAGTCGGCGAATACGGTTTGCGTCAGCAGCTGAAGCATTCCGGTTTCGCGTGCGGCTGTGATGATTTCGGGTGGAGAGATGGCACCATGTGTCGGATGGGACCATCTCAGCAAGGCTTCAAAACCGACCACGGCCTCGGTGTCGAGTTTCACGATCGGCTGGAACCAAGGTTGCAATCTTCCCGTCTTTATCGCCGAATGAAGGTCCCGTTCGATGGACTGGCGGCGTTGGAGTTCCCGGTCGAGTTCGGCATCGAACAGGCAAAATTCGTTCCTGCCATGGCGCTTGGCCGTATAAAGGGCGATATCGGCCCGCAACAGCATTTCAGTCAGGCTCGACGTCTGCGCCAAGTATATCCCTATCGATGCCCCGACGCGCACGGACGCGACCCCGATATAGGGGCGAGCAATTTTGGCTATGATATTGGAGGCGAGATCACTGGCAGAAAGCGAAGCTCTCGTTGAGGGAAAAACCAGCACGAATTCATCGCCGCCGATACGAGCTAGCGTTGAGCCTTCCGGTGCTTCCTGCTCTATGCGGCGGGCGATCATGACAAGCAGTTCATCACCGGTCCTGTGACCGTAGGTGTCGTTGACAGATTTAAAGCCGTCCAGATCAATCAGCATTGCCACGAAGGGGCCATCCGCGGTCTTGAACCGACCGATGGCGTGTTCAAGGCCCCGCCTGTTGAGAAGGGCGGTCAAATGGTCCTCCCTGGAGTTGCGCTCCATTTCCGACGCAAGTCGCTCTGCCTCATGTCTCAGGCGGCTTGCTTCGCGGAAGCGCGCCTGCCCAACAAACGAAGCTCGGACCAAGCCGCCCATGAAGAGCAGAACGGTGAAAGCCAGAATGTAGCGTTCAAAATTGCCTTTCGCCAAAAGGCACGCCACCGTGATGAGGAGTGGAGGTGTGATGAAGCTGGTCGCCGCCGCGGCATACGAACTGCCATATGTAACCGCACCAGCTGAAATGCCCGCCAGTATGACCAGATGCATCGGTGCTTGAGGTGTTGTGTATCCAACAGTCAGCACGGCCGGGAAGGACCAGGCAAACCCTGCCAGAAGGGCAAGGACGCCAAACATGCGAAGGCGCGGCAAAACGCCAAGCAAATCCTGATGGCGCCCCGTTTCCTTTAGCTGAAAACGGGCGAGTGCAAGCCGGGCGGCATTTAGCGCATTGACGACCAGGAACCAGCTTGCAGCGGCAAAGCCGCCGCCAGAAAGGGCCTGCACCCCGCAAATCAGGCCTGACAGGATCGCGCTTATCGGCATCGACACGAAGAGCCCGGCCCTCAGGTCAGCAAGCTGATCCTGACGGATTTTGGCCTCCAGCGATTCTTCTTTCTTTAGGGGTGCCATGAATGGACCAGCTTGCTTCCGTCATTGTTCGCGAGGACCAAACCTATGCAAGCCCACTGAAGGACGGGTTAACTACCCAGCGAGGGTAACCAGTGCGCTCACCATGCTTCGGGTCACACCTTTGGCTTAGCATTGCCGAATCATCAAGGTTTCGCCCGCGCGCGTGCCTTGATCCGAATCATGCCATGATCGGCAACGTCACCAGGAAGCAGCCTTGCCCGCGACGCTGCGAGCCAGCAAGACAAAGAAGCCGCGCCGAGACAGCGCTCCAGAGCGGTAGCGCTCTGTGCGATTCACCGCCTGAGCATGGCCGAAATGCCATGGCGGACAAAGGGAAGATGTTGGGCAAAGCGGAGCCCAGCATGTCTTGCAAGCCGTGCCGCCGGGTGCTCGCTTGAGTAAAGACCGACAAGCATGTTGGTGGCATGATAGAGCGGCGCCGCCGACAGCCGCAGCCGGCTTTCGTATCTGCCGAGCATGTCGGGATCGGCAATGTCGCGGCGGGCGCGACATGCTGTCAGTATTTTATGAGCGAGTTGCTTCTGGCCGCTGAGGCCGATGTTGAAGCCATGCGCGGTCACCGGGTGCATGCCGATGGCAGCGTCTCCTATCAGTGCCGCACTCGGTGCCGAGAACTTGTGAGCCCAGGTCGTGACCAGCGGATAGGCATGGCGGGTGCTTGCCAGGGTCATCTGCCCGAGGCATCCTCGACACCGGTTCATCAATTCCATGAGGAACAATTCGTCATCGAGAACAGACAGTCTATCGGCCTCGATTGAGCGCAAAGTCAGAAGCAGCGACGACACGCCTTCCATGAGCGGCAACATCGCTATGGTCTGATGGTGGTCGAACCATTCGACCGCGATCTGGTGATGGAAGCGCTCGTGCCTCACTCGGCAAATCAGCATTGAGTGGCCAAGCGGATGGATGTTGGCGCCAATGCCGAGCAGGTCGCGCATCGCGGACAAACGCGAATCCGCTGCGACGAGCAGCCGAGCGGCCAATTGCCTGCCATCAGAAAGCGTTATGACCGCCTCGTCGTCGCTATTTGTTGCATTGACGACCGAGTTGCCGCACAGCACCGGGGCATGATCCTGGAAGTAGACAATTTTGAACAGGGCATCGCGGATCCGACAATTTGGGACCAGAAATCCGAGTGGTTCCCCAGATCCGCTGGGAGTATCGAAGCACAGGGCGAAAGGGCTCGATCCGTTGAGCACGCGCGCGCCATGAAGCGGTGATTTGTCCGATGCGGGGATGGCATCCCAGGCGCCGAGCTCGCGAAGGATTCTCACTGATGCGTGGGTCAGCGCGATCTCGCGACCGTCGAAAGCCGGATTCGCGAGGCTGTCGAGCGACTGCCGTTCAACCACAGCTACCTTGAGTCGGCTCCGGGCGAGCGATGCTGCGAAGGCAAGTCCGACCGGCCCAGCTCCGACGACAATGATGTCGAATGTCTCGACAGAGCCGGCCATCAGCGTGCCGCCATAGCGGCTATCTGCGATACGAAGCGCTCTTGAAGCATCGCAATCACCCACGGTTTGCCGCTCATCTCCCCAGCGTCGATAGACATGCGTTCTCCGTTGGAAGCCTGGTCAATGAAACCATGCCGATGAAGAGATAACGCTGATCTGGATCAACCAGGCTCGACAAACCCGGCAACTGCGGGTTCACGGTCGAGTGGTCGATTGCCGCGAAAACGTTGCATGTCTAGTCATTCTGAATGGTCGGCTTCCCAATCGCGTGCCCCTCCTACCCAAAGGTTCGGCAACGTGTTGTGGCTGATCCGTTCTTCGCACGCGCGCCGATATCATCATGACGAGGCAATCCAGCTAAAGATTCGGTCGATGACGACCAGCATCCGCACAGTCGTTGACGCCGCCGACCGGTTCAGCCTCGCGGCTCTTCCCGATCGATAAGGATCCGCTGGGCGGAGCCGTCGAGATCTTCGTATTGGCCGCTCGTCAAGATCCACAGGAAGCCCCGGTCCAAGCCCCACCAAAACAGGCAGCGGCCATCGCATTCCCTCAGGACGGGCGTCTTCGCTGCCGACAGCGTGCTCGCCAACCATGACGGGCGCTATACGCCGAAGCAACTCGCCGACGGCCTCATGTCCAAGTGATGTGGGAAGGGAGCAGAACCAAAGGGACTCTGCTTGGCGTCCCCGCTTTTTCCGCAGCTATGAAACCGTCACCGAACGGGTCCCTACTGAGGAGGAGGCCGTCCTTGACTTGCCCGACGCCGGCAACCTTCTCAGCCGCAACCATCGCTGCCTTCCGCTGACGCTCATCGACAATCGCCCCCTTCAGTTCGACAAGGCCGTCGCTGACCCTCACATCGATCAAGTCACCACCGCTCCAGGTTTGTGACTGCAGTTCGGCAAGGATAGCCTTGCGGATCAGGTCGTCATCGGGTGGCGTGGTGCCCTGTTTCGGCATGGCGCGGATCAGGACAAGCAGCAAATCAGTTCGCGTGATGATGCCGACGACCCTGTCCCGATCGACAATCGGAACATTGTTGATGCGATGTTGCATCATCAGGTCGACAATATCTGCAATCGGGGCGCCAGGAGGCGCCGAGATGACGGGTGTGGTCATCACCTGATGGATAATCCGTCCATTCGAGCGCGCATAGTCATTGGCGGTTGTGCCCGGGCCAAGATCAAGCTCCAGCCAGCGCGGACGCACACGCTGGGTCCCGAGTTCCTCTCGGCGCAAGAAGTCGCTTTTGCTTACAATGCCGATCAGGGTGCCGTCGCTGTTCGCTACCGGCAGGCAGCTGACCTTTTTTGAAAGCATGAGCTCGACCGCTTCGGCTATCGTCGCGTTCGCATGCGTCGTGATGACTGGCTTCGTCATTATGGATTCGGCTTGCATCCTCACCCTCCTGATCTTTCGTGACGACGATAGGACATCCCGACCCGCGGCGCGTTGATCTGAGTCACTTGGAACGAGGAGGATTCTATCGCGGTCGATAAGAATGCGCTCCGCCGCGCCATCGAGATCGTCGTACTGGCCGCTTCTCAACGCCCACAGGAAGCCGGACAGGCCGAGTGCGCCAAGGAATAGCGCCACCGGAATGAGATAGGCGAGCGTCGTCATGAGGATCGGGCCAAGGCGCCGGCCCGCGCGGGCCTGTCCTGCCGCGCAGTTTCGGACGACGCAGCCGTTGCGAAGCCTTGCAGACGCATGGCATTTCCAATCACAAGCAATGACGAGGCAGACATCGCGACCGCCGCGATGAGAGGCGTAACATGACCCAGAATGGCGATCGGCACGGCCACAGCATTGTAAACGATCGCAATTGTTATGTTCTGTCGGATCAGGCTTCCCGCCTTGCGCGACACGTCCAGCGCCAGCGGGATCGCCAAGAGGCTTTCGCGCAGAAAAACGAAG
Organism: Mesorhizobium sp. M0139; assembly: GCF_040322455.1. Classification (NCBI taxonomy): domain Bacteria; kingdom Pseudomonadati; phylum Pseudomonadota; class Alphaproteobacteria; order Hyphomicrobiales; family Phyllobacteriaceae; genus Mesorhizobium; species Mesorhizobium sp. M0139. Next base: position 226,222 of record NZ_JAMYTN010000010.1, read on the forward strand.
TCGGCTGCATTGCGGCCAATGTCGGCCGCCGTGGCGGGTGCGATCGAGACATGCGCGGCGCTCAGCGCTGGTGTGTCGTTGAGCCCGTCGCCAACCATCAGAACCTTGTGCCCGTCTCTCGCCAGGCTCTCGATGCGTTCAACCTTGCCGGACGGTAGCAGGCAGGGAACGAAGTCATCGACACCAAGCATGTCGGCAACCTCGGCGCAGGCTTTCGCAGTATCGCCCGACAGCATTTCCACGCACATACCAGCGTTGCGCAGTTGATCGATCGCTGCCCTGGTGTCGAGGCGCAGCGCATCCTCGAAAACGAAGGATGCGACAATCATGCCGTTTTTCGTCAGGACTGTTCCGCCGTAGCCATGTTTGCCTTCGCCGCCGGTTCGAGCCTTCCAGCCAGCCCATCCGCGTCTACCCAGCCGCCAGATGCTACCGGCGGCTGTGGCTTCGATCCCGAAACCCGGGTGCTCGGTCACCGCGTCGAATTTGTGCTGGCTGCTGCTGACGGAAAAGCTGGCAATGGCCTTTGAATATGGATGACGCGAATGCGCGGCCAAGTCGGCAGCGATTGCCAGCATGGCGGGATCAATCGAAGCTGCGTTGACGAGCCGTGGCTTCCCAAGCGTGAGCGTCCCGGTCTTGTCGAACACGGCTGTATCGATCGTCGCCAGGCGCTCCATGGCCGAGCCATCCTTGACCATGATGCCGTTCTCGAACAGGCGCCGCGCGGCGACTACCTGAACGATTGGAACGGCGAGGCCAAGCGCGCACGGGCATGTGATGATGAGAACAGCGATGGCGATCGTCATCGCCCGGTGCCAGTCGCCAGTCACCGCCATCCAGCCCAGGAAGGTTGCCAAGGCGGTGAGATGAACCACGGGCGCGTAGAGTGCCGACACGCGGTCGGCGATACGGCGATACCGGGCGCGACCACCTTCGGCGGCCTCCATCAACCGAACCATTTCCGCCAGGAATGAATCCTTGGCGGCCGCTGTCGCCTCAATCGTCAGCGGACCGGTGAGGTTGAGGACACCGGCCTGCACAATCTCCCCTGGCGCGACGTTTCGCGGCGTGCTCTCGCCAGTGACCAGTGAGCAGTCAAGATCCGACGCCCCATGAACGATCGTGCTGTCGACGGGGATTCTCTCGCCGGCTGCAATGAGCAGTTGCATCCCCGGTTCGATTTCGCCCACCGGCAGATAGTCCCGAGCGCCATCGCCGCGCAGCACCATGGCACCGCGTGCGGCCAACTGTGACAGGTTCTTTACCGCGGTCCGCGCGCGTTCCCGCATCACGTGATCGAGCGTGCGACCGATCAGGAGAAAGAACAGCAGGGATACCGATGCGTCGAAATAGGCGTGGTCGCCATGGGTGATCGTCTCATAGAGGCTCATGGCGTAGGCCAGCGACACGCCGACGGCTATCGGCACGTCCATGTTCATGTGGCCGTGGCGCAGCGCATTCCACGCCGCCTTGAAGAAGATGCCGCCGGCGAAGGCCAGCGCAGGAATGGCGATCAGAGCCGAGACCCAGTGGAACAGGTCGCGGGTGGCGCCCTCGGCGCCGGACCAGACCGACACCGAGAGCAGCATGATGTTGCCCGCAGCAAAGCCGGCAACAGCGACGGCGCGGATAAGCTCCGAAAGCACCTTGTCCTTTGCATCAATCTCGGCTTCGAACAAATGCGCCTGATAGCCGAGCCGGCCGAGCACAGCGACCAAAGGTGGAGCCTCGTCGCCGCGCCAGCGGACTGAGACCCGCTTGGTTGACAGGTTCACGCGAGCTGCCTCGACGTGACCGAGTTTTCCCAAGGCCGTCTCGATCGTCTGGATGCAGGCGCCGCAATGAACGGTCGGCACCGAAAGGTCGGTCTGATGAAGGTCGTCGCCAAGCGATCGGCTGGCCAGCCTGACCTCCTGGCTGGACGGCAGAACTGAAGTGGCGCTGACAAGATCCAGCGCGACTTCCGCGCCCGGTGCACAGCAGCTCATTTTAGCGCTCCATTGGAAATCATGACCCTGCGCACGTCGCGATAAGGTTTTGCCAGGCCGGCATCGGCGTCGATTTCGACAATCCACACTCCGTCCCTTGGCACGTGTTGTGCTGCAAACTCCTGGCCAGAGACGAGGACGAGCGTGACGGACTCATCCTCTTTCTCGTAAGCCGGATGGCGAAACAGCACCTTCACGCCATGCAGGGAAACCGGTTTGCCCGCGGCGTCGATGATGCCATAGCGGACTTCGTCCCATGCGATGGTCAACTGGCCGGTCCAGCCAAGCGCTGCCTGCGCACGGCCTTCCTCGGCCTTCTTGTTGAATTGCTGGCTCGCCACATAGGTATTTTCGACGACAAGGCCGGTCCAGCTTGTATTGGCAAGCGTCGCCATCGTCAGATTGACCGCGATGACCACGCCGAAAAAGGCAAGGACGGTGGCCAACATGTGCCTGCCGGTGAACTCGCGGGGTTTTCGCGTGGTGGCGGTCATCTGGCGATCTCCGGCGCATTGAAGGTGGCGGTGTATTCGTTGGACTCGAAGCTGACCTTGTCTTCGACCCGGAATGTGAAGGTCTGCGCTTCGCCGTGGATCTGATCGGCAGGCACGCGCACGAAAATTTTCAGCATCTTCAGCCGGTCGGGTTCGACCTGGACTGCAAAGGAGCGATCGGCGGGGAGATGGACGCCAACGATGCTCATCTCCGCGCCTGGCAAACCCCCGAGGGTGACGATAATCGTTCTCGGTTCGGGGATCATGTTCAAGAGCTTGACGGTATAGCCATTGCGGATCGAGCCGTCCGAGAGCGTCACGAATTGCGGGTTGCGGTCGTGTAGGACATTGATTTCGAGCCGGTCGCGCGTCAGCAGCGAAAAGAGCAGGCCCAGCCCGATCAGCGACCACATGGCCATGTAGACATAGGTTCGTGGCCGAAAGATCTTGCGGATATAGAAATGCGCCACCCTGTCCGAAAACAGGCCGTCATCCGTCCTGACCAGTGATGGATCGACCGAGCTGGGGCCGCCTGCGGTGGCCAGCATCATGTTGGCGTTGTAGTCGGAGAGCGTCGCGTAGGAGATCAGTCCTCGCGCTTTGCCGAGCTTGTCCATGACGCCGTCACAGGCATCGATGCAGAGCGCGCAGGTGATGCATTCGAGTTGCTGACCGTCGCGTATGTCGATCCCCATCGGACAGACGGCGACACAGGCATTGCAGTCGACGCAATCGCCGACGGGATGCCCTGCGGCAAGAACCTTCTTGGCGTGACGCGTGCGCGGTTCGCCGCGCCAGTCATTGTAGGTGACGGTGAGCGAGCTCTCGTCGAGCATGGCTGCCTGGATGCGCGGCCATGGGCACATATAGGTGCAGACCTGTTCGCGCATCAGCCCGCCAAACGTGTAGGTCGTCGCCGTCAGGACTGCGACGGTGATGTAGGCGACAGGCGCTGCCGTGCCGGTGAAGAATTCGCCGAGCAGCGTCGGCGCATCGGCGAAATAGAAGATCCATGCGCCACCAGTCGCTACGGCTATGACCAGCCAGATGACGTGTTTCGATGCCCGCAGCACAAGCTTACGAGTGGTCCAGGGACCGGCATCGAGCTTGATGCGTGCGTTGCGGTCGCCCTCGATCGCGCGCTCGACGACCAGGAACAGATCGACCCATACGGTCTGTGGGCATGTGTAGCCACACCAGGCACGGCCAACAGTCGACGTGATCAGGAAAAGACCGACGCCGGCCATGACCAGAAGGCCGGCGACATAGTAGAATTCCTGGGGCCATATCTCGATGAAGAAGAAGTAGAAGCGCCGGTTGACGACATCGAGCAGCACCGCCTGGTCGGGGGCAAACGGACCGCGGTCCCAGCGCAGCCACGGCGTCAGATAGTAGATGCCGAGCGTGATCGCCATCACGATCCATTTGAATCGGCGAAAGCTGCCCGAGGCCCGCTTCGGGAAGATCTTCCTGCGCGCGGCATACATTGGCTGGCGCACCTTGGCGGAGTTGACCGTCGTGGGTTCGATCCGTTCTATTTGCGTGTTATCGAGCACGAGAAGCTCCAGTCACCAGCGACGATTTCGCCGGAAGCCGACTCATCGGTTCTGGATGATGCCGAGGCCCGGCTTGCGCCGGGCCTCGTCGCTTGGCGGGAGGGGGAGGACGAGAATAGGCTGCTTTCCTATTCTCCGCCGCCAAGCGAATGGATGTAGACCGTCAGTTCCTTGACCTTGATCTCGCCGAGGCGCGCGCCCCAAGCCGGCATCACGCCGTGTTTCGGTGCGGTTACCTGGGCGGCGATGGCCGCTTCGCCTGACCCGTAGAGCCAGATGGCGTCGGTCAGATCTGGAGCGCCGAGTTCCTTGTTGCCTTTTGCATTGTCGCCATGACAGGCCACGCAGTTTTCGGCAAAGACCTCTGCGCCCGGCGCGACCAATGCTTGATTGACGACGGCCCCCGACAGACTGGCGACGTAGGCGCTGACCTGTTTGATCTGGTCGGCGGTGATGATGTCGGCAAAGGCGGGCATTTCCGACAGGCGCGTATCCGGATCGGTGGCGAAGCGAATGCCATGGGTGATCGTCTGCTGGATCTGGTCCGCCTTGCCGCCCCACAGCCAGTCGTCGTCGTTAAGGTTGGGGAAGCCCTTGGAGCCCTGGGCGCCGGAACCATGGCACTGCACGCAATTGAGCTTGAACGCGGCACCGCCGGCGGCGACGGCGAATTTGCGCAGCGTGTCGTCCGCCGCGATCTCCGAAACACTTTTCGCTTCTATCGCGGCGACATATTTGCCCTTGGCCGCTTCAGCCGCGGACAAATCGTTCCCGACATCGTTGCGGCTGGAGTAGCCGAGCACCCCCTTGGTTGCCGTGTGCAGCAGAGGCCATGCCGGATAGGCGATGGTGTAGCCGATCGCCCAGACTATGGTGATGTAGAACGTCCAGATCCACCAGCGCGGAAGCGGGTTGTTGAGCTCCCGGATGCCGTCCCACTCATGACCGGTGGTTGAGATGCCGGAAACCTCGTCGATGTGATCGCTGCTCATGATCAGTCCTCCTTCAGAGGAATTTGAGCTGCTTCGCCGGCTTGCCTGCGGCTTCCGGGACGAACTGCAAAGGCAACGGATCCGATGAAGAAAAGAGCCATGGCAAGTAGGCCCCAGCTGTCGGCAAACTCCCGCATGAAATTGTACGTCATGGCCATTGTCCTCAGCGGTAGCCGGCGGTCTCATCGTAGTTCTTGAAATCGACCAGCGTGCCCAGCATCTGGAGATAAGAAACCAGCGCGTCCATTTCGGTGACTTGCTGCGGGTAGCCGTCGAAGTCGCCGATCTTGGCCTTGGGGTAGCGGGCCTCGAGGCCGGATGTGTCAGCGTTGGGATCAGCCTGCGCCATCAAATCGGCATTGGCGTTGGCGATCATGTCGTCGGAGTAAGGGACGCCGACGCGCCTGTTGGCGACCAGATGCGTCGAGAAGTCCTTCACCGCGATCGGCTTGTCCTTCAGGAAGGCATAGCTCGGCATGATCGATTCCGGCACCACGGACCGTGGATCTGTCAGGTGATCCACGTGCCACAGGTTGGAATACCGGTCGCCAACGCGGGCGAGATCCGGTCCGGTGCGCTTCGATCCCCACTGGAAGGGGTGGTCGTATATCGACTCGGCCGCCAGGCTGTAGTGGCCGTAGCGCTCGACCTCGTCACGGAACGGCCTGATCATCTGGCTGTGGCAGAGGTAGCAGCCCTCGCGGACATAGATGTTTCGCCCGGCAAGTTCGAGCGGCGAGTAGGGGCGCATGCCTTCCACCTTCTCGATCGTATTATCGAGATAGAAGAGCGGCGCGATCTCGACGATGCCGCCGATTGTCACGACCAGCAGCGACCCGAGGAGGAGAAGTGTAGCGTTCTTCTCGATGACCGCGTGTCTGTTCATCAACCTCATTTTCTGTCTCATCATCGCGCAAGCTGGAGGGCGGGGGTGGAGCGCGGCATCGGATCCTGCTCGCGCCGGTAGCCGAGGATGGTCATGGCGATGTTCCAGGCCATGATCAGGGTGCCGGAGAGGTACATGGCCCCACCGATGGCGCGCATGATGTAATAAGGGTGCATAGCGGCCACGGTTTCGGCGAAGGAGTAGACCAGGAAGCCCTGCTCGTCGTATTCGCGCCACATCAGGCCCTGCATGATGCCGGACACCCACATGACAGCGGCGTAGACAACGATGCCAAGCGTCGCCAGCCAGAAGTGCCAGGTAACGAGGCGAAGCGAGTAGAGCCGTTCACGGTTCCACAGCTTCGGCACCATAAAGTAGATTGCGCCAAACGAGATCATGCCGACCCAGCCGAGCGCACCGGAGTGAACGTGGCCAATGGTCCAGTCGGTATAGTGCGACAGAGAATTGACCGTCTTGATCGACATCATCGGGCCCTCGAAGGTGGACATGCCGTAGAAGGCGATGGCCATCACCATCATGCGGATGATCGGGTCAGTGCGCAGCTTGTCCCAGGCGCCCGACAGCGTCATCAGGCCGTTGATCATGCCGCCCCATGACGGCATCCACAGCATGATCGAGAACACCATGCCAAGCGTCTGCGCCCAGTCGGGCAAGGCCGTGTAGTGCAGATGATGGGGCCCAGCCCAGATGTAGAGAAAGATGATTGCCCAGAAATGGACGATCGACAGACGGTAGGAATAGACCGGCCGGTTTGCCTGCTTGGGCACGAAATAATACATCATGCCGAGGAAGCCGGCGGTGAGGAAGAACCCGACGGCATTGTGGCCGTACCACCACTGCGTCAGGGCGTCCTGGACTCCGGAAAATGCGGAATAGCTCTTGGAGCCGAGAAAGGAGGCCGGCATCGACAGGTTGTTGATCACATGCAGCATCGCGATGGTCACGATGAAGGAAAGGTAGAACCAGTTGGCGACGTAGATGTGCGGTTCCTTGCGCTTCAGGATGGTGCCCAGAAACAGGATCAGGTAGCCGACCCAGACGATGGTCAGCCAGATGTCGACATACCATTCGGGTTCCGCATATTCGCGGCTCTCGGTGATGCCGAGCAGATAACCTGTCGCGGCCATGACGATGAAGAGCTGGTAGCCCCAGAACACGAACCAGGCGAGATCGCCACCGAACAGCCGGGCGCGGCATGTGCGTTGGACGACATAGAGAGACGTGCAAAGCAACGCGTTGCCGCCGAAGGCGAAGGCGACGCCCGAGGTGTGCAGAGGCCGCAAGCGGCCGAAGTTGAACCAGGGCTGGATGTTGAGATCGGGATAGGCAAGCTGCAGCGCGATGACCACCCCGACCAGCATGCCAACCACACCCCAGAACATGGTGGCGATGGCGCCGTAGCGGATTGGACCATCCATGTAGGCGGACGGGTCGATCGGAGCGGCAGGCTTGAACTCAGTGTTACGCAGTAGGATCGCAGTGAAGCCAGCCAAGGCGAAGAACAAGACCCACATATGCTGGCGAAAGGGTTCATCCACCCCAGCGCCAGCCGCCACCAAAGCCGCGAATGCGAACAGGCTTAGAAGCACGATTTCTTTGCCGAATTTCATCGCAAGCCCCGATTTCCAATTTCGGCGGATGCCAAACCGCGGTGCCTTATTGCGCAGCCGTCGCCTGCTCGCCCTGATCCATGTCAGAGCCGCACCATTTTGCTCGAGCAGCATCGAGTTCGGTGCGATCAGACTGCGACGATCGAAGGTGGAAGCGCACCACCGGCCGCCCGTTTATGGATGGGGCCTGGCGTCCCCGGTCGGGCCCCGGGTGCGGAGGCGACCGCGGGCGTGTGGGGGAGCGCACCTTCTGCGACGCTGGAAAGCACGTCGACGCCTTACCGAACCCGCGTTCAATGCCTTGGAACAGCCAGCGCCAGCGTTACGCTGCCGTCGTGACATTCATGGCTTGGGGACGGCGATTTTCCCCTGCGGATGAGGCGTATTGACTTCGGCCAAGTGTGGATGCTTCGCCGACGAGCCGAAAGGCAACTGGCGCATACGATCGGATGGAGAACGGGCTGTCGCTACGCGACTTCTTCTGAGCCCAACGCGAGCATGCCCTGCCCCGAATGAAGTAGGTGACGGGGGCCATGCAGCTTCTGCGTCATTCAAACGGCTGTAGCGCCTCGGCCGCCGCAGCGCCGTTCCAGCCGGCTCATGCTGTCCACGGTGACGCGGCGGTTGTTCTCGATCCGAATCACGCCGTCCATTCTCAGGCTGGTCAGCTGACGGCTCACGGTCTCGTTTGTGATTCCAAGGAAATCAGAAATGTCGGCACGCGTCATCGGCAGCTCGAAGCACGTCGAGCTAGCCGTCGGGTCAACATTGGAGTCGATGTTCCGGGCAATCATGAGGAGAAAGCTCGCCACCTTCTCTGGTGCGGTCTTGCGCCCCAGAGTCACCATCCATTCGCGTGCCTCGTCAAGTTCGTTCAGCGCCTGCTTGAGCAGGCGATGCACAAATTCGGGTGACTGCTTCATCATCCGTTCGATGGCCGCTCTGGGAAACGAGCATAGCGAGACAGCTGTTGCCGCTTCCGCATTGATCGCACTTTTCATCTTGAAGGGCCGACCCAGAAAATCCGGGGCGAACTGCAGGCCGACAATCTGTTGGCGTCCATCTGACAGGCTCTTCGTGAGCTTCACCACGCCTGAAAGCACGTTCGAATAACAGTCGACCGCCTCGGCGTCGCCGATCAGTTCGACCCCCGGCTCGATATTGTGCCGCGACGACGTCTTGGCGAGCTGAGCCAAATGGTCTGGCTCTAGCGCGCCACAGACACCGCGGCGCCGTGCCTCGCAAGACAGGCAAAGAACGGGGATGCCGGAACTGTGAATATCCTGCCGTAATGTCATTCGATCGCTCTAACGGTCCGTGCGGGCAGGATAGCATCCACGGTAGAAAAATCCTTGCGGCAGTTTGTCCGTGCTGAAGGTTGATCGAAATCAGGGCTTAGGCTCATCCAAGCATCCACAGTTCGGGCGACGCAAACACGGTGGACCACGACATGCGACAAAAGCTAGTTGCCAGATTTGGCGAGAACGTCCCGCGCTACACGAGCTACCCGACCGCGCCGCATTTCAATGCAAGCGTTGACGCTACCGTTTGTCGTGGCTGGCTACAGCGGCTCGACGAGGGCGACGAAATCTCGCTCTATCTGCACATCCCATACTGCGACAAGCTTTGCTGGTTCTGTGCCTGCCATACCAAGCAGACACGCCATTACGAACCGGTGACCACATATCTGCGCTCACTGCATGCCGAGATCGCCACCGTCGCCAGTCTTGTCGCAGGCAAGGGTCGCGTCCGTGCCGTCCATTTCGGTGGCGGTTCGCCGACCATGCTCAAACCCGAAGATATGGTGGCGCTGGGAACCGCCCTGCGCAACAGCTTCGGCTTTCTTCCCGGCGCCACGATCAGCGTTGAAATCGAACCCAACGATATGGACGATGCCCGCCTCGATGCGCTTGCCGAAATCGGCATGACCCGTGCGAGCCTCGGCGTTCAGGATTTCGATCCGAAGGTGCAAAAGGCGATCAACCGCGAGCAGAGCTTCCTGCAGACCAAGACGGTCGTCGACGGCGTTCGTTCGCGCGGCGTCGAATCCGTCAATCTGGACCTGCTCTATGGTCTGCCGCACCAGACCAGGGAAAGCGTCGCTTCTACGGTCACGCAGGCACTGACCCTGGAACCGGATCGGATCGCACTGTTTGGCTACGCGCATGTACCGTGGTTCAAGAAACATCAGACGATGATCGACGAGGCCTGGTTGCCGGGTCCCGCGGAGCGCTTTGCCCAGTCGCAACTGGCTGCACAGGCGATTGTAGACAATGGATACGAGGCAATCGGGCTCGACCATTTCGCCAAACCAGGCGATGCGCTGGCGATTGCGGCACACACCGGGACTTTGCACCGGAACTTTCAGGGCTACACGGACGATTGCTGCGAAATCTTGATCGGGCTCGGCCCGTCATCCATTAGCCAGTTTCGGCAAGGCTATGCGCAGAACATGCCTTCAACTAGCGAATATAGACGCATGGTTGATGACGGCGGGCTGGCCGCTGTTCGGGGTATCGCACTTTCCAACGACGACCGCGTTCGCGGCTGGATCATCGAACGTTTGATGTGCGACTTCGCCTTCTCGGCCATCGATCTGGTGGAACGCTTCGGCGAGGCCGGCCAGAGGCTCCTCCTTCAGTCAAGTTCCATGGCCCTCCACGATCCGGTTCGATTGCTTGAACTTGATGGCGACAGATTCGTTGTGCCGGCTGAAAGTCGCCCTTTCGTCCGAAGCATCGCGGCCAGGTTCGACAAATATTTCGAAGCTGGAACGGCCAGGCACTCGGCGGCAGTCTGAGCACTCAGAGGAACGGTCATGCCTCTCAGTCGATCATGGACCGCGGTACGTTTGTTGATCGGCGACCGTCTATCGAGACAAGATTCTGAGCGGACCAGACGCGTCTTGGCGCAGCGACGATATCGTCCGCTCGAGCCCTGCCTGTCGGATCATGGTTGTCGGCGACAGCTCCCTTCGACCTGAACCACCCGTTCACCCGAATTCTGCCGGCGCAGTTCCAGTGGAAAGGGCCTGGGCTAGACGGCTCTCTTGTTACCCCAGAGCACAACGTGCAGCTGCGGCAGCACGCGGGCCTCGAACCATCTGTCGCGGGTCACGCTGTCAACCAGCCACTCCATGCGCTTCAATATTCCGTCAAGGTCGACAGGCGCGTCATCATTTGTGGGGTGTGGCGGCGTGTGATTGCCGGGCTGCAGATAGATCGGAAGTTGCGGAAATTGCGCAGCGGCGTCTTTCGCGTAGGTGTAGTCCCTTTCGTCGAAAACAATGAGCTTGAGCACGACTTGGGGCTTGCCTTGTGCCGCCTGGAGGCACGCCTCGACAGCGGCCCAATCTGTCGTCATTCGGCTTGACGGCGGCTTTGGGCTGAGGATCAGCACGTCAAGCTGCGCAAACCAGTCCCTGGCAAGCGACCCTTGGGTTTCCAGCGCAAAACGGTAACCGTCACCATGGCCCCGGTCGATGAGCGCGCCGAGCGGCTGGATGGCCGGATTGCCGCCTGATAGCGACACCATCACCGGGCGGCCACCGGAAAGGGCAAGCACATTTTTCCACACCGCCCCAACGGACATCATCTCCCATTCATGCCGGAATTGATTGTCCACAGCATGGAGGCTGTCGCACCAGGAACAGCGATAGTCACACCCGCCGGTTCTGACGAAGATCGTCGGCAAACCTATGAGCACGCCCTCGCCCTGGATCGTCGGCCCGAAAATCTCGCTAACGCGGATTGCGGGATGAGTATTCGTCATGGCCGGTATTCCGCCCAGGTTTTCGGCGTTTCGCTCACCCGCACGGCCGCGGTTTCGCTCAGGCGTGCCTTGCACCAGTCGTAGAAATGTCTGGCCAGATATTCCGCCGTGATTTGCTCGTGTCCCAGCACGTCGTTGAGATGCCGGTGGTCGAAGCTCTCGTCGATGTAGCGTTTGAATGGCGCCAAGTCGTGGTAGTCGCGCACGAAGCCGTGATCGTCCAGTCCATCCGCTGAAAGCTCCACTTCGACGATGTAGTTATGTCCGTGCAGGCGCGCGCATTGGTGATCGGGTGGCAATGAGGTGAGCTGATGCGAGGCTGAGAAGTGGAATTCCTTGGTGATGCGGAACATTACGCGGTGGTCCTTCGCAGCGCTCCGAGCCAGAAGTCGGAGTCCTCATACTCGGTTGGGTCCGGGTGCCCAGCGATGTGAAACGCCTCACGCCGCTCGACGCAGGTCCCGCACCTCCCGCAATGACGCTCGGCGCCCTTGTAACAGGACCAGGTCTGCGCAAACGGCGTGCCGTATGTGGCTCCATCCATAACAATGTCCGCCTTCGTCAGGTTCACATAGGGTGCATAAAGGCGAATCTGCGCGTAGCCGTCGAGCGCGTGGTCCTGCATCATCTGGAAAGCGTCGATGAAGGCCGGACGGCAATCGGGATAGACAACGTGATCCCCACCATGCACGGCCGTCGCCACTGCGTCAGCGTCTTGCGCTGCGGCGAGGCCGAAGGCAATGGCCAACATGATGGCGTTCCGGTTGGGCACCACCGTTATCTTCATCGTGTCTTCCGCATAGTGCCCGTCGGGCACGTCCACATTGTCGGTCAGCGCGGAGCCGGAAAGGTCGCCGCCGATCTCGTGGATATCGATGATTCGCTGCGGGACACTCAGGCGCTCCGCGCAAAGGGTGGCGAAGCCCAATTCCTTCCTATGCCGTTGGCCGTAATCGAACGATAGCAGGCCGGTCAGCTGGTGCTCCGCTGCCACCTTGTGGGCAAGAGTAACGGAATCCAATCCGCCGGAGCAGACGACGAGAGTCTTCATCGTTGGATCCTTGTTTTAACCGGGTAGGCTGCGACCGGAGATTTCTCTGCGCTCCAGTACTTCAGGAAAACCATTTTGTGAAGTGAACGGAGACCAATTCGTGCGCTTGCGTGCGATGCGCAAAAAGCCATCGCGGTGAGCTGCAAGGACACTGACTGGCGAGACGTCACCCTTCAGCGGAATGCTCAAAGTCGAACGCTTCTCGGGGACAAAGTTCTCGACGAGCAGAGCCTGTCGGTCCCGAGCGCCGAGCGACTCCATTGCAACGGTTTCGGAGTACAAAGCTGAGATGGGCTTGCCGCAAACAGCTCACTTACCAGGGATGTTCAGCGATGCCGAAATCCAGATATCGGGGTGGATTATGAGATCAATTGTCGCGACAGCTTTGGCTGGCCTGCTCCTCGCGCTTCGTAGATGCAGCGCATTCCACGTCAGGATCATTTGATGAGCACGCCCTCAATGGATAACCGGCGAACCCTGAATAACCGGTCGTGAGCCGACATCTGTGAACAAGCGGTGTGGTCGATTGCAATCACCCATGTCTTGCGCACAGGTACCTTATGGCAGTGGATGAACTGAACTTGATGGTTTTACAGATGGCAGTCGAAAGCGTCCGCTCGCTCTCGTTGAGCTTCGCTGAAAAAGCCGCCGAGATAGCCACCAGGAGCCGCGGCAGCCTGCTTTTCAACGTGCGGATCGACGGTGACGCGCAGGTCCAGAGGGTCGCAGCCATCCGATATCACGGCGGCCAATTCGGCGTGCTGGCGTTAGACGGACACGGCCTAGTTACCCACTATTGCATCGTTAACGGTATGTTCTCACATTACATTGCGGCCTTGGAGAGCTGGCACAGGATGCCCCTGTCGATGCAGGCCAAGATGGATGCCAACGGCAATGCCCGTCTCTTCGTAGCGGCGTTGCGGGATGCCGGACATATGCTGGGCACCTAGCATTTGGCCAGAGTGCATCTCTGAATTTGCAAGTGCATCACTGCGATGGCGCCGGCATGATCGTCATGCTCGAAACGGGCTGCGGCGGCCGCGGCAAAGGGGTCGCCGCGATGATGGTGTCAACGGCGTTGCATCGATGCGAGCGTTTAGAACAGAGGTCTCCTCCTGGCATCGAGCGTATGCAAGGAGCTACGCAAGCGCAAATGTATCAAGTATTTTGAAGGGACGACCCCTCATGCATACTTAGCTGCGATGCTCGGGCGGCATAAGCCTCGTTGCCATCTAGCCGCCTTGATGCACGGCGATAAGCTTTTGACGGCCTGAAGCGACGCTGTGGTCGCCGTTGCGGTGCTTTTCCACGCGCCTCGTCAGGCGCCGGGATTGCTCCGGCGTGATGGCAGGCGGGGGACGAAGCGGATATCGCCACCGTGGGCGCCGACCTCGACCCGCGCGATGATGCGCTCGACGCGGCTCCAACTAGCGGCGCCGTCAACGAACTTCTTGAACCTGCGGACCTTGCCTCTCTTGGCCGACGCTTCGAAGCGTGCTGTCGTGCTGGCCTCCAGATCCGCCACATGCTTGCGCAGGGTCGTGGTGGGCGCGAGGCCAAAGATGAAGTCGACGCGCAGCACCAGTCGATGACCTGGGTTGCAATAATGGCTATCCCCGCGGAGCAGGATTCGAATGTTCGGCCAGTTGATCCGGATCGCCCGCACCAGACGGCGCAGGTGGGGGCGGATCTCAGCCCCACTCGGCCGCTTGGCCGGTCGCAGGATCGCGCTGACGAACCGTCCCGCACCATCGAACACGACGATCGGCTGGAAGCCGTACTCGTATGGTGGGCATTGAACAGGCGAAGCTGTTGGCCTCCGTGCACACCGTCGAAGGTGTCGTCAATGTCGAGTACGATCCGCTTCGGCACTTGCCGGAACGAGGCGCAATAGAGATCGACCATCGCCCCTCCCATCGCGACTAGCTCCCGCACCCCGGGTAGGTTCTCCAGCCGGCACAGCGTCGATTGCGACGCCAGATCCCGACCCGACGGCAGCGCATCCTGGGCCATCTTGAAGACCGGATCGCGGCGCAGCCGGTTGGCGTCGTTGCCGTCCTCGTAGCCGGCGCCGATCATCTTCATGCGAAAGTCGATCATGTCCGCCAGGCTGTGGACGACCTGGTCCGGGCAGCGCGGATCGTCGATGCAACGCGCCAGACGCTCGGCCACCCGCAACCGCTTTTCCACCTCGGCCAAGGCCAGAACGCCGCTGTTGGACGACAGCATGCCGCCGTCGAAACGGGCGACGACGGACTAGCCGCCGACTGATGACAAACCGCTCAGCGGCAGCGCAAGATCGTTCATGGTGGGTGTGGTCTCCGGGAAATTTCGGATCGGCTTAAGCAACCAAATCCTACGTCATTTCAACGGGCTTGCGCCACATCCACCAACCCACATGAATTTGGTTAGGTTGATGCTGCGTGCCGCCGCCGTGAGGCCGCGCTCGCTAAGCAGCGCGTCGAGAACGACGAGAAGATTCAGATCGAGCCCTTTGAAACGCATGTCTTAGCTATCCATAGCGTGGATGAATTTGATTGAAACAAACGATTTTACCAATTTTCCGGAATGTCGCATGGACCTGGCAGGACCTCACGTGCGCCGATGACTGCCTCTATCGCGTGGCGAGTCCCTTGAGAAGAGCCCGAAAGAGGAAATCTGTCGCGTGCGGTGGAGATTGTACTGGGAATGAGAGGCAGCGCTCCAAATCATGTCGAACTCTCCGACGAATGGCGACCGGTACATAGTTGATCGCAACTGGTCCGGAGCTATGAAACATCTCGATTACATATGAGGTGCCGAGTGAATACGCTGACGGCACCCACCGTCGCAGCGTTTAGCTGACGTTTGACGACGGTTCCTATCCATTTACACGCAGATTCTTGATGTGCTGGCGCAAAACCGGGAGGCCGGCGACTCTTCTTCGTCATCGGGCTGACGCCGAAGAAGCCGGAGCTCGTCCGGTTCCTATGGGCATTGGGCTTGGTCGGTCGCACAGGCTCTATGAGGGGCAATTTTGGCAACGCGACGCGACTCGGGTTTTGAACGACGCCGAAAACGCAAGCTAGAAAGGAACAAGATGGCAGATCAACTCGCCAACGAAATAATCGCAATGATCAAGAAGCGCGCCGCGTCGGAGGGCGGCATAGCGCCTGCCACGGGCGGCGAGATAACGGCCGCCACGGGACTGACTTCGCTCGGTATCGATTCACTGGGATTGGCGGACGTTCTCTGGGACCTGGAGCAGGCCTACGGCATCGAGATCGAGATGAATACGGCCGAGGCATGGTCGGATCTCCAGAATGTTGGGGACATGGTGGAAGCCGTGCGCAGCTTGCTCGCTACGGGGGTGTGAATGGACAGGCGCGTCGTGATTACTGGGATTGGCGGAATTTGCGGGCTTGGAACCAACGCCGCCGCCATTTGGACAGAGATGCGAGAAGGCCGCTCCGCCATCGGCCCAATCGTCAACTCCGAGTTCCATGAATTGAGGGTCAGGATCGGTGCCGAGATCAAGGCCCTGCCGGAGCATGACATCGACAGCAAGCAACTCATCTCCATGGACCGCTTCAGCCTGCTCGCTGTGCTTGCGGCGCGGGAAGCCATGCGTCAGGCCGGACTTTCCTCCAAAGAGGGAAATAGCTATCGCTTCGGTGCGACGGTGGGCGTTGGCGGCTGCGGGTGGGATGCGATCGAGCAAACCTACCGCGCCATCCTGCTGGGCGGTAAGCGTGCCGCTCTCTTGACTGTACCCAAGGCGATGCCGGGTGCCGCTGCCGGCCAGGTCAGCATGAGTCTCGGCCTGCGCGGGCCGGTCTTCGGCGTCACGTCCGCCTGTTCCTCGGCAAACCATGCGATTGCCTGCGCGGTGGACCAGATCAGGCTCGGCCGGGCCGACGTGATGCTTGCCGGCGGCAGCGAAGCGCCGCTCATATGGGGTGTGCTGAAGGCATGGGAAGCGATCCGCGTGCTTTCGCCCGATACTTGCCGGCCATTCTCGGCCGATCGCCAGGGCCTGTCGCTTGGTGAAGGAGCCGGCATGGCGGTGCTGGAAAGCTACGAGCATGCCCTGGCTCGGGGCGCCACCATCCTTGCCGAAATTGCGGGTGCCGGCCTTTCCGCCGATGCGTCCGGCATCGTCGCGCCGACTGTCGAGGGGCCGGAGGCAGCAATGCGGGCCTGCCTTGCCGATGCCAGGCTGGATGCCGAAGATGTCGACTATCTCAACGCGCACGGCACCGGCACCAAGGCCAACGACCAGATCGAGACGGCGGCGATCAAGCGCGTCTTCGGTCAGCACGCCTTCTCAATGTCCATTTCTTCTACCAAGTCCATGCACGCGCATTGCCTCGGCGCTTCCGGCGCGCTCGAGTTGATCGCCTGCGTGATGGCTATCCGCGAGAGCGTCGTGCCGCCGACTGCCAATTATCGTGAGCTGGACCCCGATTGCGATCTCGACGTCACGCCCAATGTGGCACGCGAGCGCAAGGTGCGCGTGGCACTGAGCAACTCCTTCGCCTTTGGCGGCACGAACGCGGTTCTGGCGTTCAGGCAGGTGTAGAAGCCATGAGAGATGCCTCCGGCAACATTATCTCTCGCATCCAGATGCTTGCCGGATAACTATTGTGAAGGGCGGGTCATTGACCGCCTCGGCGAATGCGGGAAGTGGCAGCGGAAGCTCGACGATCCGGGGGTATCGTCTTTGCGAAATTCTTAACTGTTGAACCGGCTTGGACGTACCGCCGCCCCGTAAAAGGTAAGCGAGGCCCTGCGGGCTCGGCTTGAGGGTCTGAAGCTGTACACGACAAATTTCTGGAAGCCGCAGGGTCGGCTCTGCGCCCGTTATGTCGCCTGAGTGCTGCCGGCCCGGCCGCGCCGCGGGCGCCGTCAACGAACTTCTTGAACCTGCGGACCTTGCCTGTCTTGGCCGACGCTTCGAAGCGCGCGGTCGTGCTGGCCTCCAGATCCGCGACATGCTTGCGCAGGGTCGTGGTGGGCGCGAGGCCAAAGATGAAGTCGACATCGTTGGCGCGGCACCAGTCGATGACCTGCGGGTTGCAATAATGGCTATCGCCGCGGAGCAGGATTCGAATGTTCGGCCAGTTGATCCGGATCGCCCGCACCAGACGGCGCAGGTGGGGGCGGATCTCAGCACCACTCGGCCGCTTGGCCGGTCGCAGGATCGCGCTGACGAACCGTCCCGCACCATCGAACACGACGATCGGCTGGAAGCCGTACTCGTCATGGTGCATTGAACAGGCGAAGCTGTTGGCCTCCGTGCACAGCGTCGAAGGTGTCGTCAATGTCGAGTACGATCCGCTTCGGCACTTGCCGGAACGAGGCGCAATAGAGATCGACCATCGCCCGTCCCATCGCGACCAGCTCCCGCACCCCGGGTAGGTTCTCCAGCCGGCACAGCGTCGATTGCGACGCCAGATTCCGACCCGACGGCAGCGCATCCTGGGCCGTCTTGAAGACCGGATCGCGGCGCAGCCGGTTGGCGTCGTTGCCGTCCTCGTAGCCGGCGGCGATCATCTTCATGCGAAAGCCGATCATGTCCGCCAGACTGTGGACGACCTGGTCCGGGCAGCGCGGATCGTCGATGCAACGCGCCAGACGCTCGGCCACCCGCAACCGCTTTTCCACCTCGGCCTAGGCCAGAACGCCGCTGTTGGACGACAGCATGCCGCCGTCGAAACGGGCGACGACGGACTTGCCGCCGACTGATGACAAACCGCTCAGCGGCAGCGCAAGATCGTTCATGGTGGGTGTGGTCTCGGGAAATGGTTCGGATCGGCTTAAGTAGGCATTCCTACGTCATTTCAACGGGCTTGCGCCACATCCACCAACCCCCATGGCTTTTTCAGGCTAGCAGAGAGGGTGCTGCGGTGCACTCACTGACACGAGATCGCAAATGGAGGCGCGTGACCACCAGAACTGGCGACACCCATGGTGGTCCGCTGGACCCGCAGGAGGAACCACAAGGTGTCAGCGGGCAGAGCGCAAGCGAGTGCCTACTTCGATCTTTCTAGAAGCGCGCCGGCAGCCTGGGCGGGGGGCTTGGGGGCCAGACTGCCGGCGCACGCCACTCACGAAGAGCGGCCCCTTTTCGTGGTTCGAACGCCCATAGTCAACCCGGAAACGTCAGGATGCCCGCCATGGTACTTTCAGAGCGGCGCGACTCGCCATGTTGGACGATTCAGCCTAGGAGTAGCCCCTCTCGTAGGCCGAGTTGATGCTCAAGCCAGCATCGCCTTGCCGAACTAGGAAGAGTTCGCCGTTACAATCCTTCGTCGCGAGCCGATGCCGTCGTGCACGTTTCGTAGCACTCCGGGCGGCTATATCGCTTGTTGTTCGGCGAGCTGCGCCAGAAGGCATTCGCATCAAATCGACTCAAGCGTCGACATCAGCCGCAAGCTTCACATCACAACAGCTAGTCCACCCATTGCAGATCATCCGACTGATCAGGCGGCGTCCGAAATGTCCAACTCCGACTCAAGAATTCCCACAGGTATGGAAAGCGATTTCGCTATCCGATCCCGATAGCCCTTGCTGTACCTCAGACCTCGCTCGATGTTTTGGATTTCCTCAGCGGCCAGCCCGCACGCGACGGCCAGGTCGTCGATCGAATATCCAAGGTGCTCGCGATAAGCGCGGACGATGTGGGTTCCCTGGGACATAGCCGTCAAGACTGGTTCGGGAATGCGCGAATCCTTCATAAACATCTCCAAGAACTGGGAGCTCCCTCAGAGATTCCTCCCGAGGCGCACACCTAGCAAATAAAAAAAATGGTCGTCCATTCGGCCGAACCGGCCTCATGCATGGGATGGGCCGCTGAATTGGCCGGGCCGGAATATGGCGGCTCACCTGCTTCTGATCAAGTATCAAGACTGCCCGTGCTGAGAGCCTGGTCGGCGTAGCGCATGCGACCTGCGATCCTTCGTGGACCATTCTCGCCGATGGCTTTCTTGAACAGCAACTCGAACTTTCGGCACGGACACTGCTTCCTTCGGCAATCTCCACCGGCGAGGCAGCGAAGGACCCGCTCGTAACCGCTACCGAGTTTCACAATTGCAGCAAACAATGGTCATCTGGTTTCATCCGGGCTTCGGATCCAGACAAGGGGTACCGCTTTCCTGGAGGCGCATCGCCACCTGTACAGGTTCACAATCATTCGACCGTGACCGATTTTGCGAGATTGCGCGGCTGGTCTACATCCGTCCCCATGAAGAGCGCCGTGTGGTAGGCTAGAAGCTGTATCGGGAGCGAGAAGATCATTGGCGCGATAATCTCGTCGACAACCGGCAGCACGAGCGTGTGCATGGTTTCGAGTTTCGATACGGCTGCCCCTTTTTCATCGGTGATGAGGATAATCCGCCCTCCACGGGCAGCCACTTCCTGCATGTTGGAAACGGTCTTGTCGAAAAGACGGTCATGGGGCGCGATGACGATCACTGGCATGTTCTCGTCTATCAAGGCGATCGGCCCGTGCTTCAATTCACCCGCTGCATAGCCCTCGGCATGGATGTAGGAAATCTCCTTGAGCTTCAGCGCACCTTCCATCGCTAGCGGGAAGCTGGTGCCACGGCCGAGATACAGGACGTCACGACACTTTGACAGTTCGCGCGACAAGAACTCGATTTCCGGCTGGATGCACTCGAGTACGTGGCCCATCACGCGCGGCAATTCGGCGAGGCTCCTGACGAGCGCCTGCAGCTCGTCTTCGGGGACGGTCCCGCGGGCTCTGGCCGCGCCGATGGCGAGTGCTGCTAGAACGGCAAGCTGGCAGGTAAAAGCCTTGGTAGAGGCGACGCCGATCTCCGGTCCGGCAAGGATCGGGAAAACCGTATCGGCCTCCCGAGCGATGGTCGATTCGCAGGCATTGACGATAGCGCCAATTTTCAGCCCACGCTCCTTGCAGTACCTCAATGACGCAAGCGTATCGGCGGTTTCGCCGGACTGCGAGATGAAAAGAGCCGCCGACTGCGGCGGCAACGGGATCTCGCGGTAACGGAATTCGGACGCAACGTCGATTTCAACCGTCAGGCGCGCATAGCGCTCGAACCAGTATTTTCCGATCAGTCCGGCGAAATAGGCGGTCCCGCAGGCAGAGATCGCCAAGCTCGGGACCTTGGCGAAATCAATGCCAGGAACCATGTCGCGACTGTCTATGATGTTAATGTAATGATGGAGAGCATGGGCTATGACCTCGGGCTGCTCGTAAATCTCCTTCTCCATGAAGTGGCGATGGTTGCCCTTGTTGGCGAGATCGGCCGCGGCCGTGGAGATATGGCGCGGACGCTCGACGGGACGGCCGTCGACATCGAAGATATGGGCGCCCGAATTGCCGACAACGGCCCAGTCGCCGTCGATGAGATAGGTAATTTCATTGGTGAAGGGAGCAAGGGCGATCGCGTCGGAGCCCAGGAACATCTCGCCGTCGCCGTGGCCGATCGCGAGCGGTGGTCCGTTGCGCGCCGCCGTGATGGTCGACGGTTCATCTTCGAAGAGGATGGCAAGCGCATAAGCGCCCTTGACGCGTTTCAGCATGGCACGCGTGGCCTCTTGCGGCCTCATGCCCTCTCGGCGGTATCTTGCCAAGAGATGCCCAACGACCTCGGTGTCGGTGTCGGTCTGGAACTCGGCGCCATCCGCCGCCAATTCGTCCTTCAGCTCGGTGAAATTCTCGATGATGCCGTTATGGACTACGGCGACACCGTCGCTAAAGTGCGGGTGCGCATTGCGTTCGGTCGAGGCCCCGTGGGTTGCCCAACGCGTGTGGCCGATGCCGACGTTGCCGCTCAGCGGCTCTTCCTTCAGTCGCGTCTCGAGATTGACGAGCTTGCCCTCGGCGCGCCGGCGGTGCAAGGCACCCTCGATGATCGTCGCAACGCCGGCGGAATCATAGCCGCGATATTCCAAACCCTTCAACGCGCCGATCAACCGATCCGACACCGGCTGTTGCCCAACGATGCCAACAATCCCGCACATGTTCGTCTCCGCATCTTTGCGGGCAGCACCAGCCCACGCGAGACGGATACCCGTCCGGCCGCTTTAAGTGGCGGCCTTGTAGTGGAATTCCATAATATTGGTAAAATTGATTGTTGTGATAACTACCATCCACCCGATGGATAGGTCGGCCGCTGTGGAGCCACGACCCAAACTTCTATTCGCGCCTGACGCTCTTATGAGGATCGCAAACTCACACCCGCGGCAGGATCACGGCCTCGGAAAGGCCAGGAGGCCTTGGACAGTGGACGGACGACGGGCCTGCGACCCCTTGTCAGGCAGTCGGCATCTAGGAGCATGGTGCCGCCGACTTGGGCATCGGCGATGGTCTGTCTTGGCGACAGCCTGAGTTCGCTTCAGGACCGTCGTCTTCTCGCGCGGCTGCCGGTGTCAGTTGACGATAACAAATGTCCGCCGGGGGCGAGCGCCTCGCGCACGGCACGTGCCAGCCGCGGTCGGTCCGGGACGCCGTCGAGGCGTTGGCCGTGAAGACTCGACGGGGCGTGACACCAGAGTAGCGAGTTCGTAGCGCGTAGCCGGCGACGAATTCGCAATTGGTCGCGCCGGCGCCGGTCAGCCGGCGCTGCGCGGCCTCCAGTTGGTCGGCGTAGTGCGACGACATGGCGGGCGATCGTGGCGATCGGCACAGCCGCCCCGCAACAGAGGTCGACCACCTCCATGCCCGGCTTCAGCCCGGTTGTCGCAAGCGCCATCTTCGCTGCGGTCGCGCTTGTCATGCTGCTCTTTCCTGGCCTTTGCAAGAACACGAACCTCGGCTTCGGTCGGAATGGCAATGTGGCGAAGGGCGACCCGATCTGCGTCAAGCTCATCGCCAAGGAAGAGGCGAATGATGGGCAGCCCCACTACCGCCTGATCACCACCGGCGGCCGCCGATGTTCCCAGCATTCGCGTTCCAAGGTCGGTATGTCGTGCTCCTCGCTGGCATAGCCGAGGCAGAAATAGCCGATCAGCGTCCATTCGGGCGGCGTGTCGAGAATTTCGGCCATCTCGGTCGCATCGAGGATCGACACCCAGCCCATGCCGATGCCCTCCGCCCGCGCCGCCACCCACAGTGTGTGCACTGCCATGACGGCCGAATAGTCGATGGTCGCCGCCATGGTCATGCGACCGAGCCCATGGCCTTGCCGGGTCGTGCGGTCGGCGAAGACCGCGAACTGACAGGGCGCCTCGTCGAGCCCGGCAAGCTTCAGCCGGGCATAGAGTGCGGCGCGCTCTCCCGAAAAGCGCGTGAGCGCCTCGGCATTGCAGCGCTCGAAGCAGTCTCTCACGGCAGTGCGCCGCTTGAGGCTGTCGACGACTACGAAGCGCCAGGGCTGGCTGAGGCCAACGGAGGGCGCAGTGCTGGCGAGCTCGAGCAGGCGTTCCAGCGTACCCTCCGGCAGAGCCGTCGGCTCGAAGCGCCGCACATCCCTGCGCCAGCGCAGCAGCGTGATCAGCCCGGAGCGAAAATCGTCGGTGAAATCTGGAGGTGACGGCATGGCGGTCTGGTTAGGTATGTATTGGACACTAGGGAGTACAGTGTGGACAGCCTACTGCCCATTGCCAAGCTGGCTTGTTGCGTCCGACAATCGCGTCATGCGGCCCCAACCGCAAACGATAGAAAAATGTTTCCTGGTGGGCGGCGCTATTACGATGCAATCGACCAAGCCCGTTTCGATCAGCTCGCACGGCGGTGAATCGCGTACCAGGCCGTTGATAGATGCGCCATTGACACTCAGGCGCACCCGTATCGCTCACCAGGCCTCGGAATGCGGAGAACGTCGGCCTGGAACGCGGAGACTGCGACAGGCGTCTCAGCTTGCATATACTCGTCCTGCCGCACCGCCTGCAACTCAGTCGACCACGTCGGCCTCGACGTCCCCGAAGATTCCCCAGGTCATTCGGCCGATATCATCGTCTGACATCATAGCGCCGCAGCGGACAGCACCAGCTGCCCAGTTTCATTTGGGGCATCGCTGAGCTTCCAGTCGCCACCGCAATTTCGTCTTCCACCAGCGTCAGGCCTGACCCAAATTGCAGCTCATCCCTCTCACAGTCAATTCGCGCTTGAATTATCTGTTCTACTTTCGTTCACTGTTCGGACGACACATTAGAAAGAGCTGGAATGGAATCTATCATCAGCCCCTCGATAGCCGCCAAAGGTGGCCGCTGTTCAAGCCCGCCGAAAAGATTGGATGCCGTTCACAAGGAGAGAGCATCAGTGGGACCATGCCGGCACCATGGATGGGCTGGTGCCGTCATGAAGTTGGAGGGCGACTTGCCTCCTCTAGCCGTTTTCGCAACCTATTCCGTCGCCGTCTCGGTCAAGATCATAGATATCGGTGCCTACGACAGAGACCGGCCCGTGTACGTATGCGGGACCATTGCCCTTTCCGGAGGAACAGTCGACATCGCTGGCGATTGGAACACAGGCGCCTGTGTAGTTAGGGTCGCAGGATTCTTGGCCATGAGCGCTGCTGATGAAGGACGCCAGACCCAGAGCGACCGCGCCTAGACGATGAAACCGCATCAAACACCCGCCAGCTAACACCCAAGAAATCTTAGCGGGCGTTTTAGCTCCATGCAATATTAGCGCTGGCTTGGGCGCCTATATATCACCACCAAGCTCCAAAGAGATAAGTTATTGCCCCACTGCAATGATCAAGATCGCGTTGAGGGCGCACGATGGCGGGCTACTTGATTTCGGTTTGGCAGATGCGTGGCCAAAGACCGACGCGTGCTGCCAGGCATATGCATCTTCGGCGGGGTTTGACTTTTGATATTGCTAGGCAGGAAGGTCGCTAGCCGTACAGACCAGCTTATTACCGAGGTCGAGAATCCTAGTACCGATCGCTGGTAGTGCATCCACAGCAGTCTGATTTGACAGCCGTCGTCGAGCCGGAGTTCGCATCGCCCTCTGCGGTGAGGCCTCCGTAAGCGTCTGCGACGACCGACAGAGTCGACAAGCACGCGCTTCGTTCAGCGCCCCGAGGTGATCATGGCTGAAAGCGGCCCTACAAGGGCGGCCGATAGTAGCCTTCAAGGCCTACAAGAGGCAAACGCTGTGGAATCGTGTGCAGGGCGAGGTCGGCGGCCCGGTCCCGAAGGAGCATAAGAAGAACAAGGCCGAATGGCTGAAGCCGGGACTGGTCCGCCGGTCACGAGGTCGGAGGGCGAAGAGAAGCTGCGCCTCGCGAGGCTACGGATTTCTGGGAGGATAACCAAAGAGCGCGGCCAGTCTTAGGTATATTGTACGATTGTTACCCAAGCGGCGGCCGCATGGACTCTCATCATCTTGGAACTACATTGTCAGAATGGCACAGCTCTTTGAATCCGCCCCAATGAGCGCTTCATTTCAGATGATCGTGGACCACTATGAGACAGCGGTTTCACTCCAGGAGCGCATTGTAACTCGCGCTCGACAAGTCGGCTTGGCGACCAAAAGCGATGACGAATTTCTGGAGCATCTGAATGCCGCGTTAGAGCGGGTGCGCCAAAGCTTGGCTCGGGCCGATTAACGTAATTGATTAAAAAATGGGACAACCGCGGTCGGCAGGCATACAGTGTGCCATCGACGGCAACTCTAAGGGCGTCCGTCGGCTGTGAGCGATCAACATGCTTCCGCCCCAATAGGGAGAGGGAGCTATGACAGACTCCAGTTCACGAACTCACACTGCCGCGCAATGCGACACCCGCCAAAATTCCATCTATCGCAATTCGCTGCTGCTTCGAATGTGCTCGGCAGATTTGGCCTTGCTGCAACCTCATTTGGAAAGCGTCTCCCTTGGACTGAAGACGCATCTCGAAGTGGCGGGGTCTCCAATCAGAACCGTGTACTTCTTCGAGAGCGGTCTCGGGTCAGTGGTGGGCGAACTGCGGCCTGGTATTGAAGCTGAGATCGGAATCATAGGTTGTGAGGGTATGACCGGCTCAGCGCTTATCATGGGCGATGACCGGTCAACGCACGATTGTTACGTCCAATTAGAGGCCCGAGCCTTTGTTATCGATGCGGGCCTCTTCACCAAGGCGCTTTTGACAAGCCCAACCCTGCGAAGTTTTCTGCTCCGCTACGTTCACTACTTTCACCTCCAGGCAAGCTTCACCGCGCTCAGCAATGCCCGGATGAACATAGTCGACAGGCTCTCAAGATGGCTGGTGATGTGTGATGATCGCGTCGACGGGAACAGCTTTGCGATTACGCACGAGTTCTTATCAGTTATGCTCGGTGTCAGGCGGCCCGGCGTCACCATAGCGCTGCAAACCTTGGAGGGCCAAGGTCTGATACGCTCAATGCGAGGAGAGGTAGTCATTCTTGATCGCGCGCGTCTAATTGCGCTGGCAGATGGGTCATATGGCAGGGCTGAAGCCGAATACGCTCGGCTAGTCGGCAAACTGCATTGATCGCAGGCGCCGCGGCGTCCGTAGCGCCGCGACGGTGATCGCCAACGAATGTGCTCGAACAGGAGATGGTCGATCTCCTGCATTGGAGTCACGTAAGCCGCCTAGACAGAGCCTTCACCGCCGACGTTGCCGAGCATCGGGATCCACGACGAAGCTGTCATGCCGGCACCGCTGCATGCGCCGCGCGAGGAACAAACCGCCCCTCGCCTTCGTTCAGGATCCCGAAGCACGATACGGCTGTGCACCACCTTCCGGCCACTCAAAGGAGACCCGAGACGACTCGGTCCGTAAAGGAGGTTTTCGAAGAGCATCTGAGGCTTCGCGCGGCAGGCGATATCGAGGAGGATCTCTTGGGCGCACTGCCATCTAACCTCGATTAAACAGGCACTGATGCGCTGGCTGGAGCAATGGCGAGACTCATTGCACCAGCCAAGTTCAGGGCATATGCAGACAACCGCTTTTGGCCCGGAACAGATCGATTGGCGGCATAGCCTTATCTTCCCTCACAACGGGAAGGCTGTTTCGGGACTTTTCGAAATCAGCGGATCACAGGCTCGCCATGGAAGCGGCGGCGCGATGGAGGAGAAACGCCGAAGCCAACTTCCATCATCAGCCGTGGCCTGTGCGACGGCACGGTGCCCATATGGAACCCGAACGGATCCTCGACGAAACCGAAACCGGCCTTGCCGGTCAGCGTGACCGGACTCTGCTTGCCGTAGACGTCCAGAATCTCTTGCGCTGGATGGCCGACGACAAGCGTAAATTGGTGCTTGAGGGCGCGGCGATCATGGCTGCCGCGAACATAGATATGCGGGCCGGTCCCCTCGTCGACGGGCACCAGATAGAAAAAGAACTTCAGCATCCGCCAGTCGTCCAGGTCGAAGTGGTATTTGCCGAGCGAAGCCAGGTTCTTGTCCGCGTCCGACGCCTGGCCGGTCGGGAAGCTCCACCAGACGCGCGTCGTGATCAGCGTCGCCTGGCCGCCGAGATAGTGCGCCGCGATATCCATGAGCAGCGGATCGTTTTGGATGGCAACGGCCGACTTACAGCCCAGAATGCGCTCGAAATAATGGCCGCTGAGCAACGGACGGCCAAATCGCGCCTCAGCCTCCGCATGCTCCGCCGGCATGAACTCGAGTCGGCGATCGAAATTGCCGAAACAAGGTGTGCACCTGGCGAATGCGGCTACATCTTCAGCCACCATTGCAGGCAGGACAAGGCCGGGAAAAAGCCCATCCATCCGCAGCGCGTCGACAACGTCGTGGCAATTGACACCGGCAAACATCGTGTCCTGGGCTCTTTGCGGCCTTCGGACCGGCTTTGCACCGCGCCAGTGCATTCTCCGTGCCGGCATGGTGCGCGCCAACATGAACATGGGCAGCCACGCCGGGTTCTCGCGAATATCCGACAGGTAGGTCGGAATGCGTACGGCTATGCGACGCAGCATGCTGCCGTTTCGCGCGATTGTCTCAAGGCTTGCAGCGCCGGCTTTGTCGGAGTTCATAACGGTCATCGGGGTCCTCAGGTCATGAATGCACTTATCGACGAAGTTGGGTCCCGGTGTTTCGCCGAAACCCGATTCGCCGCGGAAGAACTAGGCGCTTGCCACGTTTTGTGCAACGCACCATTGCAGTGAGAAAATGGAGGTTGCGCGTTCGTATAAGACAATCGCAACCACTCCAATTACCTCAGGAACTGTCTGTAGCCGCCGCCCATCAGGTAGCGGCCGCGTTGGATGGCGCGACGTACCTGATCGCGAAGATGGCCGCCTGGATGACGCCAATCTTCTTCGACACGGCGTCTCCCGAACAAGGCAATGGCGACCTCCTGATGAGATGCTCCCGCCAGCGAGCCATCCAAAGCCTGCAGTACAATACGCAGACGCGCTCCGCGGTGTTCCGGCGGAAAGCAAGCAGCTGACACGCGGCGGCAATCATTGATGTCGTTCAGGAACTGAAGGGCAGCGACATGGAACTTGAGGTGCTGCGGCTGAAGGATCGCGTCGACATATAGCCGCAACGGGCGGAGTACGGACGCACCGGAAACGGCGATCTGCAGACTCCGGCAGTTCTCCCTCAGCAGCACGTGCTGCATGCCCGCAGCTGTCAGCAGGATGTCCTTGCAGCATGAGAGCGAAGAAAGGTGAAGCGGTTCAAAATCGTGGTCGAGCCCCAGCGGCTCCGCGGCCGCTCGTAGAATACAGGCGCAATCGCGCGGATCCCAAAAGACCCTCGCCGATGTAGCGTCCGACTGTGGCGCGTCCGCGAAAAAGGAGGCTCCATTGTCTTAGGAAAGCTGATTCTGTCGTCAACTCGATTATCTTCATGTCGGCCTGGGTTCCGACAAAGCAGGCGGACGGTGCCATTTTGGCGTGGTCGCGCTGGAATTGTGGATTGCGCCGAAGAAACTCCCAGGCCCAGCCAGTGCGTGGCAATCGTCTGGCGTAGTGGTAAGCGTCCTGGCGACGCCAGTCCGGCCAGCATACAAGGCCGACCGTCGCTTCCTTGGACAAACCAGCATCCTTCATGGCACAGGTGTCCACAATGGCGCTATGCTGACGGGCCTAGAACCGGTTGCCACAGTACCGGTCCGCTCAGACGTCCCCTGCTGCGGATGCGCAAAAGGCTCGCGTGGGAAATCTCGAGAAACCCAGCCACCGCCTCCGTTTTGCCGACGCACTTGGGTTCTCCGATGCGCGACAATGGCCACGTAGCAAGGCGGAGGATCCGCTCCATGCGCGTGTCCGTCACCGTTACGATCCGGGTCAGATCCTTGGCCAAGCCGAACTCGATCATGCCCGCGAAGAGCTCGTAGGTCGCCTGAGCCAGCCCGCCCGCTGCCTTGGGCGCCGACGGAGGAAGATCGAGCGCGAAACGACTGCTCTCCCATATGTCGGTGGTCGAGGGCACGACGTCAGCACCCAGCAGCACCGGGAAGGTGTCGCGCAACATTGTGGGTCCGGTGCTGGGCAAAAGACGCACGCAACCGCGAATTCGCCAGTCGGATCCTTTGAGGAGCAGATAGACAGGCTTGAGAGCATCAAACGGATCGGATTCCATCTGGTCTTCGGTATCAACTTCCCAATCGAGCCTTTCCTTGAACACCCGAAACCTGAGCCCGTGCATCTCTTTGAGCTCGCCTGCAAAATCACTGTAAAAGTCTGGTGCTATCAGTTGCATCATGGTCGCCTCCATGTGGGATGTGTTCCCGCCATCGAAGGGCAAAGCTGACAGCGATGCAGCCTGTAGAGGTTTACAGGTATCGTGGCTGAGAATCAGGATCTCGTCAGGCCGGAGGCAGCCATTCGTGCAACGGCTTGGTTGATCGTTCGAACGCCAAACTTTGCCTTGGCGTTTTCCAGATGAAAGGTCACGGTGCGCTTTGAGACGCCGAGAAGCTGGCTAGTATCCCAAGCCGACTTGCCGCGCGCCGCCCATTTCAGGCACTCGAACTCCCGCGGGGTGAGCGTTACACCATCCACCACGCGATGATCGGCGAGCCTTCGCCGGACATGGATATGAAAGTTGATGGCCACCAGCTGCAATGCTTTTTCGTAACGTGCCAGTGACCGCAACAGAGGCGGACGGGACTCGTCGGAAGCAAAGGTCAGGGCAGCAAACCGGCCGAGATGATCATGCATGGACATCGTCAGGCCGCCGCAGATGCCAAACTCAGCCGCACTCTCTAGAATTTGTTGCTGCGAATTCGGCAGACCGTGCCGAGCGCGATCCACACCCCAATCGAATGTATCCCAGCCTTGCAGCCCGCGCAGGATGACCGGATCGAGACTGTGGTACCGCTGTTGCAGATAACGTGACGTCCAGGATGAAGGATAGTTTGAAATCAATTGGGGGGCGTCGCCGGAGGCTGACGGGTAGGTGAAATAGGCGAATAGCGGGAAGTCGAAGCCGGCTGCAGCGGAGGCCATTGCCTCACCGAGATCGGCAGCATCAACACTTGCAGACAGTTGCTCGACGAAGTTCTCAAACACGCGATGCATGTGTCCTGTGCGTAACCTCCGTAACGCTCAATGCCAGGCAGAGACCTTGTTTTAGATGATCCCGGACGAATACGGCGCGTGCCGAGAACGTGGCTAATCTGTTGAACCAATCCGAAATAGTCTG
Source organism: Mesorhizobium sp. M0139 (assembly GCF_040322455.1). Taxonomy (NCBI): domain Bacteria; kingdom Pseudomonadati; phylum Pseudomonadota; class Alphaproteobacteria; order Hyphomicrobiales; family Phyllobacteriaceae; genus Mesorhizobium; species Mesorhizobium sp. M0139. Next base: position 256,128 of record NZ_JAMYTN010000010.1, read on the forward strand.
ACGTTGTCTATGAGCCGTGTGCCGCCGAGCCAGGCGGCGGCAAGCAACCGTGCCGGTCGATCGAGGCTCGTTATCGGGTGCAGATCTGCCTCATCGCGAAGTTCCAGGTATTCGACCTCGCGATAGCCTGCAGCCAGAATTGCTGCGCGAGATTCTGCAAGCGTTGGCAGGATGGGTGAGCCGCGCTCAAGCCGCTCAGCCGTCTTGAGCAGGACCGATGATAGCTTGGGAGCAACAGCGCGTTCCGCTGGCGAGAGCCGCACATTGCGCGATGATAGCGCAAGACCGTCGGCTTCACGGACTGTCGGACAGGCAACAATGGTGATTGGAATATCCAGATCCCGGGCCATGCGCCTGACCAGGTGAATTTGCTGAAAGTCCTTTTCGCCAAAGAAGCCGAAGTCAGCGCTGGTCTGCAGGAAGAGCTTGGCGACGACGGTCGCCACGCCGTCGAAATGCCCCGGCCGGAATGTACCGCACAGGCCTTCGCTGACACCGCAAACCGAAACGGTGGTGGCGAAGCCCGCCGGATACATCTCCTCTGCATCTGGCGCATAAAGCAGGTGCGCGCCAACCGATGCCAGTTTGGCGGCATCCTCGTCCTCGGTGCGGGGATACGCGGCAAGATCGGCCTGGCTGTTGAATTGCTTCGGGTTGACGAAGAGCGTCACTATCACACGGTCTGCCTTCTCGAGTGCAGCGCGCACCAGGCTGAGATGGCCCTCATGCAGGACGCCCATCGTTGGCACCAGGGCTATCCTCACACCTTCGCAGCGCCATGCGGCGACGCTTTCGCGAAGCTGGTCAACGCTCCTGACGATCGGCACGCTCACGCTGCTTCTCCGCTCTTGGTGGCGTCCGTGTCGGCGGGCTTGGGCGCATCGGCAAACACATGCTCTGCGGCGGGAAACTGGCGCTCCTTCACCTCGCGCGCATAGGAAGCGATCGCAGCCGCAGCCGCCTCCCGGAGTTCAGCATAGCGCTTGACGAACTTGGGCCGGAAGTCGCCGAAGAGGCCCAGCATGTCGTCGACGACGAGAATCTGGCCGTCACAGGCTGCCGAGGCACCGATGCCAATGGTCGGGGTCGCCACCTCCTTGGTGATCCGGCGGGCGAGCGCCTCAGGAACCTTCTCCAGGACGACCGCAAAGGCGCCCGCTTCGCCCACCGCAATTGCGTCGCGCCTGATGCGCTCGGCATCCCCGCCCCTGCCCTGTACGCGGTAGCCACCGATGGTGTTGATGGCCTGCGGCGTCAATCCGACATGGGCCATGACGGGCACGCCGCGTGCGGCGAGGAAGCCGATCGTCTCTGCCATCGCTTCGCCGCCTTCGAGCTTGACGGCCGTGCAGCCGGTCTCGGCCATGACGCGCGCGGCATTGCGGAAAGCCTGCTCTGGGCTTTCCTCGTAGGAACCGAACGGCAGGTCGACCACCATCAGCGCCTGCTTGATGCCACGGCGCACCGCCTGGCCGTGCGTGATCATCATCTCCAGCGTGACGCCGAGCGTCGAGGGCAGGCCGTGGAGAACCATGCCGACGCTGTCGCCGACGAGCACCACATCACAATGGGGATCGACAAGCCGGGCGACTGGGGTGGTGTAGGCGGTAAGGCAGACGAGCGGCGTCCCACCTTTGCGCGAACGAATATCCGGCGGTGTGATCGCCCTGGTGTCACCATAAGCGCTCATGGGACCCTCCTTCCCCTACGTTACCAGCTGCGGCTGTCGCCTTTGGCACATTTTTGTGCAGGTGCGAAGAGCAAAAAAATGGCCATGCAGCTGCGGGGTGTTGACGTGCCAATTGGCACGCTTACACTAAATCGATTAAGGTGCCCCCGAGTTGGCCAAATAATGGACGATCAGGCAATAGGACTCAGGAAAGACAGAGCCGCCGGCAAGGCCGACAACGTCAAAGTGGACTTGATCGCCTTTGTGGTCGCCGTAAACGGCAGTCAACCCTGTGTCCTCACCATCGGCCAGGCGGACACCTTGCCCTCCGGTCCCTTTGCGCTTGAGCACCGATCGCTGCAATCCGGCTTGAGGGGGTGGGTCGAGCAGCAAACCGGCCATCGGCTGGGGTACATTGAGCAACTCTACACGTTCGCGGATCGGGATCGCATCGGCGCCGAGCGCCAGCAGCGCGTCATCTCCATCAGCTATCTCGCATTGACGCGCAAGGAACAGGCAGCGGGCTCGCCCAAGTGCGGATGGCAGAGTTGGTATGAATATTTTCCATGGGAGGACCACCGCTCCGGCACGCCTGCGGTCGTGCTGGACGTTCTGCGGCCGCGCCTGATCGAATGGGCAAACGGGGTTGGCGATTCGGCCACGCGACGTGAACGCTGGCAGCGGGCGACGATAGCCTTTGGCTTCGACGACCGCCTTTGGAACGAGGAACTCACGCTTCAACGCTATGAGTTAGTCTACGAAGCAGGCCTGGTCCAAGAGGCCGTAAGAGGGCGGGACGCAGGACCCCCGCCGCTGGTGCCCAGCAAGTCCATGGTCGCCGATCATCGCCGCATCGTGGCGACCGGCATTGCGCGGCTGCGCTCCAAGATCAAATACCGCCCAGTCGTCTTTGAGCTGATGCCGCCGGTCTTCACGCTTTTGCAGCTGCAGCGAACCGTGGAGGCGCTCGCCGGCAGGCTCATCCACAAGCCGAACTTTCGCCGACTGATCGAACAGCAGGAGCTGGTCGAGGAGACCGGAGAGGCCACCACTGAGACCGGCGGCCGGCCAGCGAAGCTTTTCCGTTTCCGCCACGCCGTTCTCGACGATAGGCTCATCGCCGGGACAAAATTGCCGCTGGCGCGGGGTTGACATCCCTTATACTCACAGCAAGTATATGCTGGTTATTTTCAGTTAGAGTATAAGCGGGAGGGGGTCTATGGGCGCCATGCTGCCTACGGCCGCGTTGCTCTACGAGCGCGTCCGACGAGTGATCCCGCCGATCGAATGGCCGGCTTTCTCCGAGGATATCGAGGCGATCCTTGCGCTGAAGCGCGAGCGCAACGCGATCATCCTGGCGCACAACTATCAGACGCCCGAGATCTTCCACTGCGTGGCCGACATCGTCGGCGACAGCTTGGCACTAGCCCGCACGGCCGCGACGGTCGAGGCGCAAGTCATCGTGCTGGCCGGCGTCCATTTCATGGCCGAAACGGCCAAGCTCCTTAATCCGGGCAAGACCGTGCTCATTCCGGATCTCAGCGCCGGTTGCTCGTTGGCGGACTCAATCACGGCAGAAGACGTGCGCTTGATGCGCCAGCGTTATCCCGGCGTTCCGATCATCACTTATGTAAATACGTCCGCCGAAGTGAAGGCCGAGTCGGATATCTGCTGTACATCCGGCAACGCCAAGGCGGTCGTCGAATCCCTTGGGGTTCCCCGGGTGATCATGTTGCCGGACGAATATCTGGCCCAGAATATCGCCGCCCAGACAGATGTGCAGATCATCGCCTGGAAAGGGCGTTGCGAGGTGCACGAGCGCTTTACACCGGCCGACATTCGCGAGTTGCGCGAAAGCCATCCCGGCGTGGTCGTGCTCGCCCATCCCGAATGCCCGCCCGACGTCGTGGCTGAAGCCGATTTTTCCGGCTCGACGGCTGCCATGTCCGACTATGTCGAAAGGCAAAGGCCGCCACGTGTCGTGCTGATGACGGAATGCTCAATGAGCGACAACGTCGCGTTAGCGCACCCAGAGGTCGAGTTCATCCGGCCCTGCAATTTGTGCCCGCATATGAAGCGGATCACGCTTGCCAACATCCGCACGGCGCTCGAGCAGAACCACCATGTCGTAACCGTCGAACCCGGGATCGCCGGGCGCGCGCGGCTAGCGGTCGAACGGATGCTGGCAGTTTGAGCGCCGACCCCCGCAGCTTCTTCGGGCGGCCCATCATCATCGGCGGCGGCATCGCCGGACTGATGACCGCGCTTCAACTGTCGCCGGAGCCGGTGCTTCTTCTGTCAAGGTCGCTGCTGGGAGCTGACAACTCGAGCACCTGGGCCCAGGGGGGCCTGGCTGCAAGTTTCGGCGAAGACGACGATCCGGCAATGCACCTGGCCGATACGGTTGCCGCCGGGGATGGTCTCTGCGACAGAGCCGTGGCGAGCCGCATCCTCCAAGCCGCGCCCAAGGCCATAGAGGGGCTTGCGGGCTTTGGGGTTCGCTTTGACCGCACGCCGGAAGGATCACTGTTCCTCGGATTGGAGGCCGCACACAGCCGACGTCGCATCGTTCATGCGCATGGGGACGGCACCGGGCGTGAGATCATGCGTGCGCTGATCGCGGCTGTGCGTTCCACTCCGTCGATAGTTGTCGTGGAGGGCGTGGAAGCGCGCCGGCTCGCCGTGCGAGAGAATGCGATCCGAGGCGTCTGGGCGAGCTGTTCGATCGCACCTTTCTTCTTCGGCTCACGGCGGGTCGTCCTCGCCACCGGTGGCATCGGGGGACTGTTTTTCGACACCACGAACCCTTGGGGCAGTTGCGGACAAGGCCTTGCGCTTGCGGCCCGCGCTGGAGCTGTCCTAGCCGACCTCGAATTCATCCAGTTCCACCCGACCGCGCTTGACGGCCCAGAACGCCCAATGGCGCTGGTCAGCGAGGCTGTGCGAGGCGAAGGTGCTGCCCTGATTGATGAAACCGGCCAGGCTTTTCTCCAGAGCGTGCCAGGGGCGGAACTTGCGCCTCGCGATGTCTTGGCCCGCGCCGTGTGGAACCACCTTGCGGACGGCCACCATGTTTTTCTCGATGCCCGACAACGGCCAGGCCCGGCATTCGCTCGACATTTCCCGACAATCGCATCAGCCTGCCTTGGAGCCGGCATCAATCCCGCGCGCGATCTCATCCCCATTCGTCCGGCCCAACACTACCACATGGGTGGCGTTGCCGTGGACAGCTCGGGCAGGACCTCCGTCAAGGGGCTGTGGGCCTGCGGCGAAGTCGCTTCGACAGGACTGCATGGCGCCAACAGGCTCGCCAGCAATTCCTTGACCGAGGCAATCGTGTGCGCCCGCTGGGTCGCTGAAAGCGTCGCCGGAACGCCTGCGCGCAGAACAAGGCCTGCGTTTGCGAACGTTTACCCACCGCCCGCTCCCATAGCCGTGCGCGTTTTTCTGTCGCGCGCACTCGGCATCGTCCGGGATGGTCAAGCGTTGAAAGCAGCCGCGCGTGCCTTATTGCCGCTCGCCGAAAGCAAGGATGCGGTCTCGGATCCGGCGGCTGTCGGGCTAATGATTGCTGTTGCCGCCTTGTTGCGCGAAGAAAGCCGCGGCGCTCATTACCGGACAGATTTTCCTCATCATGCGACTGCCGCCCGACGGTCCGAAATCACGCTCGAAGCCGCCTTGGCGGCTGCGCGGGAACTCGGACACTCGCCAAGCTCCGAAGGTGCAAAGTGATGATGCTCTCACCGCTCCCCACGGTCCTGCTTGAGCCGCTTGTACGGGCATCTCTTCTTGAAGACCTTGGCAGAGCCGGCGACTTGACCACGGACGCCATCGTCCCGAAGGAATACCAAGCGGGAACCGTGTTGGTGGCGCGACAGTCCGGAGTTGTCGCCGGCATCGATCTGGCGATGCTCGCTTTCGGCATGATTGATCCTGGTGTCGAAATCTCCGTGGAGCGGACAGACGGCTGCAATGTCGTGGATGGAGAGGTCATTGCATCAGTGGTTGGCCCGGCCCGAGCCATTCTCACAGCGGAAAGGACGGCACTCAATTTTTTGTGCCATCTGAGCGGCATCGCCACAGCAACGGCATCGATCGTCGCTGCGGTTCGTGGATATGGCGCGAAGATCGTCTGCACCCGCAAGACAACGCCCGGATTGCGGGCAGTCGAAAAGTATGCCGTGCGCGCAGGTGGCGGGTCCAATCACCGCTTCGGCCTGGACGATGCAATTTTGATCAAGGACAACCACATCGCCATCGCAGGCGGCGTCCGGCCAGCGCTCGAGCGAGCACGAAGAGCGGCCGGTCATCTCGTCAAGATCGAAGTCGAAGTCGATACTCTGGCCCAGCTGGAGGAGGTACTTGGCTTCGCTCCCGATGCGGTTCTGCTCGACAACATGTCCCTCCCCGATCTTCGCCGCGCCGTCGCAATGGTCGGTGGCCGCGCTATCACCGAGGCTTCTGGCGGGATCACGTCGCATACAGCGCGAGCGGTTGCCGCGACCGGCGTTGATCTGATTTCGGTCGGCCGACTCATCCACAGCGCGCCGATCCTGGATATCGGCCTCGACCATCGGGGCTCATGATTGTCTGAGTAACGAACAGGATTGGGTCAACTGTCCTTTCCGATCATCATAGTCAGATAGCAAAGACCCGCAAGACAGACCGGAGGAACAGCATGGAGATGCAAACGACAAGTTCAACGCAGACATCGCCGCACGCTCAATCGCCTGACCCGCCTGACGCTGGAGCGTGGACCCTGGAAAAGGCTCAGGCACTTTACCATGCCCCCTTCAACAATCTCCTCTTCCTGGCGCAGACCGTGCACCGCCAGAATTTCGATCCAAACAAGGTCCAGCTCAGCCGGCTGCTCAGCATCAAGACCGGAGGATGCCCGGAGGATTGTGGCTATTGCAGCCAGTCGGCGCGTCACGAAACCGGGTTGGAGGCGTCCAAGCTGATGGATGTCAGGCGCGTCATCGCCGAAGCGACCAAGGCGCGTGATGCCGGCGCCACCCGTTATTGCATGGGCGCGGCCTGGCGAAACCCCAAGGCGCGCGACATGGATGCGGTGGTGGCGATGGTCGAAGGCGTCAAGGCGCTGGGCCTGGAGACCTGCATGACACTCGGCATGCTCGATCTTGAGCAAGCCGCTCGACTGAAGCAGGCGGGTCTCGACTACTACAACCACAACATCGATACGTCAGAACGCTACTATAGCGAGATCATCGGTACGCGGAGCTTTGCCGAGCGGCTCGAGACGCTCGAGCACGTTCGCAAATCCGGCATCAAGGTCTGCTGTGGAGGCATTGTCGGCATGGGCGAGGAGCCGGTGGACCGGATCGACATGCTGGTGACGCTGGCCAATCTCCCGGAACATCCGCAAAGCGTTCCGATCAACATGCTGATCCCGATCGCCGGTACGCCGCTTGCAGACGCCAAGCCCATTGAGCCGATCGAATTCGTGCGCGTGATCGCGCTGGCGCGCATCATGATGCCGAAATCGCATGTCCGTCTGTCCGCCGGCCGCACCGCGATGACCGACGAGATGCAGGCGCTGTGCTTTTTTGCCGGCGCCAACTCGATCTTCTTCGGCGACACGCTGCTGACGGCGGACAATCCCGGTGAGGACAAGGATACCCTGCTGTTCCGGCGCCTTGGCATCGATCCGATGGAACTCGAGGCGCAATGAACGGGGCGCTGCTTGCCCGTTTTGATGCGACCTTGCAGGGACTAGCGCGCAAGGACCGGCTGCGGACGCTTTCGCCCCGCGCCGGGCTGGACTTCTCGTCGAACGACTATCTCGGGCTGGCCGCGTCCAGAAGACTTGGCGATGCGGTTGTGGCGGCGATTGCGCGGGGCACGCCGGTTGGCGCCACCGGGTCGCGGCTGTTGCGCGGCAATGCACCGGAACACGAGCAGCTCGAGGCAGATGCGGCGGCATTCTTTGGAGCCGACCGCGCGCTGTTCTTCGGCAGCGGCTACATCGCCAACTTCGCTCTGCTGAGTGCCCTGCCGCAGAAGGGCGATCTTTTGGTCCTCGATGAGCTCGCCCATGCCAGCATGCATGAGGGTGCGCAGGCCGGGCGCGCACAGTTCGTGCTGGCCGCGCACAACGACGCCACCGCTGTCGAGGATGCGATTACACGGTGGCGCGTCGCAGGCGGCATGGGATGCGTCTGGATCGCGGTGGAAAGCCTTTACAGCATGGATGGCGACTGCGCGCCTTTGGAGAGCCTGGTCGCGCTTGCCGATCGGCACGGCGCATTCATCGTCATTGATGAGGCGCATGCCACCGGCGTCTGGGGATCGGACGGCCGGGGGCTTGCCGCCGCTTTCGAGGGCCGCGACAACATCATAGCGCTCCACACCTGCGGCAAGGCGCTCGGCGCATCTGGTGGGCTCGTGACCGGGCCGAGGGCACTGTGCGAATATCTGATCAACCGTTGCCGGGCATTCATCTACGCGACCGCGCCATCGCCACTGATGGCGGTCGTGGCGCGCGAGGCACTCGCAATGCTCGCCGACGAGCCTATGCGGCGTGTTCAGCTGCATGAACGCGTCGCCAGCGCCGGCCGGTTGGTCAATCGCTGTGGTGTGATACCAAGTGGCTCTCAGATCCAGCCCTTAGTAATCGGCGATGTCAGGCGCACCATGACGGTGGCGGCGCGCCTGCAGGCCCGCGGCTTCGACATACGCGGCGTTCGTCCTCCGACCGTGCCCGAGGGCACGTCGCGGCTGCGCATCTCACTGACGCTCAATATTGGCGAAGCCGACATTTCCGCCATGGTCGAGGCGCTGGTCGAGGTGTTGGCCGAAACATCACCGGAGGCGATATGACCCAACGCATCGTCATCACCGGAACGGATACCGGAGTTGGCAAGACCGTGTTTGCGGCTGGGCTCGCCGGTTTGCTGGACGGCTTTTACTGGAAACCGGTGCAATCGGGCCTCGACGGCGAGACCGACAGCGAGGTTGTCGCGCGGCTTGCCGGCTTGCCCTCAGAGCGCGTGCTGCCGGAAGCCTACCGCTTGCGGAGCCCGCTGTCGCCGCATCGTTCGGCCGAGATCGACGGCGTGGCGATCAAGGCTGCCGATCTTGCTTTTCCCGTCCTACCGACGCCGCTCGTCATCGAAGGCTCCGGCGGCCTAATGGTGCCGCTCAACCGGCGCACAAGGTTAATCGACATCTTCGCTGAATGGCGGCTGCCCGTTATTCTGTGCGCCCGCACCACACTCGGCACCATCAACCACACCTTGCTATCGGTCGAGGCGCTCCGCGCCCGCTCCATCCCGTTGGCGGGCATCGCTTTCATCGGCGATGAGATGGCCGATACGCAACGGACCATCGTGGAATTCAGCGGTGCCCCGCAGCTCGGCAGGCTGCCGCACCTCGATGTGCTGACGGGGAAAACACTGAGGGACGCAATGGTTGCCGGCTTCGCCTTCGCCTCGATTACTGGAGGTGACTGATGTCGCAGTCTCATGTGTGGCATCCCTTCACCCAGCACGCACTCGAGAATGCGATCCCAGAAATCGTCCTGACTGAGGGCGCCTATCTCCACAGGGCCGACGGCGCCCGCATCCTGGACGCCATCTCCTCCTGGTGGGTCGTCACACATGGCCACCGCCATCCCCGCATCATGAAGGCAATCGAGACAACCGCGTCGAGCCTCGACCAGATTATCTTTGCGGGCTTCACGCACGAGCCGGCAGAGCGCTTGGCCAAGGCGCTTGTCGGCCTCGCTCCCGCTGGACTCGACTGGGTGTTCTATTCCGACAGTGGCTCGACCTCAGTCGAAGTCGCGCTGAAGATGGCGCTCGGTTATTTCCGCAACATCGGCGCGCCGCGCTCGCGCATCGTCGTCATGGAGCACAGCTATCATGGTGACACGATTGGAACGATGAGCGTCGGTGCGCGTGGCGTGTTCAACGCCGCCTATGAACCCTTGCTGTTCGAGGTCGACATCATCCCCTTTCCGGCCGCGGGGCACGAGCAGGAGACGCTGGATCGTTTCGAGGCTGTGACCCGCGATCGACGAGCCGCAGCCTTGATCGTCGAGCCGCTGGTGCTGGGCGCCGGCGGCATGCTGATGTATCCAGCATCGGTTCTGGCCGAATTGAAGAAGATCACTGAGGCCTCCGGCTCGCTGCTGATCGCCGACGAGGTGATGACCGGCTGGGGACGCACCGGAACCATGTTCGCCTGCGAGCAGGCATCGATTTCTCCAGATATCCTGTGCACCTCCAAAGGCTTGACCGGCGGCACCATCCCGCTGGCCGTAACGCTTGTCACCGATGCCATCTTCCGGGCGCACTATTCCGAGGACCGGAAGAAGACGTTTTTCCATTCGAGCTCCTACACCGCCAATCCGATTGCCTGTGCGGCAGCACTCGCCAATGTCGAGATCTGGCGCGACGAGCCAGTGGCCGGGCGGATCACGGCCTTGAGCGTGATGCAGGCCGTCGGGCTGCAACGCTTTCGGGACAATCCATATTTTGCCGACTGTCGAGCCACGGGAACGATCGCGGCGCTCGACCTGCGAACCGGTTCAGCAGGTTATCTCGCCGAGATTGGTCCGAAGCTGCGCGCTTTCTTCCTCGAGCGCGGCCTACTTGTGCGCCCGCTCGGCAATGTCCTCTACCTTCTGCCACCCTATTGCATCGCAGGCGACGAGCTCGAACGACTATATGACGCCATCGAGGAGGCCGGGGAACGCTTCGGGTCAAGGCCATGAGCAAGTCGTCGCGCATTCTCGGACTTGGCCATCACGTGCCTGGGCGCAAGGTGGCCAATGCCGAGATCGAGAGCAATCTCGGCCTCGAGCCGGGCTGGATCGAAAGGCGTACCGGAATCCGTTCGCGCTTCTGGGCAACGGACGAAGACACGCTGTCGGGTCTTGCCACCCGGGCTGGCGACATGGCGCTGGTGAACGCCGGTATTGCGCGCCACGACATCGGTCTGCTGTTGCTTGCCACCTCGACGCCCGACCATCTTCTGCCGCCAAGCGCGCCGCTGGTCGCACACAAGCTTGGCCTTGGCCGCGCAGGCGCGGTCGATATGACCGGCGCCTGCGCCGGCTTCATCTATGCGCTCATGTTTGCGGACGGGTTCACCCGCCTGCATGGCAAACCAGCGCTGGTCATCGCCGCCAACATCCTCAGCCGCCGCATCAATCCAGCCGAGCGCGCGAGCTCAGTCTTGTTCGCCGATGCCGCCGGCGCCCTGGTGATCGGTCAGTGCGATGATGCTGATCGGGGCATTCTCGGTGCCTCGGTGGCTTCGGACGGCTCGCGCTACGGGCTGATCCAGATTCCCGCAGGAGGAAGCAACACGCCGTTCCATGGCGACCTCGACCTCGGGCAGACCCGGATGACGATGACCGACGGGCCCCAAGTGTTCGCAAAGGCCGTCGAGATGATGACCGATTGCTCGACAGCCGCGCTAGCCACTGCGGGAGTGCGGCCACACAATGTCGGCCGGTTTGTGCCGCATCAGGCCAATACTCGGATTTTCGGCGCGGTCGGAAGAAACCTCGGCATTGCGGACCAAGCAATTGTCAAGACGATTGCCGAATACGGCAACTCTTCGGCCGCGACGGTCCCGCTGTCGCTCTCGCTCGCCAACCAGATGAAGCCATTCCAGCCAGGAGAGAAAATCCTTCTGGCGGCGGCGGGTGCGGGTCTCAGCGGCGGCGCTCTCGTGGTTGGAATCTAGCCGGCCGGCTCACGCGCGCAGGATTGGTCATGAACGGCAATAGGAGCAACAGAACCAATGCCAAAAAATGGCCTTCTGAAGCTCGACATGACCAAGCTGACGCAGCACGACTCGTGCGAGCCTCTGGATGAGTTCAAATGCAACACCCGTTGCACCAATCGTACCATCTGAATAAAGCTCAATTACAAAGGGTGAGCCGCCCCATATATGTCGGATACCCGACATTGTTCACATAAAAGGCTCGATGCTTACACGCTCTTTGCTGCCTGCTCTTTGCTGTCTTCTCTTTTCTCTTTGCTCTTTGCTCTTCCGTCTTGACTAGCAGGAGCCTGCGGCTTATCTCATTGCCGCGTTAGCACTCGCTTCGGCTGAGTGCTAGGCATGCTCCGGCAACGGAGCACCGTTCAACATCCGCACCAAGGAAATCCAAAAATGGCAAAGTCGAATTTCCGGCCGCTGCATGACCGCGTGGTCGTACGCCGGGTCGAATCCGAATCCAAGACCGCCGGCGGGATCATCATCCCGGATACGGCGAAGGAAAAGCCGCAGGAAGGCGAGATCATCGCCGTCGGCTCCGGCGCTCGCGACGAAGCCGGCAAGCTGGTCCCGCTGGACGTCAAGGCCGGCGATCGCATCCTGTTCGGCAAGTGGTCGGGCACCGAAGTCAAGCTCAATGGCGAAGACCTTCTGATCATGAAGGAATCCGACATTATGGGCATCATCGGCTGATTATCGGCCTCACCGTCAACTGAATTTCGGGCTTGATCGCAAGCCCCTGCCAGGAGCTAAAAAATGGCTGCCAAAGACGTAAAATTCTCCCGCGACGCCCGCGAGCGCATGCTTCACGGCATCAACATCCTCGCCGACGCGGTGAAGGTGACCCTCGGTCCCAAGGGCCGCAACGTCGTCATCGACAAGTCGTTCGGCGCACCGCGCATCACCAAGGACGGCGTCACCGTCGCCAAGGAAATCGAACTTTCCGACAAGTTCGAAAACATGGGCGCGCAGATGATCCGCGAAGTTGCTTCGAAGACCAACGACATCGCCGGTGATGGCACCACGACCGCGACCGTCCTGGCGCAGTCGATCGTCCAGGAAGGTAACAAGGCCGTTGCCGCCGGCATGAACCCGATGGACCTGAAGCGCGGCATCGACCTGGCCGTGACCGAAGTGGTCGCGGCTCTCGGCAACGCTGCCAAGAAGATCAAGACCTCCGAGGAAGTTGCCCAGGTCGGCACGATCGCCGGCAATGGCGACGAGTCGGTCGGCAAGATGATCGCCGAAGCGATGCAGAAGGTCGGCAATGAAGGCGTCATCACGGTTGAAGAAGCCAAGACCGCCGAGACCGAGCTGGAAGTCGTCGAAGGCATGCAGTTCGACCGCGGCTATCTCTCGCCCTACTTCGTCACCAACGCCGACAAGATGGTTGCCGAGCTCGAGGACGTCTACATCCTCCTGCACGAGAAGAAGCTGTCCAACCTCCAGGCCATGCTGCCGGTTCTCGAAGCCGTCGTGCAGACCTCCAAGCCGCTGCTCATCATCTCGGAAGACGTCGAAGGCGAGGCTCTGGCCACGCTGGTCGTCAACAAGCTGCGCGGTGGCCTGAAGATCGCCGCCGTCAAGGCGCCGGGCTTCGGTGATCGCCGCAAGGCCATGCTGGAAGACATCGCCATCCTCACCGGTGGCCAGGTCATTTCGGAAGACCTCGGCATCAAGCTCGAGAATGTCGGCCTCAACATGCTCGGCCGCGCCAAGAAGGTGTCGATCTCCAAGGAGAACACCACCATTGTCGACGGCGCCGGCAAGAAGGACGAGATCCAGGGCCGCGTTGCCCAGATCAAGCAGCAGATCGAAGAGACCACGTCGGACTACGACAAGGAGAAGCTGCAGGAACGTCTGGCGAAGCTCGCGGGCGGCGTCGCGGTGATCCGCGTCGGCGGCGCGACGGAAGTCGAAGTCAAGGAAAAGAAGGACCGCGTCGACGACGCCCTCAACGCGACCCGTGCGGCCGTGGAAGAAGGCATCGTTGCAGGCGGCGGCGTCGCTCTCCTGCGCGCTTCGGCCAACATCAAGGTCACCGGCGTCAATGCCGACCAGGCTGCCGGAATCAACATCGTTCGCCGTGCACTGCAGGCTCCGGCCCGTCAGATCGCTTCGAACGCAGGTGCTGAAGCTTCGATCGTTGCCGGCAAGATCCTCGACAACAAGGGCGCGACCTACGGCTACAACGCCCAGACCGGCGAGTATGGCGACATGATCGCCATGGGCATCGTCGACCCGGTCAAGGTCGTTCGCACCGCTCTCCAGGACGCGGCCTCGGTCGCCGGCCTGCTCGTCACCACCGAAGCCATGATCGCGGAGGCTCCCAAGAAGGAGTCGGCCGGCGGCGGCATGCCTGGCGGCATGGGCGGCGGCGGCATGGGCGGCATGGGCGGCATGGGCGGTATGGATTTTTAATCCAGCCCCTATCAACTTACAGCGGACAGGGCGGCAGCAATGCCGCCCTTTCCTTGTGTGCCGAACATGATCGAAACCTTGGAGTGCGTCCCGAGGATCTCGTTCGAGCCTCACCGCATGGTCGAGAATTAGGATCTTGTCTGATCGAGCAATTCGCGGGCTCAACCTGGTCAAACCGGCGCCCCCTACGAACTGCCCGATCCTTGAGGATTCCGCTGCGCGACAATCACGATGATTCATTCAGTTGGTAGCTATAGGCGGTGAATCATGAGGGGCATTGAGGAGCGTGGCAAGGCGCCCATCTCGGCATTTAACTCCATCGAGCGTGATATCAGGGACAATTCTCTCATCGGAACCGGCGGCTGGCGTTGAAGGACCCGGTGAATCATCCTGATCTATAGTGGAGCAGACGCGCTCTGAGCCTCAAGAGCGTTTCCTCCTCTGAGTATCCTTGATCTGCCGCTGGACATTCTCGTTGATATTGCTGAGCGGCTCAGCCCGATGGATCTGCTGAGGATTTCGCACACAAATCAAGAGCTGCGTGTCGCCGCGATGATAGTCGCAACGCCTCAAGAAAGGCGGATTCAGGTTCAGGCCATCTGTGGCAGCCCTTGCACCGGGCTCCAGCAACGTCTCGTCGTCGTGGCCGAGGGGCCTCGTGACCCCGACGACTGCGCTTCGGCCTTGTGGGGCCTCGGAGCGGGCGTGGCAGCGCTTGCACCCGAGCTCCAGCGGCGTCTCATCCTCCTCGCCGAAGACCATTGCCCTGGAGGGCCTCGGAGCAGGCGTGGGTGGCGGACATAGCAGCCTGTCCCATACCTATGAATACGTTTGGCTGAAGCAGACCGATGGCTGCGCGTCGAAGCCGAAGCCGTCGAGTTCGCGGACAAACGGGAACTGCGCGATCTTGCTCGACATGAGCGTGTCGAGCTGGTCGCGGATCGCCGTCAACTTCAGCCGATCCAGGATTGCGATCAGCAGGTCATGATCTAGGGTCGTCATCACCAGCTCCCTCCGGCCACCGCTCCGTACTCGGCGAGTGGCCGCAGCAAGGTGGCCGGGGGTGATCTTGATCCGCTCGGCGCGCACCGGCCCTTCGAAGCCGGCAACGCCGACAAAAGGCTCTGTCGCAAACCTGGAAATGGGGTTGTGAACGGCCATTTCGGCCTGTCCGTCAGGCAGCGAGGAGATCGAAACAGCGATCGACAGACTTGTAGGCATACCTCGCCTGTCGCTTGCCCATCATGTGGATCATCTCGATGCCGGAGAGGATAACCACGTCGTTCGCATGCGACTTGAAGCCGAGCATGGATCGAATGCGGCTTGATACGCCGGTGATCCTGTTCGATCCGATTGTTGAGATGCCGGCTATTGCGGAGCGGATCGGCTTCAGCGGTCGCCGCGATCGCTGCCGCAGCCGGCTTTCAGCGTCGCAGGAAAGGATTGCTTCGTAATTGGTCTGGCTGCCGTCGATGACGATGCGCTCCGGCCGGCCATGGCGCGTCAGCGCCTTGCGGAGGAAGCGTTGGGCCGCCACCTGGTTACGGTTTTCGCTAAAGAAGAACTCGACCGTATCGCGGAGGATGTCGATAGCGCGGTAGAGATACCGCCGCGGACCTTGATGTACGTCTCGTTTGCTGCCGACCACACGCTTGCGCCGGTTGAAGCGCTCCAGCAGCTGCGGCGAGAAGTGGGCGACCCAGCGATGCACAGTGGAGTGGTCGACCTCCAACGCGTTCGGCCATCATCTCTTCCAGATCGCGCAGGCTCAGAGTGTAGGCCAGGTACCAGCGCACGCACAGCAGGATCACCGACTGGTCGAAATGGCGGCCCTTGAACATCACGTGCTCCTCCACAGCTGAGGCGTTTTTCTTGCCATGCTCGCTTACAAAAAGGTTTGCGACAGAGCCGTTCGAACCGCATGCCGACACCATCGTCAAGGGCGGCCGCGGTGTCCATTATGGCCACAAGCTCAACCTGACGACGGCAGGCAGTCTGTTCTTTCAATTTAGACCAACTATGCGGATGCCGCCTCAGTCAATTCAAGAATGTAACCAATGCCGCGCATGGTCGTGATACGTGGCGTTGCACCTGACCTACTCAGGTGTCCACGTAAGCGATAGATTCCGACTTCAAGCGCGTTGGCAGATACCTCGTCGTTGAACGAATAGAGGTGATCTTCCAACTGCGCACGAGGCACGATGCGGCCTGCACGGATAAGCAGATGCTCTAAAATACATAGTTCGCGGCGTGCGATCTTCAGAGGATGACCCGAGACGGAAACCTGTCGGCCGATCGGATCGAAATTGAGATTGCCAAATACAACGATGGGGTCGGTCACCTGTGTCGACCGGCGCAGAATGGCTCTCATTCTGGCGATGAGCTCATCGAAAGAGACGGGCTTGAGCAGAAAGTCGTCCGCGCCACCGTTGAAAATTGCAATCCGCTTCTCGAGATCGTTGATGCTACTCATAATGAGGGTTGGAACTGAATGCCCGTTGCTCCTTAGCTGTCTCAGCCAGCCCAAGCCATCGCCATCTGGCAGAGCCAACTCCAGCAGGAGAATTTCATAGGTTGCGCAACAAAATGCCCTCGACGCCTGTTCCAGGTTGCCAACTACATCAACGGCAAAACCGCTATCCCCGAGCGCAACTCGCACAGCGCGCGTAAGATCCACATGATGATCAATGAGCAGCGTTCGCATTTCACGTCCTATCAAGGTCGGACAGGTCACCGTCCGCTGTAAGACCGGGGCGACAGCGGAAGTCGCGCAACTCTTCGTAGTGTTCGTAACGCTCTTTCCGATGGGTGATCGCGGGAGCATGCAAGCCGCACGCCTGCAATAGTCGGGGATGGAACACGTGAAGACCTGTTGACGGGCTGAAACCGTCGGTCGGCCAGCCCACAATGCCACCGACTCTGCCTGCGATTTCTCTGCGCATCGATCCTCCTATGGGTTGCGTCGCAAACTCCAGCTGAGGTCGCAAGGGCAGGTTGCGGCTTTGTTCATTGAGAGGACCCCCTGGAGGCAATACCAGGAGGATTCCCTATATGGCACTTCCCGATTTACCACCGGTCATTCCGAACCACGTTCGGCGTCTTTGAAGACATTCATTGAGCGCGGCTAGGTAAATCAAGGGTACGACCTGCCGGGTGTCGGTGCCGCTTTTGAAGCAGGCATCGGCACCAGCTCGGTGAGCGTCGCCCGCGCAATTCAGCGGACGCGCTCGATACACCCAGTCGAATCGTGCCGCGACTTGCCGCGCCGACAGGGCGCCCGAAGACTTCAGACTTGTGACCGAAGGTCTACGCCCAGTCCTCCTCCCATTATCCACCTCCCTCAAATCAAAGTGGAGGTTCAATCTGAACAAATTACGCCATCGTATCACAAACGACTTACCGTTCCCCGACGTGCTCTAGCCTTAGTGCTTGTTAAGAAGGTCGGCTACTGTCTCTCCGCGTCGCCGGGCATCGGCGGCGAGCCACACCTCCCCCACCTCATACACGTCGCCGTGGGTACTGAACGGCACAATGACGTCAATGGCAGCCGACAGCAGGTCAAGAAGCGTGTGGTCTTCCACAGCAGCTCCTTGCGGGCTGCTCTTGACGAGTGAAAAGAGCTTTTTAAAGCCTTGGACCGGATCCGCCCCATGAATCGTTGATATTGATCCCGCATGGCCGGAGACGACTTCGCTAAGGTAGGCCCAAGCAGCATCATCGCGCATCTCGCCAAGCAATATTCGATCAGGGCGCATGCGCAAGCTGGCTTGCAACAGTTGCTCGGCTGTCACCGCACCTACGCTTGCTCGGTCCTTCGGATAGAGTAATCGGACATGGTTCTCGTGCGGGATTGCAAGTTCGAGCGTGTCCTCGATACTTATCAGCCTCTCTTGCGGGGGTATAGCGTTGATCAAAGTCTTGCTCATTGTCGTTTTGCCGCTTCCAGTAGGTCCGCAAAGCAGCATCGTGAGCCGCCCGCAAACGCATGCTCGCAAAAATTGCTCCAAGTCACCATGGTCGTAGTGCTGAAGAATCGTTTCGTCCTGCCGCTCTTGGCGCTCCTTTCGTGACCGCCATTGATTCCAACGCGAGTATTCGTAGCGAGAAGAAACTTCCTTGAGTTCGGTCACACGACTTGAGGGACGCCGTATCGTCAGGCTTATTGTTCCTGAGGGAACAGCGGGCGGCAAACAGATCTGCAGCCGCTCTCCGTTCGGCAGCTCAGTCGCACAGAGGGGGCTTTGCGGTCCGACATCTTGCTTGCGCAGCGCTCCAGCGAGGATCGCGATGTCCTCCAGATCGTCATAAGATAGCGGTAGCGGATGTTTCGTGAAAACGCCGGCCTGTCGGACAAAGGCTTCCCCAGGCCGGTTGATAGCGACCTCTTCGGTCCTTGGCTCCTCAAGCCATTTCAAGACAGGGTTGAGAAGCAAACGCAATTGAGGGTCAGCCTCCGGTCGCATTGTTGTCTCTCCGGCGTTGGCGATGTTGGGGGGCTGGCGCCACGGCGATCGGTCTAAGATCGTATACATCTGAGAAATCGAGGTCCCGAGCCACAAAGATCGATACAGCATCTCCCTGGTTTTTCTTCAGAGTTGGCGGAACGTTGATCGTTGCTCTAAGGGTCGTGTCAACGGCTTGTCCGGCGTTGCTCTGGAAGCTGTTGATGCCGCTTCCTCCACCTGAGCTGCCAGCGTATTGACCGGCGGCCTGAAACGCGCCTTGAATGACGCTCATGAGCATTGCTCCACCAAAGCGCTGCCAGAAGTGATTATCCACCGTGCCAGGCATTCCGGAGCGGCCGAGCTCGTCAGCGCCCGGCGACGCTAGCGAAACGAGGGCATGGTCAGGCGTTTCGATGCGCGTCCACAGCACGAAGACACGCGCATCCCCCTGTTGGAGACCACGCTGGATCTCGCCAATCACGGTCGTCCCGCGATCCAAAAGCACCACGTTGTTGGTGGCGCCGCGGACGTCTTTAGGTAAGACGCACTTCACATAACCCGGTAAATTTGTGTCGACTGCCGTTTGCAAAATGCAGGGTATTATCGTTCCTTGGGTAATCACGAGATCAGGGTGCGGCAAAAGTGTGGCCCGGCTTGGCTCCTGTATATCTGGCTTCAATCGCCTCGTCAGATCGCCAGCCTCTGAAATCTCATGCGAGGTCGCGGGAGCATCCCTATGGTTGTCTTCGCTCCGCTGACCGTCGTTGGGCATTTGACCGCTGCCACTGTAGGCGAAAATTGGTGTTTCCTCCGGCGGCGGATCAGCTGGCGCCGGAGGCGGCATGGATGGCGCAGGATCTCCTGCCTGCGCCGCCTGTACGGGTGCTGGAGCTTCGGGAGCAATCTCAATCGGCACGGGGCGGAATGGCTCGGCGTCGGCGACAATTGCAGGTTTTGGCTGAGTTGGCTCGTCTTGTGTGCTGGGACGACCGCCGAGCCAGATGAGCGATAGAGATGAGATGAGAACAAGTGCAGCGATGGCCAACTTCTGCAATCCCGAAACATGCCGGCGGGCCGGCTCCGAGACCATCGATCCTGAGGCATGGACATCATGTCCCGACTGTGGGCCGGTTTCATTCATCGGCCGGGCCTTTCAAAACGCGCCACACGTCGGGTGTCACTGTACCGGTCCCTGGCGCTCGTCCCACAGGGTCATAAGCCCTGTTGAAAATGGACAAGACCGTATTGCCATCTCTCAGACGCCATTCCCGGGCGACTGCGGATACTTCAACATAGTCTCCTTTGACCGTGTAATTGGCAGCGGCTTCCTTGCCGTCGGGATTGATAATGTAGAGGGAGGGTATGCGGGAATTGCTTGCGAAGCCAAATACGGTGGTAAAGCCATTATCGAAAACTTCCAGCGGCGCCAGCGATCGATCGCCCTTTGCGACGTAGTGAAAATTGCTTTCGTCCGGACTGGTAGTTGCGGCGGGCCGATTCAACAAATCCTGAACTCTCTCGTCGCGCAGCACTTTCGCCCGGGCCTGACCAAGAATCGAGCGCCTTTCTGCGTCCTTTCTCTGAGCAGCAGCGTCATCAGCAGGATAGGTGAACTGCACACTGTAGTATAGGTCAGGTTGCTTCTCATCGAGTTTTGGCATCGCTTTCGTTGAAATACTGAAGACGTATCTCCGTGTACCGGACTCACTCTCGGCCAGCACAATGACGGGCTGCGGCGGGAGCATCCGGCTAGCCTTAAAAAAGAGATAGTTGGCACGCGGGAGCGCAGCCAGGTCTTTGCTATTGGAAACGGCCACGGCTGCGACTGTCTCGTTGGCCGCGAATGTGACAACCAGCGTTGCCCCCACTGCGGTAGACAGGCGCACCACTTCGTCAGGACGGTAAGCCAGGTAGCGCATGCGCGCATCATGCTTGCCGGCAAGTGGTGTGTCTTCCGCGGACGCTTCCATCGTTAAGAAGAGTGAACAGACCAGCGCGAGAAACGCTCTTTTTGTCATGGCTGCACATAGCCCAGGTTCGATACGCTATCTTCCGAGCTTTGATAGGAAGCGACGAGTAGACCTCCCGGATTGGTGAGCCTCGATTGCCCAGGCAGACCCGTCAAGCGCTCGTAGCGGATGGTAGCTGTCCAGGTGGTCACTATCGGCATCTGCCCATCGACAACAAGCGTACGTTTGTAACGGATCTGTTGAACGTCCGGACTGATGTCGTTTGAAGAAATATGCCCGACCTCGAGCTTGCCGCGTTTGCCGACCGTGACTTGCGGCGAGGTGGGATTCGGATAGTTGAAGAAATCTTGATATTGCTGTCGCACAGCCGGCGCGCTGAAACTGGATACGAGGTCATAGGCGTATTGGGCTGTATCTGCTGTGTACCCCTCGCGCAGGCGTACATATTCCCACAGCGAAGCATTTATGACGGCTCGGTCTTGGGTTGCCGGCAGTCGAGAGACTGACACTTCGCTGTCGACGGTCCCATCCGGCCGGACCCAGAGGAACACAGGTACGAGCTTGGCCAACGGGACCATGGCAGCAATGGTAAATGCCTGTGCAACATTTCCTAGGACCGCCGCTGCGGCAAAGGCTATCAGGGCCTTTGACAGGCGCCGCGCAGACTTCGCTCGTGAAGTTTGAAACGCTTCCACCTTCTTATAGTGGGCGGCTAGCGTTTCTCTCTCCACCAGAAGGGCATGTTCAGGAACTTTCACTTTGGCTCTTCCGCGCATTCGACCCGAAGATCCTCAGGGGTGGTTTCCCATTGTCCCACGTTCAGTTGGAATGGGGCACCCGCGCATGTCGCAAGCCCATGGCTCGTCTTGCAGGCGGCCAAAGCGAGGATTGACAGAAGTAGGCAATATTTCATGTTTTTGGCACCGAGCTTGTCGATTGATTAAGCACCCGCCGTTTTGGCAAAGTGGCGATTGAGGCTGTTAAGAGGTCGGTTCGCACCTCCCCAAGAGCCGCCGGCGATGCTGCTGGCGATCGTCGGAAGCGCGACGATCAGAGCGTCACCAGCTAGGAAAAGCATGTCGAGCTCGTAAAGCCCGATGATCTTGGCTGCTGTCGTGCCCGAGAATTTGATCATCAAAAGCATGGCTGCCAGCGAGACTGCTTCGGCAGCGATTACTATCGTTGCAACGATGTTGAGGAGGAGAAGCAGCAGCCCGTACGAGAGCAGTTGGCCGATCCATCTGGTGGCTATGTCTCGAGTGTGATCAAAAAGGTAGCCTACAAGGACCAGGGGGCCGATCGTCAAGAGCACCTTCGTCAGAATTCCAACGGCATCGTAGATCTCGAACGCTGTCCACAGCGCGCCGTAGAAAATCCATTGCGCTCCCTCGAAAGCAAGTATGTCCTGGCCGTTCATAGGCCCAATTTCGGAAGCAATCAGCTGAAAGACATACTGGCTTGAAGCAAACATGAGATCGAGCTTCTGGGGGATTCCGATGAAGGGCAAGTCGCTGCCACTGATGTCGTGAGCCAACCTCGGAATCGTGTCGTCGAAGAGCGCTTCAATGTACTGCTGATAGTTGGCCTGCCCTAAGATAAGGGCGACGACAATCGACACCATGATTACGCGCGAGATACCCCCGCGCGCATCGACTTGACCACGCATGACCAGACAGCCTTGGATTATTATCCAGAGCGTGACACACGCAACCAGAGGCGCACTGACCGCCGCTTGGACGTTTTCAAGCACTTTGTGCAGCCCGGACGTGAAGGCCCCATGAAAGATCGTGTGTATAGTCGTGAATGGCGCGGGAATTTTGAAATTCATGGCGTGAGCCTGATGTGTCCCTGATCAGCGCAGCTGAGCCTGATGAACTCTGTGTGGTTTACGGGAGGATGCTAAACATATTAGCGGTGTCCTGATGTTCGCGACGCTGCGTGGCGGCCTCCTCCACGGCGTGAAGGCTCCCTTGTGCAGTGGCCATTGTCAGCAGACTCGTGGCCTGGACATTTTGGATCATCGCATCGTGAATCTGCTTGAGGACCAGACCGTTGGTCACGGTGGCCTGCATAATATTTCCCGAGCGGGAAAGCTGACCAAGCGTGCCGGCGTTATCCTTAAGGCGCTTGTCCATCATGCCCAAAGTGTCGGCTGCAATAGCTGCGGCATTGGCGGCCCCGGCGATTTGTCCCTGTAACAGTTTCGCTTCTGAATCGGTGCCGTTGACTATCCGATTTGGGTCCTTCGCAATGTTACGGGCCATAATCGAAGCTGGCGCCCGAGCATCAAACATCTGCTCCTCCAGCTTATTGCTCGACGGGTAGTGATTTCCTTGGTTAAGTGAGCTTAGCAGTCCCGTGACAGCGAATGACGACGTTAGAATTGTCACCATTTCAATCGTGGTAGCGAGCGTCTCGATTGACCTCTCAAGGATCGCCGCATTGGAAAGCGCTGTTAAGGTCGCTTGTGTTTCTGTTACAGGGTCGCTGACGATAAATTGCGAACGGGCCTGTCCGTGAAGCAGAAGGGAAGCAGCAAGGGTCGTTACTGCAAGTTTGGCAAATTTCATGAATATTCCTCCGTCAGTCTTGAACTTCGTGGTACCGGGCCATGAACTTGTCGAGCCACCCACTTGGGGCGTCTCCGTGCTGGTTACGAAGCTGGTCGGCAAAGCGCACTGTGTTGGCCCGCCCCGAGAGTACGGCTACGTACTCGCGCATCTGCCCAAGATCGAATTCGCAAACAATACTCCCGCTATCGCGCTTGAGCAAAAACTTGCGGCTGCCGATTGCCATTCCCTGGCGGATTGCCTCGAACTCCTGCGCAGTGCACTTCAAGCCATCGACATACGCAGAGCGGTCCGCCGTCGGTGATGGGTAGAAAATTTTCGTCATACATTGCGCAACGAGACTAGCTCCGAGAGGCGATTCCAGAACGTGTTCAGGCTGCTGCGTTGCGAGTATCAACATGCCGTTGTTTTTGCGGACCGTGAGCAAGAACTTGTCGATAACGGCCGAGAATTGGGGGTTGAGTAGATAGAATCGAAATTCGTCGCAGCTCATGACGAACCGACGACCATCGACGATAGCGCCCACTCGATGCAGAAGGTATGCGGCGGCCGGTGCACAGACCTCCTCATATTCCAGGAGCTGCGTCATGTCGAAGCCCGTAATGGAGGCATCCAGCCTTACTTCGTCCACGTCGCCGTCAAAGGCCCATCCAAGCGCCCCCCCTCTACACCACCGCTGCAGCCGTGCTCCTGCGCCCTCGGAGGGGCTGTGCAATAGGAACTCGCGCAGGCCCGCAAGTGAGCGCATAGGGGGTTCGAACGAAAGCTGACGAACAATGCCGCGTTCCAGCCGACGGCTTTCCTCCGGCGAGATCGGACCACGGCCGTCACTCTCGATCAGGGCCATCAACCACTCGCGCAGAAAGTCCCGGGAGGCGGAGGTGTTGTCCAGTCCACGCAGAGGGGCCAAGCCGCTCGGAGCGCCTCTGCGCAACGCAAGATATGTCCCTCCCGTGGCTCGCACCAGCAGTTCACCACCCCGATCCTTGTCGAAGAAGACGATCGCACCATTGCGATCGACCAAGCTTTGCTCAAGCATCGCGAGGACAAAGGTCATCAGCGTCGTCTTGCCTTTGCCAACGGGCCCGAATATTGCCGTCATGCCGACGTCATTCTCATGGGGGATGTAGTCGAAAGAAGTTCCACCGTTTGTGCGAAAGCGCGCAACAGCATTGCCCCAGTGGCCGGAACTGGAACCGCTTGGGAAGTTCTCAAATGAGACGAGCCCGGCAAAATTGTGTGAGGTGATCGCCCCCGGGCGCGTGCGCCACCTGTTGTTCCCCGGAAGTTGGGACCAATATGCGGCCTCCATGCCGATGCCCTCTTGGACGATAACGGCGCCCGCGTCGGCCAGCCGTGCGCGGGCACTTGCTGCGCGATCTGCAAGGCTATTGAGGCTGTCGGCATAGACGCACAGGCTCAGATGATGCGAACCCATCACGAATTCGTTGCTTGCCAGTGCGTCCTCTGCCTCGGCAAGTTCATTGATCTGGGTGAGAGCCTTGTCGCCGGCACTCGTCATCTGGCTGGACTTAAGGCTTAGTTTGGCATGAGCTTGTGGGCGAGTGAGGAAGGAAAAGCTCTGGCTCAGGACAAGCGGGAAGTTGGCGGACAGCAAGGAATTTAGCATGCCCGGCCGCGTCGTCGCCGGATATTCACGGAACGAAAACAATGATCCGACGGAGCTATCCCCGGGCCTTCGAATCTCAAGCGCCCGCTTCCCGCAGATGACCTGGTCAGTGTAGATCGAGGCGCCAAGTGAGCCGGTAACCATCGGAACCGGAAGAAACCGGCAAGTCATCATGAGCCGAAGCGCCTCGCCGATTTCCGTGAAGAGCACGTTGCCTTTCTCACGAATGCCCAACCGGCGCAGACCGTAACCGCCGAGTGCGCCAGCAGTGATGTGCCAGAGGTCTTCCAGGCTCCGCATTTGGGTGGCTAGATCGTGCTCATTCCGTCTGCGGGACTTGGCAATCCGCAAGCCGATCTTGCCGATTGCGGTGCGGGGGGACACGATCAAAGTGAGGAAGTGATCGTTGCGAAAGAGCTTTCCCGACAGCACACGACGCTCGTAGGCCTCGCTCAGACTGCCAGCGAATGCACTTTGAAACTGGCGCGGCGCCGGCGCCGGCACATCGTTGTGTCTCACAAGATGAGCGTATATCGAGACATTGTCATCGGCGATGTTGCGCAAGAGAGTGTTGAACGCGCGGCAGCGCGAGTTGCGCATCTCAGCGTCTTCCAAATCAAAGGGCACACCGTTCACATGTGCCATGGCCATGATCGATCCGTCTTCCAGAAGGACAACCTGATCGCTTACGTGACCAACATACGGAAGGTAGATCTCGCCAGACCTCTCGGTCCGGCCGCTGGCGCCGAACATTACACCATTCCTCTTCCGCGTTTCGGCACTCTGATCGGATTGGCGCTGACGCTTGCGCCTCCCCAGACCGGCCCGTCCACGCTTCTGCCGGCCGTCTGCAAATAGAGCAGCACGACGCTTGCCGCGTTATAGTCACGCTCAACAACCAGCCGTGCTCCGAACCAGAGTGGCACGAGAACGATTTCGTAGAGCGGGTTCTGAAGGATAATGATAACAAGCCCAGCCAACATCATGAGCAATCCGGCCAGCGTCAGCGGCACCCCCAGAAACAGTGCGGGGCGCGTCGCCGCCACATAGAGGGTGCTCACTTCCAACCGGTCGCTCATCAGCCGCCGCCTATGAGCGCCTTGCCCAGGAAGCTGGCCCCGAACATGATGACGATCCCTCCAACGACACCCGCAACCAGGCCAAGTGAAGCACGACCGAACATCCAAGAGATACCGATGGCTACGAGCCCGAGCACGGCCAGTGATTGTCCAAAGGGGCCAAGTATGAACGTGCAGATATTCTGGACCATCTTGGCAGGATCCGTCCCTCCGGTCACCTGAGCCGCGGCTGGCCCGCTGTAGAAGACCGTCCACGCCGCGCCTGCAGCAGCGGCCGGTACATATTCAGCCGCCATGCGCAGCATGGAAAAAGGCGAAGGAACACGCGTTTTAAGCGCACGAAGTATCTTGAGTGGCGTCATCATTGCATCTCCATGTTTCAATCGAATACGAGTTTGTTCGGGTTCGAGGGTTCCCGTGCTTTCGCAGCCTGGCTGCCTGTCGGATCCGAGGGATCGGCCCCGGAGCGGTCTGGCTGATACGAGCCCCAGATGTCCCAAGAATCTTGGTTGGGCTGCTTCTTTCTATTGGCCTGTTGGCTCTGCTGGAGCAGAGGCGGCACGGCTTTCCGACCGGGTGCCTCAAGGTGCGGCACATCTCGAGCAGTCGGCTCCAGCGTTCTCTCAAGGAGACTTGAGATGTCCTTTGCGGCCGACTCGACCTTGCGTACATAACCGTTGGCGAAGCCATGCGTGACGTCGCCCGTGTTATAGGCCGAGATGGCACGGCGAAGCGCCAGTTGCTGTGCCACAGCAGTGGTGCCGCCGGCATACCGGCTTTCAAGCAGGTGGGCGGCAGCCGAAAGCGAGGCGCAGGGCTCGAAAGCCCTTTCCGGCGTGAGATTGAGCATGGCAAAGTTCTTGCTGTTTATCTGCATCAATCCAACATCGACAGAATGTTGTGCTTCGAGGCGTTCCTTGATGCCCCGCGTGGCTTCCAGGTGGTCTATCCAGCGAAGCTGCTCACCTGTGGTGTTGTCATGAGCCACCAGCGTTTCAAAGCCACTTTCAATCTTGGCAATCGCGGCCAGGGTGGACGGCGCAACCCAGGGGGCGCATTTGCGCGACAGGCTGCGGAACTCACGCGGAGAAAGTGGCGCGGGCTCGGCTGGGAGTGACATGGATGTCATCAGGACGATGGCCAGCGGCCAAGCTGCAATAAACATTCCCTATCACCTACCTTTCCAAGCCGCCGGACGGGTTCTGGCCCTGTCCGGCACGCGCTTATCGGGGAGGTTTGTTACTGTGTGATGTTCAAGTTCAGCTTTTCGGTTTCAATTGAAGCAAAGACCGTGTTCGTATCAGCGTGGGTGAGCATCTTGCGCATGCGTGGGTGGCGCGGGCCCGATCAGCCAGCGACATCCGGAGCATCTTGGTACAATGACTCCTTTACAGGATTGCTCGTCCCGGCCGTCCGTTGCTCCTGGAGTGTGGGCCGCGACTTTGGCGTCATGGACGGTACTTCTGTCAGCGCCAAGCCAAGGACAAAATGGGGAGCTTGGCGGGCTTGTTCAGGCTCGGGATCACCGTGGGGAATCGACTAAGGCGATAAAGCGGCCCAACTTTGCCGGTATGCTGCCGGTCCTTAAAGAGCAGCCATGCGCGGCCCTGCATACTCAGATCATTGCTTGAGACGCGAGCTCGTCCGCGAAGCTGGCTCGAAGGCGCAAATCCGCGGCGGCGAGGGTCAACTGGGAAGACGTGGCGGCGCAGCCCATCCTGGTGCGAGCCTCGTTCAGCTGTTCGGCCGCCGCCGCCAAAGGGTGGATCATGCACAGTCCCATCGGCAGATAACCGCACGTCATTGACGCAGTCCGACGGCGCAATGGACAAGCATAGTGACACGCTCAAGATGGAGGAGTTGCAGTAACTGAGAAATGTTAGCCCGGACGTTCACCGCAACCGGCTACCTGCCGGTCGCCGAACAGCATTTGAGGCCGCCGGCCACCTTGGACGAAGCCGGCTTGGCAGGAGACGCACTATTTTGCACAAGACCGCTGCAGCGAATCACGGTCTTCTTCCGCCGACCGCCTCTCCGATCAAGCCAAACGCCGCGCTGCTCAACCATGTCCGAGCTGGATCCACGAGCCGGAGGATATCGAGATGATCCAGGTCCGCAAACTCCAGGATGACCAGGATGCAAGGGCATAGCAGGAAACTTGGCATCCATGAGGTCGAACTTGAGTGATATTGGCAGGCCTGCACCAACGGGGGAGCTCGAAGCGAAAAAGCGAAGGACCACACGGCAGGGTCATGTCGGCGCTTGGACCTGTCTGGTGGCCACGGGCTGCCTTGGTGCGGTCAATTCGCTGGGGATGAAAAGAACAGGACGAGCACGGCCTCACATTGGCCGCACGCAACGGCGAGTGGTATCAAGGAGCAGCTGTTCTGGGTCGGTGCCCCAGGGTTGCTCGGCAACAGGTTTAGACAAGGGGATTCAAGATTGAAGGTGTGCCGTTGAAACATGTTCTTGTCATTGACGATGATGCCGCAATGCGGCGCCTCATCGCCGAGTATCTCACGATGCATGCCCTGAAGGTAACCGCAGTCCACGATAGCAAGCAGTTTGACTATGTTCTTTCACGTGAGCCAGTCGATCTCGTGGTTGTTGACCTTAACCTAGGCCGGGAGGATGGACTTGCGATCGTCCGCAATCTGGCGACAAAATCGGATGTTCCTATCATAGTGATCAGCGGCGACCGGCTTGATGAGGCGGAAAAAGTGGTTGCACTGGAGCTCGGCGCAACCGATTTCATTCCCAAGCCTTTCGGGATGCGCGAATTCCTGGCCCGCATTCGAGTAGCGCTACGCCAGCGCATTTCTAGTCCGCGAACCAGAGAGCAGCGCTCATTTCGCTTTGGGGCCTGGAAGCTCAGCGTGAAGCAGCGGCGACTGATCTGTGCGGAGCGTGGCGAGGTCAAGCTTACCGCATGTGAGTTCAATCTCTTGATCGCATTTCTGGAGAACCCCCGCAACGTGCTATCCAGAGAACGGCTTTTGCTCGCGAGCCGTGTGCGTGGAGAAGAGGTGTACGATCGAAGTATCGATGTCCTAATCATGCGCTTGCGCCGAAAGCTGGAGGCTGATGCGGCCAACCCTCGCCTGGTCAAAACATCCCGTGGCGCAGGGTACTTCTTCAACGCTGACGTAGATGTTAGCTACGGAGGCACGTTGGCCGCGTGACAGTGAGCTATGCTGGAGATTGGGGTGACGAGGCTGATCAAGCCTTCCAACAGTACCAGCCTGATCAATTACGGCGAGAGCTACCGGTCCGGAGATCGCATCAGCCCCTCTCTGCATATGCACGCGGCCGCCTGAATTGCCGATTTCGCTCAGCTGCTGCTGAATGGCGACGGCTTGCGGCGCATTCAGGGCCCTCTGCGTCTCCGCTGGCCACAACAGCGCTGTGGGATGTTCATTGTTGGGACGACTCACTCGGGTGGCAGGTGGTTGCATGGTCAAGCTCATCCGGCGAAGGGCGGATCTGCTGTTGGCTGGCAGCCAGGACTGGGGGCGGCGGCCCGAACTCCGGCGTCCCAGAGCTTGCGAAAGCCTCCGACACGCTTCTGTTGAGGTCATCCCGTCCATCGGGCATCCTGGGTTGCTGAAAAAAGATGAGGCGGCTTGATGATCCTGCCCTCGCTGAAGCACCTCGCGAGACCCCCTGTTCCAGTCGCAGAAGCTCCTCTGGATTGGTTGGCGGCTCGTCAGCTCGACCATCGAACAGCGGCCGGGGCGCCTCGGACACGTGCTGCTCAAAGCCCACTCGCCGGGCTTTGCCCGCTTGCCCCTCTTCCAAGCCGGCGTCCTGCACCTGCGACAAAGCTGTTACACGGGATGGAGTTTTTCGCGGGGTCCACACCAGCCTCACATCAAACTGTATCGTCAAAGTCCTGCGCCAATTCACACAGCGGGTCATCGAGTTGAGATCCGGCGGAGAGCGCCTCCTCTGTTCCCGTCAAGGGCGCCGGCTCCGGGAGGGCGCCTGTCTGGCGTTCAAAGATGCGTTTCAGAATGCGATCCGAGAAGTAACGCACCTTCCTCAATTTTAATGGTGGCAGACCTTTGATGAGAACAATCTCGTAGTCGTCATCGAGCAGCCGAACCTGTTCGGGACGCAATAGCGGTGCACCTTGATGTGAATTCTGAATGGTCCAGTCGAACGTTCGCGCCTGGCTGTGGGAAATCGATTTGGCTTCAAACGTGTATTCACCGATGGCCTTGGAAATGTAGTTCGGAGTCTCGTCATCAGCCGTGGCCATGAACACTTGCAGTCCGGTATTGCTGAGAAAATTCTGCTTGCCAGCCTCTCCATAAGCCCCCGTCAGTGCCGAAAGGCTTTGGATGATGAGCATGAAACGCCCCTTGTAGCCCGCGATAGTCGTGATTGCGGTCTCGATCGCCTCCAGCTTACCCAGGTGCTTGAACTCATCGAGCAGGAAGAGAACCTCGTGCTTTTCATCCCGGCGGGCCAGCGACCGCTGCAGAATTGAAACGATTTGCTGAAAAAACAAGCGTATCAAAGGCGCGATCACCTCAAGGTCGTTCGGACCAACGCAAAGATAGATGCACGTTCTGCGACGGCGAAGATCATAGACCGAAAAGTCCGAGCGACTTGTGGCCGCCTTTACAGCGGGATCCGCCCACAGGTTGAGCCCGCCATCGCCGAGCACGGAAGTGTAGGAGGTTAGGATTTTCGTATCGTTCCCCGCCATGTCGTCGAAGATGCGTTGTGCCTCTTTGTTCTGAGTCTCCATGGCGAGTCGCGCGAAGAGCTTAAACTTCTCCCCCGGCTGGGCGAAGAGGTCGTAGACGGCGCCGATTGTTGGCGTGCCCCGCTCGATGCAGGCAAGGATTCCCGCGACAAAGATATCTCGCGCGCCGCTGACGAAACCTTCCGCGCCCTCCCCCTTGGCCGTAATCAGGTTTGCGGCCAAGCGGCGGGCCTCGGTGAATTGCTGCTGTGGAGGCAGCGCTATAAGATCCAACAGCGGATTGTAGCAGTTTGTGCGCCGCTCCGAATCCAGCGGCGCGAATTTAAACACGTCGTCACCTGCGGCTTTGCGCGCCCTCGAGGTGAGCTCAAAGAGCTCCCCCTTGACGTCCAGAGCTATCACCGAGCCTTTGAATGTAAGTAGCGTTGGAATGACTATGCCGACGCCCTTGCCAGCGCGGGTCGGTGCAACGATGAGGCTGTGAGGCTGCTCGCCATTGGTCAGGTAGTAGCCAGGCCAGAAAGGGCCACTTGTCTTCCCAAACACCGGCCCTGTCACGCCACGGTATCGTCGCAGATATCCCGTGCGTCGCATTTCATCCACTCGAGCCCAACGAGCCGTCCCGTGGTGTTCGAGCTTGCGGCGCAATACGATCTGCTGAATCAGCAAGACGACCGCGGACGTCGAGAGCACGATAGCCGCGCCCCGATAGAAAACGGGGGTTGCGAAACCCAAATAGAAGGGCGTTTCAAACCAAAAGGCACGGACATCAAACGCCATCAGAGCCTCGCCGCTGCCGCCGTGGCGGAAGGTTGCGTAAAGACTTGCCGCACAGAAGCCCACGGCGAGTGAGCACGCGATGCTAATGGCTATGTTGGGGGGCGTCGTTTTTGTTGAAAGCATTGTTCCATTGCCGGATTAGCCGTAGCTAATGCTGCGCGTGCTTCAGAGACCGAACCGGCGTCGCGCGATGTCGCCGCTCGACAGATCGATGCCGCAGTGGGTGGTGCGATGCTTGCAGCGCATCACCCGGCAGACGTGGTTTTTGAAAGTTACACTAAGCAGGTACGTCAACGGCCAGCGAATTGGAAACGGCAAGGCCGTAGACGGAATTCGGGAGAGAAAGCGTCACTGTACCATGGCCGAGACATCAACGGCCGGAGCGATCTCTGCTTCTGGTGGCCTCCATTAGGTCCTCTCGGGCGTGATTGTAGGCTTGGCTTATGGACCGCCCGACTTGAGCACCCCGCTGCAGCTGTTCATAGGAGGTTTGCGGGCCTACTGTATCACGGACTGCAGCCTCAATACCTGCTATGTGGCCGTCCAGATTCGCACTCCGTTCCTCTGCTGCATGCTGCGGCGGCGGCATGTGCGGCAAGATGTCTTGCATGCCGGGAAAAACTGAGTGAGCTTGGGCCTGTTGATTTGCGTCGAACTGGTGATACATGTTGAGAATAGCATTGGATGCCATGTTTCTGACATTGCCATCCGGATCAGAAGAAGCCAATCCAATGGCCTGATCAAGAATGCGAGATTTGTTTTCCTCAGTAAACTTACTGAAGTGTGGCGCAACGTAATAAGTTCCGAGAGCTTGCGACGGCGGATCCATGTTGCCAATGCGATTAACAATAGCATCTTGCAGCCCTGGCGTTAGGTAATTACCTAGATTACTGGCCGCTCCGACTTTCTGCAATGCTATGTCATCCGTGCTGTACCCCAATTCGGCTGTTAATGTCGCGGCCAGATTGATGGCTGATCGTCCAAGCCGATTGGTCCGCCTTTCAAATCTCGCGAGGTCAGTTTCTGGCCCGGGTTGAGTGCCCCGAACGGCTGTTCGCTCGTGCGTCCCGAGGCCTTTGAAGCCCCCAAGATTTCGCGCTGTATCGCGCGGGTTAGCGGTTACCAGCCGTTCTGCAACATCGCTCAATGGCCCCTCTGGAACGTCACGGAGGCTACTGCTCCCCACGCCTTGAGATGATCTTGCAGCTGCGCGTGCCCGTTTGTTATCGCGATCCATTGCTCGCCTCCAAAGTAGTTATTCTACCCAGAGGTTACCACCGAAGCTTGACCTGCTAAACCGATATGATGTTACAGTTGTAGTATGGCAAAGGGTTCCCAGCTCTGTGGGTCTGCCAAGTGCCCGTCCAAGCCGAAGAAAATACGATGAAGCTGGCATCAAATGCGATGTGAACTGCCCCGGGCTTTCCGGAGGCCGTTTCGTTTGAGTTACGCGGCTATGGCTGGTTCATCCAACATGGCGTAGTAGCGTTCCTCGGCTTCGGCCGGCGGGATGTTGCCGATGGGCTCCAGCAGCCGGCGATTGTTGAAGCAGTCGACCCATTCGAGCGTGGCGAACTCGACGGCCTCAAATGAGCGCCAGGGTCCGCGTCGATGGATCACCTCGGCCTTGTAAAGACCGTTGATCGTTTCGACGAGAGCATTATCGAAAGAGTCGCCGGCACTGCCCACCGAGGGTTCGACGCCGGCCTCCGCCAAGCGCTCGGTGTATCGAATGCTGACGTATTGGGCGGATTCAACCGGTCGTCGCGACACCAAGGGATTGGAGGTGGCAATGACGGTTCACCAACGCGCTTAGATCGGTGCACTCGAAAGAAGCTGGATTCGCCCGGGCGTCCGCCTGCCTGGCAGCGTGAGAATCGCTTCCGGTTCTGGCAAGCTATTGCCTTGGGACATTCGAGCGAGGAGGCCGCACTGGATGCCGGTACATCAACGCCTCTTGGTCCGCGCTGGTTTCGGAGTACAGGAGGGATGCCGCCAACGCATTTGGCGCCGTGGGCGAAGCCGCCTTCGGGGCGATATCTTTCTTTCGGGAGCGCGAGGATATTGCGCTTGAGCTTGCCAAGGGGATCGGCATCCGGGCCATTGCTCGTAAGCTAGGTCGGCCGCCGAGCACAATCTCGCGGGAGGTCAGGCGCAATGCCGCGACGCGTAGCGGCAATCTGGATTACCGGCCAGTGCCGCCCAATGGCACGCCGATCGTGAGTCCCGCCGGCCTCCTGGCAAGCTGGCGGTCAATCCGGCTCTGCGTGAATATGTTGAGGAGCGCTTGGCCGGCAAAGTCACCAACCCCAATGGCGCCTCATTCGAGGGCCCCAAGGTGGGTGTGGAAAAAACGACAGAGCCGGAGGTGGTCGGCAACCTGGAGCCCCGAGCAGATCGCTAAATCGGCTTCAGATCGATTACCCAGAGGATCAAACCATGCGGATCAGCCACGAGACGATCTATCAGTCCTTGTACATTCAAGGACGCGGAGCATTGCGCCGAGGACTGACCGCATGTCTGCGTTCAGGCCGAGCGTTGCGCGTACCGCCCGAACGCGCGTACCGCGCGAACGGGCCCGAGTTCGCAACAAGTCCTTCATTGGAGACGCCCTTATAATAAGCGACCGTCCGGCCGAAATTGCCGATCGGGCTGTCCCCGGACATTGGGAAGGCGACCTCATCCTTGGCCTCGGAAGCTAGGCGATCGGTACGCTCGTGGAACGAAGTTCACGCTTCACAATGCGTGCTTCACCTGCCGCGCATGCAATGGCTATCAGCAGAGCCTGCGCATCAAGAACGGTCCACCACTTGCCGGCCACGGCGTTGAAGCAGTCCGCAGAGCCATAGCCCGATCCATGGGCAAACTTCCCGAGCAACTGCGTCAGTCGCTGACTTGGGCCCATGGAGCGGAAATGGCGCAGCAGCCGACCTGCGCATCGACACCGGGCTCGAGATTTTCTTCTGCGATCCCCAAGCCCGTGGCAGCGAGACTCCAACGAAAACACCAACGGCTTGCTGAGACAGTACTTTCCAAAGGGCACGGATCTCAGTCGGCACACAGCCCGGGAACTGGACGCAGTCGCCCATGCTATCAACACAAGACCGCGCAAAACGCTCGGCTGGAAAACACCTGCCGAACTCCTCGACCAACTCCTTGGGGGACAGTATGATGCCGGTGTTGCGACGATCCGGTTGAATCCGCCTTGGCTGCCTCTATCGCTGTGATGGATGAGCCCGCCTCCCCGCACGGGCCGCCGATCATCGAGAGCCTGTTCCAGGGCATCGAGAACGAAGGCTGCATGCGCCGTCCGGCTCACCCGCCAGCCGACGATCCGACGGGCATAGGTGTCGATGACAAAGGCGACATAGACGAAGCCCGTCCAGGTCGCGACGCAGGTGAAGTCGGAGACCCGCAGCATGTTCGGCGCGGAGCAGTGGAACTGGTGGTTGACGTGGTCGAGAGGGCAAGGTGCGGCCTTGTCGCTCACCGTAGTGCGGATCGGCGGACGATGCCTTCGAGGCTCATGGCCTTCATCAAGCGGGCAACCGTGCAGCGGGCGACGTCGAAGCCCTCGCGACGCAACCGCCGCCAGACCTTGCGAACGCCGTAGACGCGGAAGTTCGCCTCAAACCGTCGGACCTCATGCTTCGAGGCTGTATCCCATCTTGCCCGAGCCGACAGCCGGCAGGGGTCGACGCGCTTGGCGACATGGTCGTGGTAGGTCGACGGGGCGATCGGCAGCACCTTGCAGATCGGCTCAACCCCATGCGCCTTGCGGTGATCGTCGATGAACGCGATCGTGGCCTGAACCGGCGGTCGAGCTTCGCCTGGGCAAAATACGCGGAAGCCCTGCTCTCGTTGGCCTGCGAAGCTCGCGGCTCTCGCGTTCCAGAGCCTTCAGTTTCGTCGCAGCATCCGTGGGAACTCCGGCGCGCACGCCGCCGTCACGCTCGGCTTTCTTGCAGCCGATCTTGGCGGCGATCGATGAAACCGCCGCCCAGCGCGACGTATGCTCGCGTTCGTGATCCAGAACCAGCCGCACCGCGGGGGGTCCGGACCTCGGGAGAGAACTTGTTGGTCGCCTTGCTTGTCATGGTTCCACCTTCTCAGGAGTTGGAGCCTCCGATCAACCCGGGGCGGAACACAACAAGGGGCACGGATCAATCTGGGCGGAAACCCTAGAGAATCAGCCCTCAGAGCCTTTGGTAATAACCGACCCCTCGCACCTGTTTGGGCTGGGTGTACAAGTCAGGTTTTCATCAGGTTGGACGAGTATGTCTGGCAGCCAGAGCGCGACCACTTCCGTGCCCGCCCGCTCGTCTGGCAGACACACAAAGGAGAAAGATATGCCGTCAGCTACAAGCAGCGCCATCGTTTCCTGCCGCAGATCATCGCCCATCCGGTCTGGCCCTCCTTCAGGTCCCCTTGAGCCTGTGTCTCGTCGAGGAAATGGCCCGGGAGCGGGATCGTGGTTTCGTATGAGACAATCCGCCGGTGCGGCAACAAATGCGGTCCGCATCCGGAGCCATTACGTCGCGGCACTTGATATTGCAGTGCAGCAAAGGTAGAGGGCCGCCCCTTATCGGAGTGTCGTCCATGGTCCTTACCAATACCGGTAGCG
This sequence comes from Mesorhizobium sp. M0139, assembly GCF_040322455.1. Taxonomy (NCBI): domain Bacteria; kingdom Pseudomonadati; phylum Pseudomonadota; class Alphaproteobacteria; order Hyphomicrobiales; family Phyllobacteriaceae; genus Mesorhizobium; species Mesorhizobium sp. M0139. The sequence continues at coordinate 291,783 of NZ_JAMYTN010000010.1, forward strand.
AGGCAGAACCCGTCGAACAGTCGAGCCATCCGGCAATCGAACAGCAAAGCCCCAAGGTGCTGATGCTAGGCGCGCTCGGCGTTGTCTATGGCGATATTGGCACCAGCCCGATCTACGCGTTCCGTGAGGCGCTGGTGGCGTCGTCGGGCGGCAATGTCGCCGAGCGCGGCGATATCCTCGGCGTGCTGTCGCTGATCATCTGGTCGCTGACTATCATCGTCACCATCAAGTACATCATGTTCGTGCTGCGCGCCGATAACGGCGGCGAGGGCGGCGTGCTGTCGCTGATGGCGCTAGCGCGCGGCAGTTTCCCCAAGCGGTCGGCGGTGATCCTGGGCATCGGCATCGTCGGCGCCTCGCTGTTTTTCGGCGACGCGGTCATCACGCCCGCGATTTCGGTGCTGTCGGCTGTCGAGGGTATGAACGTCGTCACGCCGACCTTCCAGCCCTATGTGGTGCCGCTGACACTGGTCATCCTGGCCATGGTGTTCGCGGTGCAGCGCTTTGGCACCGGCGGGGTGGGATTGGTGTTCGGCCCGGTGACCGCCGTATGGTTCCTGGCAATTGGCCTTTCCGGTCTCAACCACATCATCGCCGATCCAGAAATCCTGTGGGCGGTGAGCCCGCACTACATCGTCGCCTTCCTGATCCATTCGCCCGACGTCGCTTTCGTGACCATCGGCGCCATCTTCCTCGCCGTCACCGGCGCCGAAGCACTCTATGCCGATCTCGGCCATTTCGGATGCAGGCCCATCGTGGTCGCCTGGCTGTGGATCGTGTTTCCCTGCCTGCTGCTCAACTATGCTGGGCAGGGCGCTTTCGTGCTGGCGAAGAACGGTCACGTCGGCCACCCATTCTTCGAGATGAACGAAGGCTGGACGCTGATCCCGATGGTGGTGCTGGCAACCGCCGCGACGGTTATCGCCAGCCAGGCGGTGATCTCCGGCGCCTTCTCGCTGACCAGGCAGGCGGTGCAGCTCAATATGCTGCCGCGTCTCGAAATCCTGCACACCTCGGAACGGCAGTCGGGCCAGATCTACATGCCACGTGTCAATCTGTTGCTGGCGCTGGCGGTGATGCTGCTGGTGGTCGGTTTCGGCGAATCGAGCAAGCTGGCCTCGGCCTATGGCATCTCGGTGACCGGCAACATGCTGGTGACGACGGTGCTGCTGTTCGTCGTCATGACGCGCATTTGGAAATGGCGCCTGTGGGTGGCGGTGGCGATGACGGCGGTGTTCGCCTTCATCGACATCGGCTTCTTTGCCTCCAACATCGTGAAGGTGTTCGAGGGCGGCTGGGCGTCGCTTGCGGTGGCCTTCACCATCGTTCTGGCGATGTGGACCTGGGTGCGCGGCAGCCGCTATCTGTTCGACAAGACCCGGCGCAACGAAATCCCGCTCGATTTCCTCGCCGGCAATCTGCTGAAGAAGAAGCCGCAGCTGGTGTCCGGCACCGCCGTGTT